>NC_013526.1:600000-900000 GCF_000025005.1 Thermobaculum terrenum ATCC BAA-798
GGTCTACCGTTGAGCAGCAACCTGCCATTGCGCACCTCCACGCTTCGCACGCCATAACGCACGGACAGACTATCCTCAGGAGGACGTCGATTCTCCACCCCTCTATCCCCTCTCCCAGGATAGAGCGTGGCCACCAATCGATAGAGTATAGGGTGGGCCGTATCCCACGGCGTAGCGCTTGGTAGCTCGAATGTGAACTGGACGGCCGTCACCTGATTAGGCGACAGCTGTATAACTCTCGACTGGGGCGCTGCTCCAGTCCCCTCGCCGGGGTCTACAGATAACGTTCTAGTGAGGTGCTTATGGCTGTTGTTCTGTACTATGACCCTGAGATCTAGCGTGCTTGCGCTCGTGGCAGTGAGTAGTTTCACTATGTTGATCTGCGACGTAGCTTCTATGTAGACATCTCTGATTAGCCCCGCATACGGCCAGTAGTCAACAGGTTTGTAGGGTAACTCTCGATCGTCAGTAATGGGTGTTGGATTAGGCACTGAGGGATCGTAGGAGCTCCACCACGGCCTCCTATATACCCTAACGGCGATAGTGTTTTCCCCCTTGAGGATGTGGGTAGTAATGTCTAGGGCAAATGGTGTGTGTCCTCCCTCGTGCACACCCACCAACTGGCCGTTGATGTATACCCAAGTCCTATAGTTAGCGCCCAAAAAGAACAGCCGGACGATCTTGTTACTCCAATTAGCTGGAACATGGACTTGCTTCCTATACCAGGCATAGCCATCGTAGAAGGCTGTGCCAGTGCCGTATCTGCTACCATCATATGACCCGAAGTTGGGAGTATCATACAGATCCCAGGGTAGCGGTACCTGCACTCTATGCCAACCCGAGTCATCGTGGCCTGGAGTATGCCAACCCTTCGACAGCCCATCATCTGCTGGATCGAACCGAAACTTCCATAGGCCGTTGAGGTCGATGTACTCTCGACACGGCTCCCTCTCCCTCCAAGTGTCAAACGACGGTACTGGCTGACCATACTGAAACACGACCGGTGTGCCGTCTATATCTCGAACTTCCGTACGCATAGGTTCGCGCTGCTGTACAGCCCTCATCGCACGAGCTTGGGCTAAAGACAGCGCCATTAAGGTACCGGCAGCGCCAGCACTGGCCTTTAGGAAATCCCGCCTTGACAGTTTGTGTGATGTATCCATGCTGTACCTCCCGATCACGGTCTCAATCCTAGGATGGAGAGGGTATGCACTACGTAGTGTATATTCTATATGCAATAAGACTATTTAGACAAAACTACCGTGGAAGCGCTCGTGTAAAAACTTCACGATACCAGCTTACCTATTAGGAGCACGCTAGCATGTCTAGCCACAGAGATCTCCAGCAGCCCCTTACCGTGCATCTGGAAGGATTCTCCGGTGTCCAGATTCATTAGGATGTAGTCCTCCTCAGGAGAGATGCTCCTAGGAGCGACCCTAACGCTACTTATGGCCGATGGGTCTCGGAAGGCCAGGATGGTGAACTCTCCCGAGCGTGGGTGGCAGAGCTGCCACACGTCCCAGCCTTCATGCCAGGGAGAGCTCAGGAGGGACCTGTGCCCGGAGAGCAGCGGCCTTATCACGGCTTTGTACTCGGCTATCCCTCGGGCGAGCAGCTCCAGCTGTTGCTGGCTCCAGCTGCCGAGGCGGGCGGAGATCCCCAAGGCACCGCCCATCCTGCTGCGGAACTCGTAGGCATCTGCGCCCTCGAGCACCCAAGCGTTGAGCCACTGCAGCGGCAAGTAGTAACCCGCCCCCTGCACATGCCGCCGACAAGACGCAGCCCGGTGAGTGTAGTCGGACAGCCATTGGATGTGTGAGTGAGTGAGCATGCCCAGGTCTGCCCTGTGGCCGCCACTGGCGCAGTTCTCGATGATGAGCCCGGGGCAGGATTCCCGCACCGTGGCCAGCACTCGGTACAGCCCCATCGTGTGAGCGTAGTGCCCATCGCCCGCCTGATGGCCGTGGTCCTCCCTGTTGCATCCGGCGGCGTACCCCATGTTGTAGTCCCACTTGAGCCACTGCACACCGTACTCGTGCACCACCCTGACCACCTCGCTCGCCATCCAATCCTGGACATCAGGGTTGCCCAGGCAGAGGTGCCCCGCGATCTCATCCCCCCATCTACGGGTGATGGGCACCCCGTCTCTTGCCGCCAGCCACTCGGGATGCTCCGTGGCTACCTCCCCCTGCATGTCCACCCGCTCGGGCTCCACCCACAGCCCAAAGCGCATTCCCAGCTGCCTGATGCGCTCGCCGAAGCCCCACAAGCCCGAGGGAAAGCGGCTGCGGTCCTCCCGCCACTGCCCCCACCATGAGACGTAGGAATCGGGCCTCCTGCCAGCGAACCAGCCATCGTCTATGACGAAGACCTCGCATCCCACCCGCGCAGCTATCTCCGCCTCGGCCAGCAGCCTAGCCTCGTCTATATCCCCTTCGTAGGCGTACCAGTGGTTGTACTGTACCCAGGGCCAGTTCTCTGGGATGGGAGGCGCGAGATACCTTAGCTCCCATACGCGCAGGGCGTTAGCTGCCTCGTCCAGGTCCCCCGAGAACCCCAGCAAGAGGGCCCTCGGCAGCTGCAGAGCGCCTCCGGGGGCCAGCAGGTGTTCGAAGTTAGATAGTCCCAGCGCCATCCTCGCACCCGCTGGGGTGTACCTAGCTTCCATCCGCCAGTGGCCGGACCAGAGCAGCGCCCCCATGACCCCACCGCCGCCTCCTTGTAGGCAGAACCAGGGGACGAACTCTCCAGTGGACCTGCCGTCCCCTGCGGAGGCGTAGACCCTCGGCCTGGATAGGCTATAGCTCAGCCTGTCCAGGGTCTGCAGGGCGTATCCCTTGGGCGGTAGCGCGTCGTCGTAGGCCCCTCCTCTGAGCACGCTCAGCGTAGCGTCGCCGGTCGGCCTACAGGTCAGCTGCAGGGAGGAGGGATTGCCGATCGCTACCGGCAGGTCGGAGATGTTCTGGATCTCTGTGTCCTAGCTGATGACACCCGAATCGGGATAGGCCTTCAAAGTCAGCAGGACGCGAACGGGGGTATCTCCAAGCTGGCCGGTGATGTGCAGCGCCTGCTCGCCGGATGGCTCCGCCGACGCCCACCCACGCAGCTCGCACAGCTCGTCCAGTGCGCGCGAGCCCACGGACACGTTCAGCACCGGACTGGGGACGGGCTCCAATCCCCGCCCCCACACGCCACCCTCGCCAGCCTGAGACGCCCCAGGTCATCCCTGACCAGCTCTAAGGAGAGCGCCGTGCTACCGATGACGTATCTGCCCAGCTCGTCGTCGGCCTCGGCATGGACTCCGGCCACCACCGAGCGCTCCCTCAGGAGACCTTCCCGGTCTTCAGGAGGTTCTCCAGCTTGGGTCTCACCTCCTTCATGGCATCTGCTGCCTGCTTGTCGCCCCTGAGCACCGCATCCCACGCTGGGTTGAATATGTCCCGGAACTCCACGACGTAGCCTCCGAAGTACTTGCCCATTTTGTCTCCCGGCGTCCTCAGGATGCTCTGATCCAGCTGATCAAGGAACACCTGTTTGTGCTCTGGTGGTACCTTGGGGTTGAGGAACACCTGGCTGTTGGCAAGCTTCTTCAAGGGTGGGACGCTCTGCCCCAGCTCGGCAACTATCCTCTGTCCTTCCTCCGAGCAGCAGAAGGAGATCCACTTCCAGGCAGCTTCCTTGTTCCTTGCCGCGGCGGTCATCGACAGGGGAGAGTACCATCCCGTGGACACCCTGACCTTGCCCTTGGGGAAGGGGGCCACGTCCCACTCGAAGAGGAAGGAGATCTGCCCCTGTTGTTGGAACTGAGGGCTTGGGGAGATGTAGTGCTTGGTGCCCAGATCGGCCACGAACTGTAGGCCCTCCGCGGCCGCGGGTTCATCCAGGGGTACCTTGCCGTCTTTGGTAATTACCTCGCCTCCGTTGCCCCAGACCCACAGCCAGGGAACCCAGGATGCCTGGGGGTCGAAGGCGTACTGCTTGATGCGCCGAGGGTCGAAGCCGGCCTCGCCTGGGTGCTTGCCGTTGCGGTCGAGCGTGAGCTTCCGGCCGTACTCCAACAGCTGGTCCCAGGTTATGGGCTCCTCCGGGCTGAGGGGTGGTATGCCCGCCTGCTTGAACAGATCCTTGTTGTAGAACATCGCCATGGAGCCTCCGTCGTAGGGCAGGCCATAAGTCTTGCCCTCGTACTCTGAGGTGTACCAGGCTATGGGCAGGTAGTCGCTCTTGTCGAACCTGGCGTCGTTGGCTATGAAGCTGTCCAGGGGCTCCAGGGCTCCTGCCCTGATCGAGGAAGTTATCGTACAGTCGCACTCGAACAGGCAGTCGGGCGGGGTGCCGCTGGCGAGCTTGAGCTGGAACTTCTGATAGAAGTCTCCTGGCACCTCCTCTATCTGGACCTGGATGTTGGGCTCCCTCTTCTGGAACTCGTCACGCAGCCTGTGGAAGACCTTGAAGATGGCCTCGTCTCCCCTCGCAAAGAAGTTCACTGTGCCGCTGGCCGAGCCACCGCTCGGCGGGCTGGAGGCTATGGGGGTGGCGCTGCCGCCCGTGCTGGGGGTGTTGGCCGAACCACCCGAGCTGCCACAGGAGCTCAGGGCTCCCCCCAGCGCGATGGTCGCGCCCAGCGTCCCCATCTGCTTCAGAAAACTGCGTCTGCTGTAAGTACCTGCCATGACTTTCCTCCTGTAGTTTTATGCCTTGATGCCTGTCAGGACTATGCCTTCGATGAAGGTGCGTTGCGCTAGGAAGAACAGCAAGATGATGGGAGCTATCATGATCACCGATACGGCCATCACCAGATGGGTCATGTCGCGGCCCCACTGCAGACCCTGCAGCGCCGCCAGGCCCAGTGCCAGCGTCCTCTTGTCAGCTGAGGAGAGGTACACCAGGGGGCCGAAGAAGTCGTTCCAGTGCGATAGGAAGGAGAAGATCGTCACCACCGCCAGGGCGGGCTTGGAGAGGGGCAGTATGATGCGGGTGAAGATCACCCAGGAGCTGGCGCCGTCTATCCTCGCGGACTCGTCCAGGTCCAGCGGGATGGTTCTGAAGAACTGCCTCAACAGGAAGATGAAGAAGGCGCCGCCTCCGAACCAGTAGGGCACGATCAGCGGCAGGAAGGTGTCCAGCCAGCGCAGCGCCTTGAACAGGATGAAGGTGGGGATCAGGGTCACGGTGTAGGGCACCATGATGGTAGCCAGGACGACCGCGAACACGAAGTCCCTGCACGGCCAACGCAGGCGCGCGAAGGCGTAGGCGCCCATCGCCGAGGTGGTCACCTGGCCGATCATCGCCAGAAAGGTGATCGTCAAGGTGTTGCGCAGGTACCTGAGGAAAGGCAGCGCCGAGAGCACCTCAGTGTAGTTGCTCCACCTGGGAGGATTGGGGATCCATTCCGGGGGCAGCACGAAGATCTCGTTGGGCCCCTTGAGCGAGCTGCTCACCAGCCAGGCGAAGGGCAGCAGCATCAATAGGCCGCCGAGCGTCAACAGCGCGTAGGCTATGGCGCTACCGATCAACCTCCGAGCCCTCTTGCCCAGGAGCACGCCCTTGCGTGCCTGTGTGTAGCCTTCCGCAGTTCTTACCGTGGTCATGGCATCACCCCGCTCTCTCAGCTTCGTAATACACCCAACGGTGCTGGAACTTGAACATCAGATAGGTCAGCACGACTATGATCAGGAACAGCACCCAGGAAAGGGCCGCGGCGTAGCCCACCTTGAAGTACTGGAAGGCGTTGCGGTACAGGTACACCATGTAGAACAGTGCCGAGTCGCTCGGGCCAGCGCTGCCCGAGCCCGTGGGCGTGTATATAAGGTAGACGATCGTGAAGACCTGGAAGGAGTTTATGATCCCTAGAATCAGGTTGAAGAAGATGATCGGAGACATCATGGGGATGGTGATGTGTCGGAACTTGTGCCAGAAGTTGGCCCCATCTATCTCCGCCGCCTCGTACAGGTGGGTGGGTACCCCCTGCAGACCCGCGAGAAACACCAGCATGGTGCTCCCCAAGCCCATCCATAGGCCTATCATCACGAGTGAAGGGATCGTCCACCGCGGCTCTATCAGCCACCCTGGGGTGGGCAGGCCCAGGTTACCCAACATGATGTTGAGCAGTCCGAAGTCCCTGTTGAGGATCCACCTCCACAGCGCGGCTCCTGCTGCAGCCGGTACCAGGCTGGGCAGGTACCATATCGTGCGGTAGAAAGCGATGCCCCTCACCTTCTGGTTCATCAAGAGCGCCACCAGGAAGCTCAGGATCAGGCTAGCTGGGATGCTAACCACGCTGTAGTAGAGCGTCGCTTTCAGGGACGTCCGGAACAGCTGGTCCTGGAGGAGCATCTGCTCGTAGTTGGCGAGCCCCACGAAGCGCGGTGGGCTAATGATGTTGTACTCCGTGAAGCTCAGGTAGAACGAGTAGATGATGGGATAGGCCGTGAAGATCAGCAGCCCCAGGATCGCTGGCCCCGCGAAGAGCAGCCCATCCAGGCTCTCCCTGCCCCTCAGACCTCTGAATCCGCCACTCTTAGCTATACCTCCTGCCATATCTAACCCCTGCTTGCACTACGTCTTGGCTAGACTCTAACACAGCCTGATCGCTATGTCAATACTTTGTGCTTCTTTTAGCCAAATATAATCAGAAATATGATTATATATCTCTTAAATGATTGACAACGTGGAGCCCGTGTAGTAACCTGATGGCTAGATCTGGTCATTGGAGGTAGGGTTGGAAGAGCTGAGGAGAGAGGGTTTAGAGGTATCGGAATCTCTGGTGGACAGGCTGGCCTACTCGCACGATGCCTGGCCGCTGGAGCTGAAGGCCGCAGTGCTCGGTCGGCCTCACTGGCTGCCCAGGGCCGTGGCCTGGCCCGAGACCACCGAGCAGGTGGCCGTGCTCCTGCGCTGGGCCCAGCGTCACCGGGTACCGGTGGTGCCGTATGGTGGGGGCTCGGGCATCGTGGGAGGTGCGCTGGCGGATGGGTCGGCCCTGGTGGTGGACCTCAAGCGCATGGGGCGGGTGTTGGAGGTGGACGAGAGCTCGCTATGGGTGCGCGCGCAGGTCGGGATCAGCGGGCAGTACCTGGAGGACCGCCTCAACGCCAGGGGGCTGACGCTGGGGCACTTCCCCCAGTCGATGCGGGCCTCCACGCTTGGCGGGTGGCTGGCGCACAGGGCTGCCGGGGTGGCCTCCACCCGCTACGGCAAGATAGAGGACATGGTGCTGGCGCTGGAGGTGGTGCTGCCGGATGGCGAGGTGGTGCGCACCTCTCGGGTGCCCCGCGCGGCCACGGGTCCGGACCTGGACCAGCTGTTCGTGGGCTCTGAGGGGTGCTACGGCATCATCACCGAGGCCACTCTCCAGCTGCACGCCTTGCCCGAGGTCCGTCGCTGGCGGTGCTACGCCGTGGGCGAGTTCGAGCGGGGGCTCGAGGCGGTGCGACGCGTGCTGCAGCGCGACCTGCGACCAGCCATCGTGAGGCTGTACGACGCAGTGGAGGCCACCCCCTACCTTGAGCCCTGGGGGCGAGCCGGGGAGTGCCTGCTGCTGTGGGGCTGCGAGGGGTACGCTGACATGGTGGCGCTGGAGGTGGAGCACATAGAGGCGACCTGCCGGGGGCAAGGGTGGAGCGACCTGGGGGATGGCCCCGCGGAGCTGTGGTGGAGTCGACGGTTCAACACCCTGGGACTGGTCCGCCCGCTGCTGGAGTCTCGGGGGGTGGCCGATGCGCTGGAGGTGTCGGCCGACTGGAGCTGCCTAGGCAGGGTCTACGAGGGCATGCGGGAGGCCATGCTGGCGGCGGTGGGGGAGCGCGGGAAGGTCTACGGCCACCTCTCCCACGCCTATCTGACGGGGGCCAACCTGTACATGATCTTCTCCGCGGAGGCCGAGGACGAGGAGGCGGTGGCCCACACCTACTGGCGGGTGCTGGAGGCGGCGTTCGAGGCTTGCCTGTCGCTGGGTGGCAGCCTCTCCCACCACCACGGGGTGGGGCTGGCCAAGGCGCGGTGGCTGGGGAGGGAGTGGGGAGCCTCAGGGCTGCGGGTGCTGTGGCGGCTACAGCAGGCGCTGGACCCTGGAGGGATCATGAACCCCGGCAAGGGGCTGCACCCGGAGGTGGGCGATGCTTGAGAGGTACAGGGAAGCTATCCGGCGCAACGCCATGGCGCACGAGCAGGAGCTTTTCGCCACTCCCGAGGTGTGGGCGCTGGGCAGTCACGCCCACACGGTGTCGCGGCGGGCGCTGCTGCTGTGGCTGGTGCTCACGGGCCACATGGACTGGTCGAGGGAGCTGGGGGATGTGCTGTACGCGGCGCTCACCGACGGCGCCCAGTGCGCCTTCTCCGTGTACCGCTACTCCGAGGAGGGCTGCCCGGAAGAGACCCCCTACCTGCGGGCGGCCAGGGCGGAGCTGGTGCGGCGGGGGCTGGCTCCCGAGTACGTGGAGCGGGCCAGGGAGGCCTACCTCTCAGAGGGTACGCCCTGGGGCAAGCTGGAGCGGTGGACGGCGCCCGGGGAGGTTGTGCTGCTGGTGGACGCCTCCACCCTGGCGCTCTCGCCCGAGGTCGCCGAGGCCTGCCGGCGGGTGGCCCAGCGGGTGCGCCCGGAGGTGGGGCTGCTCGCCGGAGTGACCACGGGCTACGAGCTGTACGACCTGGGGCTGTGGGACGAGGCCGAGCGCGCCGCCAGGGAGGTTGCCGGGGGCCTCCAGGCGCTGGGGGCGCGGCTGGTGGTTGCGGACTCGGCGGAGGCCGCCTACGCGCTACGGCGCATCTGCCCGGAGCTCGGGGTAGAGCTCGGGTGCGAGGTGGTGCACGTATCGCAGTGGCTGTGCGGGCTTGGGGACGGCCTGCCACCCTGGAGGTACGAGGGGGTGGTCACCCTGCACGACTCCTCCCGTCTGGGGAGGGGGCTGGGGGTGTACGATCCTCCCCGCGAGCTCATCAGGCGTACCGGTGCGCAGCTGCGAGAGCTGCGCTATCATCGAGAGCAAGCGCTGCCATCGGGGCCCACCTTCGGCTACCCCTATCCCGAGGCCGTCGAGGCGATAGCGCGGCGGCGGCTGGTGGAGGTCCTGGAGACCGGGGTGGAGGCGGTGATCACCACCTCCCCCTACGCCCGGCGCAACCTCCGCCTGGTGGCCCCGGGGGCCGAGCTGAGGGTGTTGGACCTTGTGGAGTGGCTACAACACTGTTGGGAGGGATGAGCGGATGGACGCGCGCACTGGCAAGAAGATCAGGCTGGGCAGGCTGTTTAGGCCCTCCAGCGGCCGAGCCATCGTGGTGGCCTACTCGCACGGGCTGCTGATGGGGCCCATGGAGGGGATGGTCACGCTGGAGGAGATGAGGTGGAGGGCGTCGGCGCTGCGGGCGGCCGAGGGGTTGATGGTCTCCCCGGGCATGCTGGGGCACCTGGAGGAGGTGTTCGTGGGGCCTGACGCGCCGGCGCTGGTGCTGCACCTGGACTGGCAGAACTTCAGCCGCAGGGTGCTGGCCTACCCGCAGGGCGTGTCGGTGGCGCTGGCGACGGTGGAGGAGGCGCTGGCCGCGGGGGCGTCGGCGGTGATGACGTACATGTTCGTGGGGCACGCCGACCCTCACGACGAGCGGGAGGAGATAGAGCGCAACGCTCGCATCGCGCGGGAGTGCGAGCGGCTGGGGCTGCCGCTGATCATCGAGCCCAGGAGCGCTCGGGAGAAGACGCACCCGGAGGACAGGACGGACGTGGGAGTGCTGGGGATGTACGTGCGCGTGGCGGCGGAGGTGGGGGCGGACGTGGTCAAGTGCATCTACCCTGGGGAAGGCGACGCCATGGCCAGGGTGGTGGAGGGTTGCCCCGTGCCGGTGTTGGTGGCTGGAGGGCCTCGCAAGGAGACGCTGCGGGAGGCGCTGGAGGTGGCCGAGGTGTGCGTGAGGGTCGGCTGCGGGGGCATCATGTTCGGCCGCAACATCTACCAGGCGGAGGATCCCAGGGCGGCGCTGGAGGCCTTCCAGCGCGTGGTGCATGAGGGGCTGAGCGCCCAGGAAGCACTAGCTAAGATGCAGAAGTGAGGTGACAAGATGTCGTTGATAGATCTTTCGCAGGTGGCAGGCTTTGAGGTGGCTCTGGACCCGCACGGGCTGGAGCTGCGCTTTGGGGAGGGGATAACGAGCGATCCCCCCGAGGTGCGGCGCAGGGCGGACATCCGGCAGATGCTGCTGGACCCCCAGGCAGAGGGCCCGGACCACCTCTACACCATATATATGCACATCCGCCTGGGGCGGGCGGCGGCGCTCGAGGAGCGTGGCCTTGGCCTGGGGGCGGTGGTCTACGCCGCCGGCACCGTGGGGCGAGAGCGGGTGCGCAGCCAGGGGCACGTGCACTCCTGTCCGCCCGGCACGGAGCTGGCCTACTCGGAGGTGTACGAGTTCTGGCACGGCAGCGGGCTGATGTACCTGCAGGACGTGGCCTCCCCGGAGGTGTCGCGGGTGCTGCTGGTGCCGGTGGGGCCCGGGGACAAGGTGCCCATCCCTCCGGGCTGGGTGCACGTGGTGGTCAACACGGGGGAGGAGCCCCTCGTGCTCGGGGCGGTGTACGCGTTGGAGACCAGGCTGCTGTACGAGCCGCTGCGGGAGCTTGGAGGTACCGCGTACTACGTGCTGGCGGATGGTGGGTTGGAGAGGAACCCACGCTACCGACGGGTGCCCGAGCCCAGGAGGGTGTCGGTGCCTCGGGGCCGGCAAGCCTGCCTGGAGCCCGATCTGCCGATGGTCCGAGCTCTCATGGAGGATCCCTCCTGCTACGACTACGTCTCCAGGCCCCAGGAGCACAGGGCTCTGTGGGACTGGCTGCTGGGGGAATGGGGAGGATGATCCTGACGGTATCTCCCAACACCTCCACCGACAGGGTGTACGTCGTCTCGGGGTTCCGTCCCGGGGCGACGATGCGCAGCCACCTGAGCTTCGACCAGGCTGGGGGGTCGGGCGCCCACGTCAGCGGCGTGGTGGGGCAGTTGGGCGGGGAGAGCAGGGCGCTCGTGGTGCTGGGCGGAGGCAACGGCCTGCGGTGGCGGGCTGCGGCCGCCCGCCAGGGCATAGACTACCGGGCGGTGGAGATCGACGTCGAGAACAGGTCCTCCGTGGTGGTGGTGGACAGGCAGCTGGGGTTGGTGGCCGAGATCGTGGATGGGGGGCCGCGGCTGGGGGGAAGGGAGCACGAGGCCCTGCTGGAGCTGCTTAGGCGGGAGCTGCCGGCGGCCTCCCTGCTGGTGCTCTCCGGCAGCCTGCCCGCCGGCATGCCCCAGGACCTGTACTTCTCGGCGATCGAGGTGGCCAGGGGGCACGGAGTGAGGGTCATCATCGACGCGCACTCGGAGCCTATGGAGGCCGCGCTGGGGGCTCGTCCATGGATGGTGAAGGTCAACCTGGAGGAGTTCGGGGGGCTCATGGGGGGATACCCCAGGGACATGGCTGAGAGGGTGGGGGCAGCGCAGGAGTTTGCCGCCCGACATGGGATCGAGGTGTTGCTGCTCTCCATGGCGCAGGAGGGGGCCGTGTTGGCCTATGGGGGGCATGCCTGGCACCTGCCAGTGCCCCCGGTTCCCAGCCACCTGCCGGGCTCGGAGGGCATCAATCCAGTGGGGTGCGGCGACGCCATGGTGGGGGCATTCGCCTGGGCCTACGAACGGACGGGCGATGTACTGGAGGCCGCCCGCTGGGGAGTGGCGGCGGCGCACGTCAACTTGGCCAAGTACGAGGTGCCCTCGTGCCCGCTGCCCGAGGTGGAGGCGGTGCTGAGTTTCGTGGAGACCAGGATGGTGGCGCAGGAGGAGAAGGTATGAGCCAGGTGTACCTAGCGTACGATGTGGGGGGCACGCGCATCAAGAGCGGGCTGGTGAGCGCGGACGGCAGGGTGCTCCGGAGGCTGGTGGTGCCCACGGAGGGGCATCTGGGTGTCCGGCACGTGCTGGGCAAGCTGGTGGAGCTGGGTAGGCAGCTAGCTGGGGGGCAAGACCTGGGAGGGATAGGCGTGGGCTTCACAGGGGTGATAGATCCCTCCACCGGCACCGTCCTGCAGCTCAACGGCAAGATCCCGGACGTGGAGGGAGTCAGCGTCGGGGGGTATCTACAGGAAGCTTTTGGAGTGCCCACCAAGGTGGACAACGATGCCCGGGTGTACGCGCTGGGGGAGTGGGTGTACGGGGCTGGTCGGGGTTACTCTGATGTGGTGTGCGTCACGATCGGTACCGGGGTGGGCACCGGGGTGATAGCTGGCGGCAGGCTGCTGAGGAGCTCTGGGCTGCTCGCTGGGATCCTCGGGGGACACTTCACGGTGGACGTCAACGGGAGCCTGTGCTCCTGTGGGAACATAGGGTGCTGGGAGGTGTACGCCTCGGCCACAGCACTGGTCAACGCGATGGCGGATCACCTGGGGAGGGGCTGTGGCTCGGAGCTTGTGGGAGGCGAGCTGAGCGTGGAGAGGGTGTTGGGTGCTGTGGAACGTGGAGATGGGCTGGCTTGCTGGGTGTTCGAGCGTTGGCTGCGGTACCTGGCCAGCGGGGTGGTGACGCTGATCCACGCCTACGACCCTCAGGTGGTGGTGATAGGCGGTGGGGTGATGGCCAGGGGAGAGCTGGTGCTGCCCAGGGTGAGGGAGCATGTGCGCGCCCACGCCTGGACATACCCCAAGGGCAGGGTGGAGGTGAGGGGGGCAGAGCTGGGAGATGACGCAGCGCTGCTGGGAGCAGCAGCGCTGGTGATGGGAGGTTACGATGGCTGAGCCTAAGACGAAGCATTCCCAGCTGCGCAAGGAGCAGATCTTGCAGCGGCTGCTGGAGCGAGCCGAGGTCACTGTGGAGGAGCTGGTGGAGGAGCTCGGGGCGTCTCCGGCCACGATTCGCCGCGATCTGGCGGAGCTGGAGCGGGAGGGTTTGCTACGGCGCACGCACGGGGGCGCCTCTCTTGCCGAGCGGATGCTGTACGAGCCCTTCCTGCACGATTCCTCCTTCGAGGCCCAGGTCCGCAGAGAGAGCGAGGCCAAGAGGAGGATCGGCCTGGCGGCCGCCTCCCTGGTGGCCGACAACGAGACTATCTCGTTGACACCTGGCACCACCACCACGCAGGTGGCCAGGAGCATCCGCCATCGCAGGGGCATCACCGTGATCACGACCACGGTAAACGTGGCGATGGAGCTCAGCAATCGCGAGGACCTGACCGTGTTCGTGGCCGGCGGCTTCCTGCGCGGCAGTTGGTTCTCTCTGGTCGGCAGCTTCACCATCCGTGCAGTGAGCGAGTTCTTCGTGGACAAGGTGTTCATAGGCGTCAACGGTATCCATGCTGAGAAAGGGCTCACCTGCTGGAATGCCGAGGAGGCGGCCGTCAACAGGGCACTCATCGAGCACGCCAAGCAGAAGATAGTTGTGGCCGACCACACCAAGCTGGGTGCCCTGGCCACAGCCCTGATATGCCCCACCAATTGGGTGGACATACTCATCACGGACACAGGGGCTGCCGAGGAAGCTGTGCAGCCCTTCAGAGATCTTGGGATTGAGGTGATACTGGTATGATGATCTATCCTGGCTTGCTGCCCTCCCACGACAGGGAGCAGCTGGACCTCACGGGTGAGTGGAGCTTTGCGCTGGATCCCGATGGCAGGGGTGAAGCTGAGGAGTGGTACAGGAGGCTGCAGAGCGGGCGCATCCTGGTGCCCGGCTCCTGGGAGGAACAGGGCTACGGCGAGCGTCCTCCCGAGCAGATCATCGGCTGGAGCAAGAAGCGTAGCTACGAAGGAGCTGCCTGGTATGTGCGCCAGGTGGAGATCCCAAACGTCTGGCGCGGCAAGAAGATCTGGTTGCAGCTGGAGGGGGTCAACTGGACGACAGGCGTATGGCTCAATGGCACCTATGCGGGCTCTGGAGATTCGCTGAGCACGCCCCATAGGTTCGACCTGACGGACCTCGCTCATCCGGGTGAACCTAACCTGCTGGCCATCAAAGTGAACAATAAGGTAGAGGGGATCTTGAACTACGAGGCCCACATCCACTCGAGGCACACTGCCACAAACTGGGGTGGCATCGTGGGCGCTGTACGATTGGTGGCCACCCCGCGGACTTGGATAGAGGGGTTGAAGATCTTCCCAGACGCCCACCGGCGCACGGTGCGCTGCGAAGTCTTGGTGGCCTCCACCACTGGGGCGAGGGGTACGGTGGAGGCCAGGGCTGAAGTCGAGGGGCGCAGGATCGCTGGAGCGAAGATGCCCCTGGAGATAGCCCAACCGGGAGTGAAGGGCCTTACCCTGACCCTCGAGTTAGGGCCGGATGCTAGGCTGTGGTCGGACCGCGACCCTTTCCTCTACGAACTGCACCTGGAGCTTGCCACGGAGGAAGGTGTGGACGTCGTGGACACGAGGTTCGGGCTGCGCACGTTTGAGGTGCGCGGCAGGAAGCTGTACCTCAACGACGAGCCCCTCTACCTGCGTGGGTACGTGGACTGCTGCATATTTCCCCTCACCGGCTATCCTCCACACGACAAGAGCGTGTACCTGCAGCAGTTTCGGAGGGCCAAGGACTACGGTTTCAATCACGTTAGGCTGCACTCCTGGACGCCCCCAGATGCCTTCTATGAGGCCGCAGACGAGGTGGGGATGCTGGTGCAGAACGAGCTCCCCAACTGGGGGAACTGCAACGACCCTCGGTACCTGGCTGGTGCCGGCAATTTCCTGAGATCGGAGCTGGAGAGGGTGGTGTTGCACCTGCAGCGGCATCCTTCATTAGTGATCCATTGCATGGGCAACGAGCTGCTGCAATCTGCACCTCACGGAGCCTCTCATCGGTACAGCCCGTTCCTCAACCAGCTGGTACGCAGGGGCAGGGAGCTGGACCCTTCCAGGCTGTACCTGGACCAAAGCGGGTTTGGGCACCTGCCCGAGGAGCCGGACAGGGAGACCGACCTCAACTCCTACAGGTCTTTCCGGGGCACGACCCCGGATAGCACGACCACCTGGTCCACCAGGGTTGCCGGTGGGCGGCTGCCGGTGATCGCCCACGAGCACACCCAGATGGACATGTACACAAGGCTGGACTCATCCCCCAAGTTCACCGGAGTGATCGAGCCCTCCTGGGAGGCCCAGGCGATGGATGCTCTCGCGGCCAAGCAGCTGCTCGATGAAGCGGATAGATACTACCGAGCATCGGCGCGACTGCAACTGGTGTGCATCAAGGAGCAGTTCGAGAGGATCAGGCGCACTCTGGAGCTCAGCGGCCTACAGATGCTCAACCTGACCGACTTCCCCGGGCAGGGCACTGCCCTCAACGGCGTGCTGGACGTTTTCTGGGAACCCAAGGGGCACGCATCAGCTGAGGTCTTCAGGCAGTTCAACGCCGAGACGGTGTTGCTGTGCGCGTGTCCGAGGCGTACTTTCCCCGAGGGTGGGTGGCTGGAGGCCAGGTTGCTCCTGTCCCACTATGGTCCAGACAGAGTGCGCGGTGATGTGCGTTGGGAGCTGGCGGCAGGCCAGGACGTCCTGGCCTGTGGCAAGTTGGCTGTGGGAGACGTGCCGCCTGGGGGGTTGTACGAGGTGGGAACCCTGGCCCTCAGGATGCCTACAGGGCCCAAGAAGCTAACGCTGCGGGCTCATCTGGAGGGCAGCCACGTGCACAACTCCTGGGACTTCTGGGTGTTCCCCACAGGTAGGACCCAAGAGGTGGGCGCAGGAGTGCGGCTGAGCCCAGGCCTCGCCTGGCTGGCGGACTACTACGACCAGATGGAGGTCATTGACCGCCGTGAGCACCACCGAGGGGTGATACTTACCGATCGTCTGAACGTGCGCTATGTGGAGGAGATGTACAACGGGGCCACTGTGGTGTACCTGGCGGAGAACGACGAGCTGCAGGACGCGATACCCACAGGTTTTGAATCCCTCTTCTGGACCTACCTGTGGTTTCCCAACCAACCGCGCACCACGATGGGCCTGGTTGTGGAGGACCACCCCCTCATGCGGCGTTTCCCCCACGATGGGCACTCCGATTGGCAGTGGTACCATCTCGTGGAGGGTGCCAAGGCGGTGGGGATGGAGGTCTTGCCCTCGGATCTCAGACCTATCGTGGCTGTGGTGGACAACTGGCACAGGGCGAGGAAGCTGGGGTACATGCTCGAGGGACGTGTGGGCAGGGGCAGGTTCCTGATGACGACGCTGCAGCTGCTGGGGGAGTATCCCTGCCATCCCGAGGCCGTGTACCTGCTGGACCAGCTGCTGGGCTACATCCAGGGAGAGGAGTTCTCTCCAGCCACCAGGCTTACCCTAGCTCACATCTGGTCACTGCCCAGATCCCCCATCCATGGTGGCCATCTGTAAGCTTGAGCTATAAAACGGATAACAGAAATATTTGACATAAATACGCCAAGGTCAACCGGAGATGGAGTATATTTGAAATAGTAGCTCATATGTGCTATTAGCTTCGTAGATGCCTTAGGCCGGTAAGGAGCATCTCAGAGTAAGTTGTAGTCGAAGGAACACCTGGCTGAACTCCATGGCAATGTAATACATACTACACCACTTAGGAGAGTGGCAACACACAAGGAGCGAGCGTTTATATTTTTACATAATAATGTATGATAGGTTATGCTTGTCTGCCCCAGGTAGGCTTGTAAGCTGTCAGGCGCAGGCGAATTGGTACTGGATAGGGTAGAGTGGAATGGGGAGATAAATCGTCCAGTGAGCGTGTCCAATAGGCCTTGAGGAATCGAATAACCCTCATAGGGCCACCTGCCACCACTGGGTCGAACAGCTGTGGGTGACGCGGGGCCTCCCCCAGGAGTAGTCGGGCCAGCCTGATCGTCGCCGGGCGTGATACGAACTCCCCGTAGGCATCCGCCAACTTGTGGAGCACGACATCTGGTGGAAGCAAAAATGTATATTTCGCAGAAGATACATTCTGCGAAGTAACAGGAGGTAACAGGCGAATGGTGGCTAGAGAGGTCCGTCCAGAGCCTTCGCGTTGTCAGGGTGCTCGAGGCCTACGCTTGTACGTCGCCATAAGCCCTAGCCATGGTTGGCAAGAGGCCTATGCCGGATGGAGGTCGGAGGGACTATGGATGCTCGACCTGCCTGTACACGCCCCGCCGCTGCTGCCAACCACCCATCGCCTTGTTCCAAAGCTCCCCGCCTTTCAACCCGTAGTGGTCCATAGAGCTGGCAGTGTCGTCTGGCTACAGCTAAGAGACCTCTAAATAGCCATCTTAGATCATAACATCCTTGGACTGGCTCGTTCTAGGAGCTGGAAAGCATACCAGCGGAGGTCTGTGCTACGGGGATGTGCGGGAGATGGTGCACGTAGCTGATAGCGACCAATAGACGCGAGCAGACGGATTGGCTAGCTGCTTGTGCTGCTCCTCAGCACGCATGGTGCCGTGAGCAAGGCATCCTCGAGCCCATCTCTGAACCTGGCCGCCACGGAGAGAGGTAGAGCGAGCTCGACAGTGCGCCTCGGTACTTGACCTTCCAGCTACCTGAAAGGTTTAAAATAGAGTTAGTGATGTCACGCGCTCAGGGTGATCCTTTGCCAGGGAAGAAGTTGCGAATCGGGGACCTCGCCGCCGAACTGGGGCTGAACCCGAAGACGATCCGCTACTACGAACAGATCGGGCTGCTGCCCGCCGCGCCCCGTACCGAGTCGGGGTACCGGGTGTATGGACCCGGCGATGTGGAACGGCTGCGTTTTGTCCTGAAGGCGAAGGCCGTCGGCCTCAGCCTCAAGGAGATCAAGGAGATCCTCCTGCTCCAGCAGTCCGGGCAGCAGCCATGTGAACACGTGCTTGCGCTGCTTGACCGCAAGATCACCGCGGTCGAGCAGCAGCTGTTGGCCCTGACCTCTATCCGCCAGGAGCTAGTTGCCCTGCGAGACCAGGCAGCCCAGACGATGGGCAACGAGACATGCATCTGCGGGCTCATTGAGCACTACGAGCGACACTAACAGCGCGCTGCGTGCCGTTGGTGCCGCTCCCTCGCAAGGGTGGATCCATGCGTCCTCAGCGATCCACAGCTGCCCTCATCGCCCGATGCCCTGCACTGTCCGCTTGACATTCCAGCTAACTGGAACATGTAGTATCTGCTAGGGCTAGGGCGATGTCCCACCTGCCAGCCGAAGTCGAAGGGAGGAACAGCTGATGGAGCAGAGAACGTTTCGGGTAGCGGGTCTGCGCTGCAAGACTTGCGAGTATCGGATTCAGAAGGCGCTGTCGCGCCTCGAGGGCGTAAGGCGCAGCCGCGCCGACCACCGGTGCGGCGAGGTGCTGGTGGTCTTCGATGCCACGCGCACCCCTGAGTCGGTGGTGCGAGCCTGCCTCGAGCGCGCCGGCTGCAAGATCCTCGAACGCTATTGGGCCGAGGTCCTGCCCGACGGCAGGGCACGATTCCGTGCCAAGATCAGAGGACTGCACTGCTCCCTGTGCACCGCCACGATCGAGAAGGCGCTCGGTCGTCAACCTGGGGTGTACAAGGTGGCCGTCAGCCTGACCCACGAGCAGGCGCTCATCGAGTACGACCCGGCACGCGTCCAGCCGGAGGAGCTCCTCCAGACGCTGCGGGAGATCGGCTACACGATCTGGGACCCGCGCAAGACGCGTCCCTACGAGGAGGAAGAGGCCGACCTGGCGCGCGAGGCTCAGCGCCTCTTCGCCGCGATCGGCTTCAGCCTCGCCACGCTGGCGCTCATCCTGCGCTTCGAGGGCCTCTGGATGCTGCTCGTGCCCGCGGTCACGGCCGCGACGCTCCTCACGGTGGCCTTCCTGCTGCTGCGCGGGCAGGGCCGCGGGCGGGCGGTCGGGGGGACCGCGGCGCTCGCGCTCGTCACGGGCACGCTAGCGGCGTCCAACCTGCTGCAGATCGGCCGGCCGCTGGTGCCCTGGGTCGTCGGGGGCTTCGCCCTGGCGGTCGTCCTCGGCGTGGCGCCGCACATCCTCGCGATGGCCTTCCAGTCCCTGCGCCGGGGCATTCTCAATCAGCACGTGCTGCTGGAGGTCGGCGCGTTCGCGGGCATCGCCGGTGGCCTGATCGGTCTCGTCTTCCGTCCGGCCGGCTACCCCACGGCAGCGTTCTTCGCGGTGAGCGTGCTGGTGGCGAACTACCATATCTTCTCGGAGTGGCTCTCGCTGCTCGTGAAGACCCGCAGCTCGCAGGCCGTGAAGCGCCTGCTGGACCTCCAGCCCGACACAGCCCGGGTCGTGCGGCCGACCCCGGCCGGCCAGGAGGAGGTCGTGGTGGCGATCGGCGACGTCGCCGTCGGCGACCTGGTGCGCGTGCGCCCCGGCGAGCGCGTGCCGGTGGACGGCGAGGTGGTCGAGGGCCGCTCGGCGGTGGACCAGGCGCTGGTCACCGGTGAGCCGCTGCCCGTCGAGAAGGCCGCGGGCGACACGGTCATTGGCGGCTCGATCAACGGGTCGGGCACGCTCCTGGTACGCGTCACTGCTGTTGGCGAGCAGAGCTTCCTCCAGCAGGTGGTGCGCAGCGTCGAGGACGCACGAGCGCTCAAGCCCGGCATCCTGCACCTCGTCGACCGCATCCTCGTCGTCTACACCCCCGGCGTGCTGATCCTCGCCGCCCTGGCGCTGATCGGCTGGATCGTCGGGCCCTGGCTGCTCGCCGGGCAGCCGGACGTCGAGCGAGCGGTCTTCGCCGCCCTCTCGGTGCTGGTGATGGGCTACCCCTGCGCCGTGGGCATCGCCGCGCCGCTGGCGATCGTGCGCGGTGCTGGCGAGGCGGCCGACCACGGCATCCTGATGCGGACCGGGGAGGCGTTCCAGGCCTTCCGGTCGGTGCGAACCGTGGTACTGGACAAGACCGGCACGCTCACGGTGGGCAAGCCGACGGTGCTGGAGATCGAGCCCGCGCCCGGCGCGGGGAGGGCCGAAGAGCTGCTCGCGGTCGCGGCAGCCGCCGAGTCGGCCTCGGAGCACCCCCTCGGCCAGGCGGTGCTGGACGCCGCGCTCGACCGGGGCCTGGACGTGCCGGCGGTGGACGACTTCGAGGCCGTCCCGGGCCGAGGGGTGGCCGCGCGCCTGGCCGGCCAGCTGGTGCTGGTTGGCCGGCCGAGCTTTCTGGAGGAGCAGGGCATCGATACGACCGCGCTGGCCGCCCGGATCGCCGAGCTGGAGTCCGCCGGCCGCACGGTCGTCGCGGTCGCCTGGGGCGGCCGCCTGCGCGGCATCATCGCGCTGGGCGACGAGCTGCGCCCCGACGCCGCGGCGGTCGTGGCCGCCCTGCGCCGGGCGGGCCTGCGGCCGGTCCTGGTGACCGGCGATAACCGGCGCGCGGCCGAGCGTGTGGCCCAGGCCGTGGGCATCGAGCCGCAGCATGTGTACGCCGGCGTGCTCCCCGGCGAGAAGGCGGAGCTGGTCCGGCGGCTGCAGGGCGAGGGACGCGGGCGTGTGGCGATGGTGGGCGACGGGATCAACGACGCGCCGGCGCTGATGCAGGCGGACGTGGGGATCGCCATGGGCACCGGCACCGACATCGCCCTCGAGTCGGCCGACATCATCATCGTCAGTGACCGGCTCGAGGCGATCGTCGATGCGCGTACGATCAGCATGCGTAGCTACCGTAAGACGCTACAGAATGTGGCGCTCGCCTTTCTCTTCAACGGCATTGGTCTCCCCCTAGCCGCTGCTGGCCTGATCTACCCGGTCTGGGCCATGGTAGCTATGGCGCTTTCGGTCACTGCGATTTTCCTGAACTCGCTTGGGGACCGGCCTACGCTCTTCATCAATGCCGTCCTCAGCGTCGGCCGCTCGGCAAACTAACCTTGCCCCGGCAGCTACGGCAGCCCCATCGGTCGCCCACGCTGCAGGGCAGAACTCTGGAACCCTTGCCTTCATGCATCTGGCCTTGAATCCCGAGTTCGGCGAACGTCAGCGCGTTCGCCGCTGTTTTGACTATGCCGCCGTAGGACTCCTTCATGTGAGGCATACCCGTCCGGGGCCCTCCAGTGGACGTAAGTCAGGAAGGAGAGTCCGGGGTCCACTACCCAGAAGATGGCTTCAGAACGCGCGGCAGGTCCTGCAAGCCTCCTACCCACAACCCCAAATAACCTACTCCTGCCCTCCGAAGACTCTGCCCCTACTTCCTATATCTACCAAACAAGTGGGCGAGGCCGCTGGAGCTCTAACATGCGGGCACAGATCCCTCATCCTCATGTCAGGTCATCGAGGTTCCTATAGCGGATCCCCAGCCCTTGTTCCCTTTCATCGCAGAGGCAAAGGACCTCGGCATGACGGCCGCTAGCCTAGCGCGCAGCCTGTAGTGCCCACTCATGCAATTATGTAAACTGTTGCTGTTAACGCAGGCCATTGGATCCATGTTCGGTGCCACCCACTTCATCAGGGATAGCGTCAGCCTGCTGGGTGCCTATGGATTCCTCCCGCAGCAGATCTATTGAGATCAGGATACTTTCAGTAGTCATCAGCCCCTCACACTCCCCCGACGCGAGGGTGACCTCCTGTCCAAAAGCTAGTGGTAGGGAGATCCAGAAAGTACATGCAAGGTACATTCTACGAGGTAGCCCACGACCCCTCCCTCAGCCGACGCCAGCGCAGCAGCCCGCTCGTGATCAGTAGCAGCCCCTCCTTCCACGTTCAATCGAACACCACTTGGCCTCACACCATTACTCGTCCTCAAATAGCATCTCCATGGGCGCAGCGTCGCCAGCAGGAGGATTTTCGGGCACGAGCTCCCAGATGGCACCTCGCATGTGCACGTGTTATGTTGAGCATCTCGTGCCTGGATCTTCTGTAGGCCCCGTTTGACAGCCCATAGCTCGCCTAAGGCAGTAACTTGTGCTCGAGGCGCTACAGAGGGTTGGCCTGAGGGGGTGATCGTCAGGTACGAACTGTGCTCGCCAGCAACCTGGTAACAACATGTGACTAAGCGCGGGGGAAGTCCAGCTCCCATCACTCATCATAAGTCCGAGGTGAGCATGGAACCACCCCTCTCGCCAGCCCGGGATAGTTAGTAGGCGCCGCAGTGCTGCTCTGGATGGGCTACCAACCCCCAGTGCGCTCCTGCCGTGATGGTGTCAGCTCAAGGTCCACTCCTTGCCGCAGGCCCGTACGCGCACGCCCCGCAGGTCGCCCCATAGCACCTTCACCTCGGGCACCCACTGGCCGGTCTCGGCATCTAGCCGCTGGGTGTAGGTGCCCCATCCCAGCCCCGTGGACCAGAAGCAGGTGAAGACTCCTTCCTCCGCGGAAGCAGCCGTTACGGGACGAAAGGTCATCTCGCGCCTGGCCACATCGCAGGTGAAACCGCTGAGGGCGAGCAGGAGGGCCCAGCTGGCCATGGACCTGGCGTAGTGGTGACCACATTCCACCTCGTCCCAAGGGTTTCTACGCCGGCCATCGTGACGGCCCCGCACGGCGCCCACTATTTGCAGGCCCTCCTCCAGCAACCCCTCGTAGATCATGTGGGCGGCCACCTGGTACTCGCTGCCGGTGAACACCTCGTCGGAGTACGGGAAGGGGAACGTGGGCTGGCCACCTCGTGGCCATGTGCACATCAGCAGTCCTGCCTCATCGTTGAGAGCAAACGTCCTCTGGCAGTTGACGTGCTCGCTCAGATCAGCCCGGAAGTTGTAGCGCCATATCGAGCGGAGGGCTTGACGCACATGCTCCTCGGGTACGAGATATCCCATCCCCAGGACATGCGCCTGCAACTGCCCTAGTAGCTGGTCAGCCAGGCAGCCCTTTCCGTGCTGGTATGGCCAGGCATCCTCATCACCCAGCTGTTCGTAGTACTCGCCGTTCCAGAGCAGCTCGTCCAGGCGATGACTACCCCGCTCGAACACCTCTCGGCAGCGCCGTGCCAGATTCGCCTCCCCCAACACCTCCGCGAGCTCTTCCACCGCCCGGAGGGCGGCCAGGTAGTACAGCCCACACAGCGGGTTGGGGCCGTAGAACTCTACGTCGTAGGTGTTGTGCTGACGCCCATCAAGCACGCCGTCGCCATCGCCATCCCACTGCGCGCTGGCGTACGCCAGCGCGCTCTTCACCCCTGGCCAGACTCGCCGCAGCCACTCCATGTCGCCGCTCAATCGCCACTCGCGCAGCACCCTTAGGATGCTGCCCATCTGCCCGTCGGCCGCGGCCTCCGGTTGCTGGGACCCCCAGGGCCACACAAACTGCTCTCCGAACGTCCGGTACGTCCTAAAAGCCATCCAGCCACGCTCATCCGTCTCCACTTCGAATTCTATCCGTCGCATCTCCCTCTCCAGTGATGGGAAGAGGAACGCCAGGGTGTGGGCGTAGCTCCACACGTGCGTACAGCTACCCTCACAGCATCCCCTGTCGTCAAAGCAACCCTCCCACGCCAAGAACCTCCCGTCCTCCAGCCAGAAACAGGTATTGCTCCGCAGGGGCACGATGTTGGCCGATAGCGCCTCCAGCACGCAGTCGGGCAACGTGCTCTCAAACAGGGCGTCATGGAACAGTTTGGTGCCCTGTTCGAGCCTGGCCAGGTGCGTAAAGACGTAGCCGGCCACATCCCAGGAGCTAGCGAAGCGGGAGGCGTAGTGGTTGCGGACGATCTCCCCAGCCTCCTCCCGCCAACTGTGGGGGCGATTCGGGAAGTACCAGGTAAGCACGAAGCGGTAGGTGTGGGTCTCCCCTGGTGCCAGCTCGTCCCTCAGCCCTAGAGAGCAGGTGTCGGTCTTGCCAGGCTCCGAGGGGGACTCGTAGCCCAGGTCCTCCAGCCGCCCATCCTCGCTGAGGTCCTGCCAGAACTCGCGCAGGTAATCCCACCAAGCCCCGCGCAGCCACGCCCGCTTGTAGGTGATCACGGGATGATCGGTCGCCAGCGTCATGTCGCCATAGCGCAGATCATCCGACGGCAGTGTCGTCGAACGCAGCCACAGCCCTCTGTACACCTCCGACTCCCTGTACTCGTTCTGGTTGCCGCCCGCCCCGCGGTAGTTGCCGAAGCGGTCGAAGGTCACCCCTCCCACCGGATTGGTGAGCGAGCCCACCAGCGTGAGCGCCACCACCTCGTCCGAGGTGTTCTCCACGGTGTAGCTGAGGATCGCGCAGGGGATGCCGGAATCCTCCGGGCACAGAGGGATCAGAGGGGTGTACGCCTCCAGGCTCACCCGTACCGGCAACGCTGGGTCTGCCAGCTCCACCCATGCCAGCGGGTACTCGCCTCGGAAGCGACTGTGCCGGCACCGGGGAAGCCCAGCCCCGGTCGACGGGTGGTAGCCGTGCGAGCCATCGTGGGGCGGTTGGATCGGCCCCTCCAAGACCCTCGTCACACATCTGCCCGATGCCGTCCTAGTCCACAGGGCAAAGAAGGTATTGGGCAGGCGGTTGCCCTTGGCAGGACGATTGCATATCTCCCAGTCCCTGAGATCCCCCCTAGCCCCCAGCGAGACGTTGCCTGTGCCTATCCCACCAAGCGGGAACGCCAGCGCCGTCGCCTCCGGCCCGTACTCCCTAGTGTACCTGCTCACTTCCATCCCTCCCACAGACACGTTATAGATATGTTATGTCGATCTCCCCGGTGGACAGCCCGCAGAGGATCGGTGCGCCCGGCCGGAGCCCCGAGGGCGCGCACAGCGCCGTCACGAACCGCTCATCCCCCCATTCCCCGAGCACGTCCCAGCTGTCGCCGCTGTCCCCCGACACAAGCAGCTGTGTCCCGCGCGCGACCAGCAGGCACCTCCCTCCCGGGCCGAGCGTGCAGGCGTTGATCGGTCCGCCTCCTGGCGGGAGGGGTACCGCTCGCCAGGAGTGGCCGCCGTCGGTGCTGGCCCATAACCAGCCCGCCTCGGTCCCGGCGAGCAGCGGTGGTGGGCCTCCGTCGGGCCCAGCGGCCAGGCACAGCACGGCGCCAGCACAGGGCCACGCGGCCGCACAACGCCAGGGACCTTCCAGGCCGGCCACGAACACCCCGCCCCCTTCGGTGCCCGCCAGGAAGAGCACTCGCTCATCTTGGACGCACACCTCGAGGGACAGCACCCGCCAGTCCAGTAGGCCGAAGTTCCTCGGCGTCCAGCTGCCGAGGTCCTCGGTCCAGTAGACGCCCTCGTGCGCGGTGGCCACGACCACTAGAGGTTGCCCCACGCGCTCCCAGCTGGCGATCGCCGTCACTATCGTGTCCGCCGCCACGGGAGGGTAGTCCTTCCAGCTGACCCCACCATCGCTCGTTGCCAGCACCTTACTGCCAACAGATGCCACGAGACCGCCGGGGCCCAGCCAAGAGACCGCCGTCACCGGCTGCGGACTCGGGCACACTAGCGCCCAGCTCTGGCCGCCGTCCTGCGACAGCCTGATGCCGTCGCTGCAGGCTGCCGCCAGCCTGCCGTCCTCGCTGTAGCTTGGGGATGCTGCGACCTTGAACACCACTCCGACACACTCCCTACGGCACCACGGAAACCTGGGGTCTGGTGGGCCTGACCAGGGCGCAGATCGCCACGGCGTCCGCGGCCGCGCCCACTGCGATCTGCAGCGCCGTGCGCTGGACCGGCAGGGGGTCCAGCACGCTGGCCTCCCACATGTCGACGCTCTTGCCGACGCGCATGTCCACCCCAATGTCGCCCGACTCCGCGGCCATCACGGCCAGCGTCGGGCCGGGCTCCAGGCCGGCGCTCTGAACTATGTGGTGGCACGGCGATCGTAGGGCGCGCGCCATCGCCCGACAGATCGCACGCCGTGACTCCTCCCCCTCCAGGTCGCCCAGGGCCCACAGGTGATGCGCACACCGTAGGAGCGCCACCCCACCGCCGGGCAGGACGCCGGACTCCAGCGCCAGCTGCGCGGCCCGGATCGCCTTGCGAGCGCGCCCCTTCCTCAGGTCGATCTCCCCCGCATGCCCTCCCACCATGATGGCCCCGCTACAGCCCGTGAGCCGCCCCAGCCTCCACCTGTACCGCTCCCTATCCTCAGGCTCCTTGCTGGAGCCGAGGCGTCCAGCCAGCCAGTCGACGTGAGCGCACAGCTGGCGCACATCTCCCCTCCCACCCAACACCCCGAAGCCATCTCGGTCGACTCGACATCGGCGCGCCCGACCAAGGTCCGTCGCTGTCAGGCCACGCAGCGTGGCACCGGTGACCCGCAGCAAGGGCCTGCCTCCTGTCAGGTGTGCAAGATCCCACAACGCGTCCATCTGCTCCTGCGACGTGCCCCCCGGCGTACGCGCCACGACCGTCGGTAGTCCCTCTCCCTGCTCAGCTGCCAAAAGCCACGGAAGCGCCTCCTCGGTCACCTCGTTTGCCAGGAGCACGAGGCTATGCGCCCCCAGCTGTCGCGCCGCCACTACCGCAGGCGCCAGATCCTTGGGATCGCGTACCTCGAGGTCGGTAAGAGCTATGGCCGGCTCAGCTAGCTCCGCACCCCCAGGAGCTTCGATCCTAGGGAGCAACAGCCCGCTGCCCCGCCAGTGGCTCCCCTGCAGGAGCTGGAGTTTATCCCTTGCGCCGTAGCCCGACAGCACCTCCAGGGCGGCCCTGGGCCCCAGCACGCGGAGGGCCTCGGCGACCAGCTCGGCCAAGCCGCGATCGCGACAAGCCGTCTCGCTGATCCCCACCAGTTGCCGCTGCCCATCTAGGGGTCGTGCCATCCTCTCCAGGTAGCTACACACGCTGGGCAGGTAGGACCTCATGGCCTCGGCCAACCGCTGGGGATCGTGCCCGGCCCGGACCAACCGGTGGACCTCCAGCAGGATGGTGCCGAACACCACGACGGCCGTGGCCGCCCCGTCTCCCACAGCCTGTGCTACCCGCCACGCCACGTGCCTAACGTACATAGCCCCCATGTTCTCCCAAGGATCCGGTAAGGCCACCACCGCCCGGGTCACGTCCGCCGCATCCTCCAGCACCCTGTAACCCCGATCGTCGATGGGCGACCGAACCAGCACCTGCCCCCCACCCGGTCCCAAGGTGAGCGCTACCAGCGACAGCATCTGCTCCACCCCACGGATAAAGGCAGCACTAGCTGCCTCTCCCAGCAGGACACCTCCCGACGTCACCTGCCTTACCCCTCAGTAGGCTTAGTGGAGCGGTAGATCGGGAGCACTGACCTGCCGGCCACATCTAGGCGATAGGTGGGTCGCGGGGGTGAGGGCGCAAAGCACTCCACGGCCTCTACAACTAGCTTGGCGCCCGAGGCCGCCGACGCCGCGGCGAGCGTCTGCTGGGCGATCTTGGCCAGCAGATCGGGCTCGAGGCCGACACGGGCGTTGAGGACGAAGCGGCTAGCTGCTACCTCGTGCGCGCCCGGTGAGCTGTCCCATTGCACCTCTGGAAGCGCATCCAGCAGGCTCGCCCTGTATTGCGCCTCAGCCACCTGCAGGTACAACTTGAGGTGCCCCACAGGCGCCCCCCTCTTCTGGGCCGCTTGCCCGATCGACGTCAGCACCCGCTCCGCCCACCCCTTGAGCTTGTATGGGCCATCGGCGCTGAGGCTCCCGGAGCAGTTGAGCCACCCCAGAGCGGCCTCCGCGGCCGCGTAGCGATCGTAATCCAGGGCGAGATCGCGATCGGCGGCGGTTGTTCCTCCGAGCACGAGCTCGAGCCAGGCATCCACGCTCTCTCCCGTTAGGGCCGAGATGGGCACGCATCGGCTCGCCGGATGGGCGGCTCTCACCTCCCTGAGTACCTCCGGCGCCCTGTAACTCAGCAGGTCGACCTTGTTGATCACCAGCAGCTCAGCCTCCTCAAGCTGCTGCTGGTAGAGGTAGCGGATGTGCTCGGGCAACTTCGAGCTGTCTTTGGTTGGATCTATCAGGACGCTTAGGGGAGCCACCTCTAAACCTGGATGCATCCGCAGGAGGGGGCGAACCACCGTTGCCAGCAGGTCGGTGCAGCTGCCCACGGGCTCGGCCAGCACCACCTGACACCCGAGGGTGAGCTCAGCATGCAGGGCGTTCAGGAGCTCGTCGAAGCGGCAGCAGAAACACCCGCCCGTGACCTCCATCACCGGGACCGACGCCCCTCGCGCCAGCGCTGTGTCCACCAGCTGAGTCCCCTGGTCGTTCGTCACCACCCCCACCTTGAGCCCCCGCCGCTCAAGCTGCCGTGCCGCCCTCAGCAGCAACGTCGTCTTCCCCGCACCCAGGAATCCTCCGACCAGCACGACCCGTCCGCTCATGTGCCACCTCCCATCTCAGCTTCCAGACTGCGCAGGCAAACCACGAGGCTAAACATGCCGTAAACCCCTGGTAGAAAGAACATCAACCCCGAGCTCACCAGCAACAGCAGCACACAGCACCCTACGCAGAGGCTCAGCAGCCCGAGGGTGTACACCACGTGCCGCGAGGCCAACGCCATGGCACCCACGACGGCACGGCGCCACGGCCAGCCCTGGAGGACCAGCAGTGGGAAGCCGTAGGATGCCAGGCACCAAGCTAGGCAGACGCCCACGATGTCCGCCGCCAGCCCCACCCAAGCGATCCCCGCCACCTCCGGTCCCGAGAGCGCTGGCAGCGTCACCAGGAGGGCACACAAGGGGAAGGCGCACACCGCACCCAGCCCGGACGCACGCGCCCACAGCCGCCACGGCCCGGGCACGCACGCTTCGTAGCGGCAGAGCCTGGCCTCGCTCCACAGCAGAAGGGCCCAAGCTGGCGCCACCAGCAGGACCAGCAACGGCAGGCATAGCCACACCCAGCCCCACCAGAGCGTGAGCCACGCGGGCAGCGTGCCCAGCGTGAACGCGAGGCTGAGCACGGCTACACCGGGCAAGTGGTCCCACAGCTCCACGAGCGCCTCGTGCCACCAGGATGTGGGTTGGGGTGCCCAGATCTTATCAGTCCTGAGAGCCTTCATCCCTTCATCCCCGAGAACGCTATCCCCCTGATGATGAACCGTTGCGCCAGCAGAAACACCACCAGGATCGGTAGGATGGACAGCATGATGCCCGCGAGCACGTGCGCTCGGTTGCCCATCCCCATGTATCCCTGCAGCGTGACGATCGCGATCGGCAGGGTGAACTTGTCCCAGGACCGCAAGAAGATCAGGGGGCCGAAGAAATTGTTCCAGGATCCCAGGAAGGTAAATATGCCCAGCGCCGAGAGCGCTGGGCCCACAAGCGGCAGCATTATCTGGAAGAATATCCGGAAGAATGAGGCTCCATCGATCTTGGCCGCGTCCATCAGCTCCTGCGGTAGCGTCATGAAGTGCTGGCGCAGCAGGAACACGATGGAGATAACCGTTGCGAAGAACGCCGTCGGGGTGATCAGGGGTAGGGTGATGTGGCGCACCAGCTGTAGGCGATTGGCACCATCCACCTTCGCTGCCTCGTACAGCTCGTCGGGAATGCCCTGCAACCCGGCCAGGTACAGCACCATTAGGTAGCCACAACTCTTCCACACATCGTACAGGATAACCGAGACCAGCGCCAGGTGAGGATCGGTTAGCCACGGTAGAGGGGCCAGACCCAGCTGCTGCAGGATGTAGTTCAGCACTCCTCTATCCTGTGACAGGATGAACCTCCACACCAACGCAAGCGACGCGGTAGTGGTCAGGACGGGAAAGAACAGCGCCGTTCGCAGCAGATAGCGCAGGAAGGCCGGCATCGCCCGATTGACCCCCATAGCTAGCAGGAGCCCGAGCACCTGGTTGAGGAAGGTAGCGCCCACCACGATCTGCAGGCTGTTCCAGTACACCGTACGCAGCCTGCGATCGCCAAGCAGCTGCTGCAGGTTCTCCAGGCCCGCCCACCTGGGCGGCGTGAGCAGGTCGTAGTGGGCAAAGACTAGCGCGAAAGACGCCAGGATGGGGATCACGAGGAAGATAGCCAGCGCCGCGATGGCGGGTGCAATCAGCACGTAGGCCGAGCCCCACTCCTGGGCCCTTGCGCGGCCAACTCCAAACAGGGACAGCTTCCTGACACCCATCGCATCCAGCTGTCGTGCGCGCACTTGGCTCCTCCTAATCACCTTGCGGCCACCCTACTGCGCCCGCGCTTCCTGGCATGGGCAGGTCCGCGTCGTGCTGGCTGCGAACACTCTCCAGCTGCGCGATTCCTCCTTCAGCTTGTCCATCTCAGCCTGCAGCTCCTGGTGTGCCAGCTTAACCGCCTCCTGCACGGTCTTCTGACCGTTCCAAATGGTGGAGTAGTGGCGGTCCAGGATCGGCTCGATGATGTTGAAGTTAGGCGGCGATGGCACGGTCCTGGCGTAGTCGAGCGACTCGTAGAAGATCTCGGTGTTCTCCGGTCCGTACTCCCTGAAGGCCGGCTCCTCCGCGACCGACCGCAGCGCCGGGATGTTGCCCCCCAGCTCCACCATGGCGCGAGAGGCCGTCTTCCCGGAGAGCACCTTCACCGCCTTCCAGGCCTCGTTGGGGTGCTGGCTCATAGTGGCGATGCCCCAGCCGTCCGTCCCCACAACCGTCTTGTAGGGGCCAGACTTATGGGGTTGATACTGGAGGTCGTAGGAGGTGAACTTCTCGGCCAGGGAGGCGCCTATGCACCAGCGGCCGCAGGTGCGCATCACTAGGTGGCCAGCATGGAACTGCGCATTCTCATCCCAGCCGGCTGGGTTCGGCGCCACCCTGTGCTTGCGGATGAGGTCGACGAGGAACTGCAGGGTCTCGGCGACCTTGGGGTCGAGCATGTTGGAGTCTTGCCAATCGTCCGTGAGCGAGGAGGTGTCGTTGTTGAAGTACCAAGCGCACATCCCGAACATGCCCGCTCCCCAGAAGGAGTACGCATAGCGATCCTTGGCGGTGCCGCGGACATTGGCCACCTGCTTGCATACCCCGAGGAAGTCGTTCCAAGTCCAGTCCGGGCTGGGCGGCTTGAGCCCCTCCTCTTGAAAGATCTTCGTGTTGTAGTAGATCACCATGTTGTTCCAAGAGAACGGGAACTCCATCTGCTTGCCTTCGTACTGCATCATCTCCCGGAGGGTCTTGTGGATGTCGTTGTGCAAGGTGTCATAGGCCTCCGAATCCGCCTGGATGAACTCGTCCAGCGGCCGCAGGACACGCTTGGAGCTCAGGAGGGCGAGCCCCTCTATGGCGATCATGATGACGTCGAGCTGTTCCCCCCCAGCGATCTGCGTGATGATCTTGTCCGCGTAGGCCGACCACCCACCCTGGATGGAGGTCTGCGTCACCTTCAGCCTGATGTCCGGGTATCGCTCCTGCGCCTCCTTGAGGGCCGTCTTCCAAGTGTTGATCGGCATCTGTGAGGTGGCGATGATGGTGATCGCCCCCTCCTTGGGAGGTTGCTCCACCACCGCCTGTGTGGGGCTGGCCCCCGGCGTGCCCTGCGCTGAGCCCGGCCCCATCTGCCGTCCACCACACGCCGCGAGGGCGAGGCTGGCTGCCGCTCCGGCTGCGAGCCTCAGCATCTGTCTACGGCTCATCACCGCCCCATTTTGGAAAAGTCCCTCGTCCTGCATCTGTCTCCTCCTGCACCAGCTGCTGTTAGTACGCATGGAACGCTCGTAAGCTGATGATATTACGCATTTCAAATAAAGTCAATAGTAATTTCAAATAAATTTCATACAAATTAGCCTAATATTCAGTTAAAACAGTTTGAATTTAGGCTTTGATCCTTGTATAGTTGTACGCAGCAGGAATGAATCGCGTGGGGGGAGAGGGTTGAAGAAGTCTGCGACTTTGAGAGACGTAGCCGAGGCGGCCAACGTGTCCATGGGCACGGCCTCGCTGGTGCTGAACGGGAAGAGGGGCGTAGCCGCTGCTACCCGGGAGCGGGTGCTGGAGGCGGCACGCAGGCTCGGCTACCGGGCCTCCCCTCGCCGCAGCTTGCGCACCCCCCACGACATAGTGGTACTGGTTGAGCGTACCCCCCTCAGCCCGAGCTCAGATCCGTTCAACAAACCTATACTGCAGGGCATGGAGACCGTCGCGCGGGGCAGGGGGTATCGACTCATACTGGAGTTCGTCGAGCAGGGCGAGCCGCCCAGCCTGGATCGCTGGACGCAGGATGGTGTAACCGGGCTAGTGATACTAGGAGGTGGGGATCTGGACGAGGACTGGATCCGGGCCGCGCTGGCGACGGGTCTGCCCCTCGTGATGGTAGATCACTACGTGCCTGGCTTGGAGGTGCCCACGGTCGTGCCCGACAACTTCGGAGGCGCCTACGCCATGACCAAGCACCTCTTGGAGCAGGGCCACAGACGCATCGGGTTCGTCCGTGGCCCATCCAAGTACTGGACGCTGGGAGAGCGGTTGGCTGGCTACCTGCTCGCCATGCAGCAGGCTGGCCTGGCGCCACCCCCCGAGCTCATCCCCCCCAGGGTGTCGCACGGCGAGGAGAAAGGGTACGGAGAGACGCTGATGCTGCTGGACCTTGAGGAGCCGCCGACCGCGATCTTCGCCGTCAGCGATAAGACGGCTATAGGGGTTTACCGAGCCTTGAATGAGCGTGGCATATCCGTGCCCGGGCAGATCTCGGTGGTGGGCTTCGACGATATCGAGCTGGCTAGGACGGTCAGCCCACCCCTAACCACCGTCAGAGTGCCCTGCGAGGAGATGGGCAGGGTCGCCCTTGAGCGCCTGCTGGCGCTGATCGAGAGCGGCGACTGGAGGGAGGATAATATGCGGTGGACGCTGCCGACACGGGTGATCCCGCGCAGCTCGGTAAGGAGGCTGGGCAGTTAGCATGCTAGGAGGCTGAGGTGGCAGAGAGAAGGAGACCCAAGGTAGGTGTGCTGACGTTCAGCGACGGTCGGGAGTACGCCCACGCTCCTCAGGTGGAGGAGAACCTGAGGTTTCAGGCAAGGTTGACCGGCGCGCTGGCGGGCATGGGACTGTAGGTCGTGGCAGGCGATCTTGTGTGGAGTAACGAGACCGCCCGCAGCCAGGCACGCCGGCTGGCGGAGGCGGGTGTGGAGTGCACTATCTTCAACTACGCCGTGTGGGCCTTTCCACAGTTCAGCGTAGTGGCCAGCCACTTTGCCCCACGCCCGATCCTACTGCTCGGCCAGATCAACCCCTCCAAACCAGGCATGGTCGCGCTCCTGGCCGCGGCAGGAGCGCTCGAGCAGATCGGCGTGGTCCCCACGAGGGTGTTCGGGGACGTCCAGGACGAGCAGGTGTCTCGCCAGCTGTTGGCAGCCATCCGCGCTGCCCATGCCCTGCATGCCCTGCGCGGGGAGACCTATGGGTTGATCGGCGGTCGCTCGATCGGCATCAACACCGCCGTTAGCAACACCGACCAATGGGCCAAGCTCTTCGGCGTGGACGTAGAGCACATCGACCAGTACGAGCTCGTGGTGCGCAGCGAGCGCTTGCTCGCCGATGCCTCCCAAAGGATAACCAGTGCCAGGGAGTGGCTTGAGTCCAAGGTGGCCAAGGTGCACTACGATGGGCGGCAGCTGACTCCGCAGCTGCTCGAGCGGCAGATAGCCGCCTACTACGCCTGCCTCGAGCTCATTGAGCAGCGTGATCTGGACTTCTTGGGCATTAAGGGACAGCCCGAGCTCACCGAGAGGTTCGCCACGATGGACGTGGCCGAGGCTTTCTTGAACGATCCTTACGACTGGGACGGCCCGAAGGAGCCGGTGGTGTGCGCCACGGAGGCCGACATGGACGGCGCGCTCACTATGGAGGTGCTCAAGCATATAGCTGGCAGTCCCGTGCTGTTTGCGGACGTTCGCCACTACTACAGCGACCTAGGCATTGTCGATCTCGTCAACTCAGGACAGCATCCTACATACTTCGCGGGCCACACCAGCGATCTAGAGGTCAACCTCAGGCAAGTGGAACTCAGGCCACAGGGCTTCTACTTCCCAGCCGGCGGTGCGTCGGTGTTCCATCTAGCGGCTCCGGGCCGCGTGACGCTGGCCAGGCTGAGCCGGTTAGACGGGTCCTACCGCATGCACATCCTGCGGGCCGAGTTCGTGCGCTTTGATGAGCAGTTGGAGCAACGCATCGTGCGCGAGGTGCAGCCGAATTGGCCCCACGCCTTCGCATCCTTGGAATGTAGAGTGGAGCGGTTTCTGGAGGAGTTCCCGACAAACCACATCCATGCTGTCTACGGCGACTATGTGCCCGAGCTGATGAAGTGGTGCGAGTACGCTGGCATCGAGCCGGTGTTGTTGGAGTAGTGCCCAGGGAATGCGGGCACATCCAGCTCAGGGGTGTCCTAGCAAGGCTGGACGGCACGACGCCAGCGCAGGCGAAACATGCCTTGCCGGCTGCCCAAGCGGCATCCAGACCATAGGGGACGCTGTGCGCGGCAGTTTGTTGGCTCGCGATCCTCTACAGCCTCGCTCTCAGTCGGTATGGATCACGAGATCGACGAAGTCACGCGCTGGTAAGGGGAGTAACCACCGCCCTCATCTGCCCGAAGGGCTGGCCACAGAGATGTTGTGTCTGCGCCATAAGCTTAAGGTGTGGCGGGTCACGGGACCACCTTCAAAACCCCCCATCTGCAGAGCATGGCCCGATCGGCGCGATGTGCTTGAGGAGGTGCGGCACATGCCCGAGGGTTCCCAGAGACGTGGCGCTCTGCGTTACCTCCGGTTACAGACGGGTCCAGGGGCGAGAGGCGCACGGGCAGCTGTCTCAGCGACTCGGGCACCCAGCAGCCGCTAATGAGATGCAAGATCATCCCCGCTGTGGATCCAGCGGCCTTCCAAGGCATGGTCGCAACCGCCCGTACTAGCTCATCGCCTAACGGCCGCCGGAGGACATCCTCGATGGCGAGGCATAGATCAATAGCGCACCTGGATCCTTGTCCCGAGACGCAGGGACTCACGTACGGCATCTAGCACCTGCATGTCCGCAAGGCATGTACGTCCCGAGGCTATAGGCTCCCTCCCCAGCAGGATACACTCGGCGAAGTGGGTCACCTCTGCCATGTAGTTATAGAAATGTGGTAATCCTTCCGGTTGCACCTCATGCACTAGCCGCTCAGCAGTGTGCCTCCGTCCTGTAACCACCGTTCCATGATAACTCTTCCCTGTACCGCCTGGGTGATGTGCCCCTCAATGGTGAGGCGTCCATGGGAGCCTTCAAGCTCAATCAAGGAAGAGAGATAGGTGAATCCTGCTTCAATAACACCAGGAGTACCGTCTTGTAACAGGAAGGTAAAGACCAACGAATCACAGTCGGTAAGGCCATGCAGCTGCCGAACCGTGCCCATGGCAGCCACCGACTGGAGGCGTTGCCCCGTGAGGTTACGTACGGAGAATATAGGGTAAACCCCAACGTCCATCATGGGCCCTCCTCCATGTTGGGGATTCAGCCGCCGGCAGCCGTAGTCCAGTCATTGCCTATCCTCACTTCTCCTAGAAGTCCTGAGACTCCAGGCCCATCCGAAGGGACCGCTACAGCCTTCCCACCTATATCATTTCCTCGCTCGCTACTTGATCCACTTACAGCACCTACAACCACCTCGCCTCCCAGGAGGTCATTCCCAATCTGAGGATGGCAGCTATGGATCCTACAAGAGTGTCACCGTGGGAATAGAGGGTGTTCTTGCCCTGGGCACACATGGATGTGCTAGTTTGGGTCCGGACTACGAACACCGTCGTGTGAGCTTGAGGTCCGTGCGACGGAGCCACTACAATCGACCTACGGACATGGACGGCGGTTGGGCAATGGGGAAGACCAGGCACAGCAGGGGGCGACATGTTGGCAGCTTCTGGCAAAAACGTGTTGGGGCCGCCAGTGATCCGCGGTGAAAGTTATGCGCTGGCGCCTAGTCTATAGCGGTACTACTCCACATCTTGGACAGTTCCCTACAGGTTTCCTCCAGCCTTAGGTGCTGCTCATACAACTGAAGGTAGTGCTGTCTACAGTCCTCGTTCGGCTCCACCACATCGATCGACACGCGCCACTCATCAAACGAGATGCCGCCCAGGGCTATGCCGGCCGCGATGGCCGCTCCCCTGGCACCCGCCTCCTGCACCCTGGGCACCAGCACGGGATGGCCCAGCACGTCCGCCAGCAGCTGGCACAGGCGCTGGGACCGAGCCCCTCCCCCGCAGAGGTAGATCGGCCCTCCGGACCACCCAGCGCTCTCCAGGCAGTGGCGCGCCGTGCAGGCTATGCCCTCGCAGAGCGCCCGCACCAGATCGGCGCGCTCCACGTGCAGGTGGAGGCCCGCGAGCACCCCCCTGGCCCTCATGTCCAGCACGGGAGCCCGCTCCCCACCAGGAGAGAGGTGCGGCAGGACCATCACGCCCCTGGCGCCGATGGGCGAGGCGTCGAGGTGTGAGTCCAGGTCCTGCGGGCGGAGCCCGAGCAAACGCGTCAACCAGTCCAGGCAGGCGGTGCCCACCATGGCTGGCATGGCCCGCAGCCACCGGTCGGGGTCCACAAAGCACAGCGTCATACCGCCCAGGCACGTAGGACTTGGGGGACTATCCACGACCACCTCGCAGGCCAGCGTAGTGCCTAGGATGACAAGTGCCTCACCGACATCGCGCCTCAGTCCCAGCCCCAGCGCACACGCCGGCAGGTCGAAGGGGCCAGCATGCACCGGCGTGCCCTGCGGTAGGCCAAGGAGGGCGGCTCCCTTCCGGTTCAGGGCCCGCAGCGGCCCCGGCAGGGGATCCACCGGCGGCAGCAGGTGTCGCCAGGCGCTCAGGCCACAGAGGCGCACAATGTCCTCGTCGTAGCGCCGGCTGCGGACGTCCAAGAAGGGCAGGGAGGCGTCCGAGGGGTCGGTGGCCACCGCGCCCGTGAGGGCGTGGACCAGCACGTCCTTGCAGTACAGCGCCGCCCCCGCCGCCGCCAGCCTCTCGGGCTCGTGCCGGTCCAGGTAGGCCAGGATCGAGGCGGACGCCCCGGGAAAGAGCACGTTGCCATGCCTGCGGGCCACGGCCTCGACCACGCCCTCCTCGAGCCATCGCTCGACTACCGGGATAGCCCTCGAGTCCAGCCATAATATGGCGTGGCCTAGAGGATCGCCGTTGCGATCAAGGAGCCACAGGCCGTCACCTTGAGCAGTGATGCCGATGACCTCTACCCGGTGCGGCAGCCGGGAGGTTAGTCGGGATACTACCTGCCCGACCTTCGAGATCAGCTCCGCCTGGTCCTGCTCGAACAGCCCCGGGGCAGGCGACAGCACCCTGTTTGATTCCGCCTCTATGCCCAACACTTCGCCTTGCTCCGAAAACGCCACCGCCTTGACCACGGATGTGCCTGCATCAACGCCGATCAGCATGCCTTATCTCCATCACCTCGGGGTTCAGCACATGCTGCAGAGTCTCGCCTCGCAGGTAGCGGCCCACTTGCACGGCGGCGAGCCTAGCCGCCCGCTTGGCGGTCTCCCTTGTAGCTCCGGCGATGTGGGGCGAGACCACTACCCTGGGCATTGTAAGCAGCGGCGAATCCGGGGGTAAAGGCTCCTCAGGGAATACATCCAGTGCGGCTGCCCACAGGTGACCGCTCTCCAGCGCCTCGATGAGCGCCGAGTAGTCCAGCAGTCCTCCCCTGGCGGTGTTCACGAGGGCCGAGCCCCTGGGCATCAGCTGGATCTCATGCCGTCCTATGAGCCCTGCTGTCTCCGAGGTCAGCCGCGCGTGCAGGCTCACGACCCTGGAGCTCCGGAGCAGCTCCTCCAGGGAGGTCCTCGCCGCCCCGACCGCGCGCACCTCCTCGTCCGTCACGTACGGGTCGTGCACCAGCACTTGGGCGCCCAGCGCGGTCAGCGCCCTGGCCACTATGCGGCCTATCGCGCCGAAGCCCACCAGCCCCACGGTGCTGCCCCCGAGCTCGAAGCCGGCCTCCTCGTAGGCGTACAGGTCTCCCCGCCAGCGGCCGCCCACGAGGCTGGAGTGCGCCTCCGCGATCCTCCGGACGGCGGCCAGGATCATCCCGAGGGCGTACTCCGCGGCGGCCTGCGCGTTCCTCCCGGGGATGTTGCACACCACCACGCCGTGGCGCGTAGCGGCCTCCAGGTTGACGTTGACAGGTCCGCCCCTTGTGACGACCACCAATCGCAGGGAGTCGGCCGCAGCGAACACGCGGGCCGTCAGAGGGGCCATTTCCGTAACGACGATCTCCTTACCTTGGATATGAGCGAGCACGTCCTCTTCACTGCCCGAGGCCTCGTCCACCTCCGCGACACGACCGAAGGGCTCAATGGGCCAGGAGAGCTCCACGGCCGTCGTGCTCACCTGCTTACCCACCTCCTCCCGCAAGGCCTCCTCCAGCAGGGCACACCGGACGAACTTATCTCCCAATAGCAGTACCGTTCTAGCAGACATCAGCTATCGCCTCCGGAATTGGTCAGGTGCCCCTGCTCGTAATCGCATATCAGCTGGATCTTGTGCGCCGACGGGGAGCTGGGGTCGAACTCGTACGTGAGCCACTGACGGACCACATACCAGGCCAACTCCGGTCCCACCACCCTTGCGCCTAGGCAGAGCACCTGGCAGTTGTTGGACAGGACCGACCTCTCGACCGAGTAGGGATCGTACGCCACCGTCGCCCTGACCCCACGCACCTTGTTGGCGGATATCGCCATCCCTATGCCGGTCCCGCACACCAAGACGGCGCGATCGATGGCTCCGCTGGCCACCGCCTCCGCCACCTGGATCCCCACGCGGGGGTACTCGCAGCTGTCGGAGGGATCGCCCACCCCGAAGTCCACCACCTCGGCCACCCTGGGATGGTCCCGCAGCCTGTCTCGGATGAGGTTCTTCAGCTCGGCTCCCAGCCCATCGGCCCCTACACCTACCACATAACGCCTTGCCATACATTCCACCTCCAATGTCCTACGCGGGCAGCGCCGGCTCGACGGCCCGCAAGATGTACGTCAGCGACACGGCGCCGGGGTCCGGATGGCCCAGCCCCCGCGCACCCAGCCTGGAGGACCGGCCCTTGCGGGCCACCAGGCCGGCCGTGGCCCGCGCCGCCTCCTCCGCCACGGGCAGCGCCTGCCTCCAGGCAGATCGCAGGTCCTGGCCGCCGCGCACGCCCTCTTCCAGGGCCTCGACGAACGGCACCAGCGCGTCCAGCAGGGTTTTGTCCCCCGGTTGGGCCTTGCCCAGCTGCTGGATGGCCTCGATGGCGTCGCGCAGCCCCTGCACGAACTGCGGGGGATCGACCCGTCCCGAGGCCGCCAGCCGCTTGCCCAGGGCGACCAGCAGCACCCCGTAGATGGCGCCCGAGGCGCCGCCCGCGGCGTCCGCGAACGCCGTGCCCGCCTGCATGAGGGCCTCCCCAGGCTCATCGGCCACAGCGGCCTCCACGGCGGCCGTCAGCCCGCGCACCATGCCCGCGCCGTGGTCGCCGTCGCCGGCGGCAGCGTCCAGCCTCCCAAGCTCATCCTCCTTGGATTCCAACACGGTCAGCGCGCGCTTGAGGGCCGCGCGCACCCACTTGCCGTCCTCGCTCATCTCTTCACCTCCCAGATCATTGCGGGGGTACGGGCGGGGGCATCGTGCAGCTCCCGCAGCTCCTCGTCCAGCCACAGGAAGGTCAACGAGCATCCGGCCATGTCGAGGGAGGTCACGTACTCCCCTACGAGCGGGTGATGTATCCGGAGCCCCGCGCGCTCCACCAGCTCGGAGACGTACCTGTACAGGACGAACAGCTCCTCGTACTTGGTGCTGCCCAGGCCGTTGAGCATGAGGGCCACGGTGCCATCGGCATCGGGAGGTGCCTCCTCGAGGAGCTTGCCCACCAGCAGCCGGGCCAGCTCAGGCGCCGGCAGCAGCTCGGAGGTCGACACCCCGGGCTCGCCGTGGATGCCCAGCCCGAACTCCATCCTCCCAGGGTCCACCCTGAACAGCGGCTCCGACTTGCCGGGCAGCGTGCATCCCCCGAAGGCCACCCCGACCGTGCGGGTGTGGTCGTTGGCCTTCCGTGCCAGCCGCTCTACCTCGTCCAGGGGATCGCCCCTGTGGGCGCTGGCGCCCGCGACCTTGAACACGTAGAGGTCGCCGGCGATGCCTCGCCTGTCCTCCCTCTGCTCGGGAGGGGCCGAGGCGACGTCGTCGGTGACCAGGACGGTGCGCACGTCGATGCCCTCGCTCTCGCACCGCATCTCCGCCAGGCCGAAGTGCATGACGTCGCCGCTGTAGTTCCCGAAGGAGTAGACCACGCCGGCGCCGCCCTCCACGGCCTTGGTGCAGCGATAGACCTGCTCGGCCGAGGGACTCGTGAAGATGTCGCCGATCACCGCGGCGTCGGCCAGGCCCTCACCCACGAGCCCGCAGAAGGCCGGGTAGTGCCCGGAGCCTCCGCCGATGATCAGCGCCACCTTGCCCTTGACGGGCGCGCGGCTGCTCATCACGGCGGAGGCGTTGGGCACCCGGCGCACGCGGTCTCGGTGGGCGCGGACGAACCCCTCGATCATGTCCTCCTTGAATCCTCGCGGGTCGTTGTAGATGTGCGTCACGCTTGACCTCCTTGGTTGGAAAATGTGGGCGACCCAGGTGCAGCGCACAGCAGCTGCAGGATCAGGTCCTTGACTTGCCAGAAGGAATCGGCCACGTAGCGGGCCAGGGAGAGCACCGCCTGGTCGGGCGGGTACTTCCGGTTGGGCAGCGCGATGACCAGCAGGCCGGCGCGCGCGGCAGCCCGGATGCCGTTGTTGGAGTCCTCGACCGCCACGCACTCCTCCGGGGCCACTCCCAGGCGGGCCGCCGCCTCCAGGTAGACGTCCGGCCAGGGCTTGCCCCTGGGGACCTCCTCGCTGGAGGTCACGGCCCGGAAGCACTGGGCCAGGCCGTTGTGCTCCAGGATGGCCTGGATGAGGGCCTTGGGCGCCGAGGAGGCCACGGCCAAGGGCACCCCGCGCTCGGCCAGCTCCTGGAGGCACTCACGCACCCCGGGGAGCATCTCCACCCGGCCGTCCTCCAGCGCCTCGTGCATCCCGGAGACCACCCCGTGCGCGACCGCGGCGGCGGGGAGCTCTCCCCCGAGCTTGGCGGAGAGGTAGCTGGACCACTCGTGCAGGTTCATGCCCTGCACGCTCAGCGTGTCCTGCCGCGTCCACGTCACGCCGTGGCTGGAGCAGTAGCGCACCCACATCTCCTCCCACAGATGCTCGGTGTCCACCAGCACGCCGTCCATATCGCACACCACCGCCCGCAACCGCTTGTCAGCCACCTGCCACCTCCACGATCTCGAAGTGAATGCCCTCCTTGCGGAGCTCTGCCGGGATGTCGGGGTCCACGCCGCTGTCCAGGATCACCAGGTCGAACGCCTCCAGGGGCGCCAGCTTGTGCAGGGCCGTGCGGTGGAACTTGTTGTGGTCCGCCAGCAGCACCTTGGTCTTGGAGGAGCGCATCATCGCCTGCTTGACGACGACGATCTCCTGCTCCTGATGGAAGGCGATGCCGTCGGCGATCGCGCTCACGGAGCCGAAGAAGATATCCGCCCGTAGGGACTCGATCGCGCTGGTGCATACGATGCCGTTGAAGGAGTCGTGGCTGGGCGTGTACTCTCCTCCCAGCGCTATCAGCCGGAGGCCCTTGACCGGCGCCAGCTCCTTGATGATTGCTAGGAAGTTGGTGATCACCGTCAAGGGCACCAGCTGGGGCAGGAGCCTGGCCAGGTGCAGGGCCGACGTGGAGTCGTCCAGCATCACGACCTGTCCGGGCTCGATCAGCTCGACCGCCCTGCGGGCTATCGCCTCCTTCTCGGCCTGGGCGGTGGTGAGCCTGTACCGGACGTTGCTCTCGAACACGCTGGACGGCTGCGTGGTGGCGTAGCCCCGCAGCTTGCGGAGGATCCCCTGTCGCTCCAGCTCGTCGAGGTCCCTGTGGATCGTCATCAGGCTGACGTTGAACATCTCGGCCAGCTTCTTGGCGCTCACCTGCCCGTGCTGGATGACGTACTCGGCGATCTGCTCCTGGCGCAGGCTGGGGGCCAGGGACCGCTCGCTGGCCGCCTCCCTGTCTCGGAGGCCGTCCAGGGCCACCAAGTGCTCTTCCTCCGGGCGCTCTCCGTCGTTGTCGTTCACGCTCTCACCTCGATTCTGTGACTTTGTATGTTATCATCACACGGAATCTTAACACGAACCGCGGCGTTTTGCAACACCCGGACGGGCCCTGGTGGGCCCGAATGGGGCTTATAGGGGCCCAATCTCCCCGGCAGGGGCTTGCAAGCGCGCGGGGAGTGTGTTAACATAGGGCTAACCGATGTTATTTTCACATGAAAACTGTGAAAATGTGAAGAACGAGGGAGGTGGTCAGTCAGGGCAGACGATGGACTACGGCCAACAGTCAGGTGATCCTAACCCATACCTAGCACGCAGGAGGAGCATCAAGTGATGGAGAAACCACAGCATAACCCGGCAGCTATCTCTCGTCGACAGTTCCTTAAGTGGACCGCCCTGGCGGGCACGGCCAGCGTGCTGGCCGCCTGCGGCGCCAACACGGGCAGCACGCCCACGCCCAGCAGCCAGCAGGCGGCCTCCAGCCCCGGCACGAGCTTGCCCACGCCCACCGTGGTGAGCTCCCAGCACCTGGGGTCCAACGCGTTCGATTGGCAGAAGTACAAGGGCACATCCCTCAAGCTGTTGCTCAACAAGCATCCCTACGCGGACGCCCTGGTGGCCGACCTGCAGACCTTCACCGACCTGACGGGCATCCGCGTTACCTACGATATATTCCCGGAGGACGTCTACTTCGACAAGGTCACGACCGCCCTCTCCAGCCGCTCCAGCCAGTACGACGCGCTGATGACCGGTGCCTACCAGACCTGGGTGTACGGCCCGGCCAACTGGCTGGTGGACCTGCGCCAGTACATCCAGGACGAGAACCTCACCAACCCCGACTTCGACGTGCAGGACTTCATCCCCAACATCCTCCACAGCGACTCCTGGAGCGGCAAGCCGGGAGAGGCCCCGGGCCAGGGCGACGCCAAGCAGTGGGCCCTGCCCTTCGGCTTCGAGCTCAACTGCCTCTCCTACAACAAGCAGGTGTTCGCCAAGCACAAGCTGCAGGTGCCGCGCACCCTGCCGGAGATCATCGAGACGGCCGAGTACATCTCCAAGAAGGAGGCCAACATGTACGGCATCGGCGTGCGGGGCTCGCGCTCCTGGGCCACGATCCACCCTGGCTTCCTGTCGGCCTACACCTGCTACCACGCCCGTGACTTCGACGACCACCTCAAGGCGGCGATGAACAGCCCACAGGCCGTTGAGATGACGAAGCTGTGGGTGCAGATGATCAAGAAGGGAGGTCCCCCGACCTGGACCCAGTACACCTGGTACGAGGTGGGCAACGACCTGGGAGCCGGCAAGTCCGCCATGATCTACGACGCCGACATCCTGGGCTACTTCCAAAATAGGGGGACGAAGGCGGCCGGGCACATCGGCTGGGCGCCCGTGGCGGCCAACCCGGACGATCCCAAGGCCTACGCCAACGTCTGGATATGGTCCCTGGCCATGAGCAACTTCTCCAACCACAAGGAGGCCACCTGGTACTTCCTGCAGTGGGCCACCGGCAAGGCGCACCTGCTGAAGGGCGCCGTGGAGGGCGACCAGGTCGACCCGGTCAGGCACTCGGTGGCCAACCATCCCAAGGTGGTGGCCAAGCTGAAGCAGAAGTACCCCGGCTATCTGGAGTCCTTCAACCAGCTCATACCCAACTCCAAGATCTACTTCACCCCCCAGCCCCTCTTCTTCGACGTGACTACCGACTGGGCGGCCACCCTGCAGAAGATGGTGACCAGCGGGGCCGACGTCAAGGCCTCCCTGGACGAGCTGGCGGAGAGCATCAACAAGAAGATGGCCGACGCGGGCATCACCCAGTAGGGCTAGGGGAAAGGAGGCATCATGGCTCGCAGAGTGGCTACGACTAACCTGCAGGAGGGGGTGGCGGTGGCGGCCGCCCCGCCCACCCCGACCACGGCGGCCCGCGCGCGGTGGAGGCCCTATCTCCTGGTGGCGCCGTCCATCGTGCTGACGATCTGGGTGCTGTACCCCTTCGCCCAGAGCGTCTGGTACTCGCTGCACCACTACGTGCTCAGCCAGCCCTGGAGCAGGCCCTTCGTGGGCCTGCGCAACTACCAGAAGATCTTCACGGATCCGGACTTCCTCCACACGGTGGCGGTCACCCTGGAGTACACCCTCCTGGCGGTGGCCATCGAGCTGCTGCTGGGGATGCTGCTGGCGTTCCTGCTGAACAGGGACTCGCTGCTCACGAAGATCCTCAGGCCCCTGCTCATCCTCCCGCTGATGGTGGCGCCCGCCATCGGCAGCCTGATCTGGAAGCTGGAGACCAACCCCCAGTTCGGGTTCGTCAACTTCTTCATGAGCTTCATCGGGCAGAGGTACTTCCCCTGGGGATCCAGCCCCCGCACGGCGCTGCTCACCGTGGTGCTGGTCGACGTCTGGATCTTCACGCCGTTCATCGCCCTGCTGCTGTTGGCCGGGCTGCGCTCGCTGCCGCAGCAGCCGTTCGAGGCCGCGCGGCTGGACGGCGCCGGGGCCTGGTTCACCTTCCGGACGCTGACCCTGCCGATGTTGATGCCCTACATCCTCATAGCCGTGATGTTCCGCATCCTGGACTCCCTGCAGCAGTTCGACATCATCTACGCGATGACTCAAGGCGGGCCAGGAGACACCCTGATGACCTTCCAGCTGCGCGCCTACCTGGAGGCGTTCACCTTCCTGCGGCTGAGCGAGTCGGCGGCGCTCATCCTGGTGCTGTGGGTCATCACGTACGCCATCAGCTACGTGATGGTGAGGTACTGGAACAGGGCGCGCGCCCACCTGCGGGGCGCTTGAGCTCGAGGCAAGAGTATAGCAAGGAGGCGAAGGCATGCGTAAATGGTTGGCCCACCTGGTGTTGATAGCCATCTACCTCTTCTTCCTGCTGCCCCTGTACTGGGTGGTGGCGATGTCCTTCATGACGAACCAGCAGATACTGACCTATCCACCCCAGTTCGCCTTCTCCCCCACCCTGGCCAACTACAAGGCCCTGGTGCTGGGGCAGCTGGGCGGTGGCGTGGGCACCCTGAAGGTAGACTATCTACACAACTTCATCAACAGCCTGATCGTCAGCTGCGGCGCGGTGGGGCTCTCGCTGGTCGCCGGGATACCGGCAGCTTACGCCCTCGCACGCTATCGATTCCGCGGCGCCGATAACTGGGCGTTCACCCTGCTGAGCTTCCGCTTCGCACCGGCGCTGCTGATCCTCATCCCCCTGCTGCAGATCTACCGGTCGGTGGGGCTGTACAACACCTACTGGGGCCTGATCCTGGCCTACCAGCTGATCACCCTCCCCTTCATCGTCTGGATAGTCAGGGGCTACTTCGAGGACGTCTCGCCCGAGCTGGAGTTCGCCGCTCGCCTGGATGGCTACGGCTGGTGGCGCAGCTTCTGGCACGTGTCGCTGCCGCTGGTCAAGCCCGGGGTGGTGGCGGCGGCCCTGCTGGCCTTCATCTACGCCTGGAACAACTTCATCTTCGCGCTGGTGCTGGGCTCCAGCGACGTGCAGCCGGTGACCGTCGCCATGCTGTCCTTCATGACCGCCTCCGGCATACAATACGGCGTGATAGCCGCCGCGCTGGTCATCTCCGTGGTGCCGATCCTGCTGCTGGCGGTGTACGCGCAGCGCTTCCTGGTCAGGGGGCTGAGCATGGGCGCTATCAAGGGTTAGGAGAGAGCTATGCCTAGAGTCAGGTTGGAGCACTTGGTCAAGAGTTACGGGAGGGTCCGGGCCGTCGACGACCTCTGCCTGGAGGTGGAGGACCGGGAGTTCTTCGTGCTCTACGGCCCCTCGGGGGCGGGGAAGACCACGACCCTCAAGCTCATAGCGGGTGCCGAGCACCCGGATAGCGGCGAGGTCCACATAGGTGGGCGCCGGGTGGATCTGCTGGAGCCCGATGCCCGCAACGTCGCCATGACCTTCGAGTCCTACGCGCTGTACCCGCACTACTCGGTCTACGATAATATCGCGTTCCCACTGCGGGCTCCAGACAGGCGCATGTCGAGAGCCGAGATCGACGAGCGGGTGCGCTGGGCAGCGAGGTTGCTGGGCATCGAGCACGTGCTGGGGCACAAGCCGGCCGAGATCAGCCAGGGCCAGAGGCAGCGCACGGCGTTGGCCCGGGCCATAGTGCGGCCGGCCGACGTCTACCTGTTCGATGAGCCTCTCAGCCACGTGGACGCCAAGGTCCGACACTACATGCGCGGCGAGCTACACCGGATGTCCACGATGCTCAACAACACCATCATCTACGTGACCCACGACTACGTCGAGGCGCTGTCGCTGGGCGATCGCGTGGGCGTGCTCGACCACGGCCGCCTGCACCAGGTGGGCACGCCGAGGGAGGTGTACTACGCCCCGCGCAACCTCTTCGTCGCCCTCTCCTTCGGCCAGCCGGAGATGAACATCCTCGAGGGCACCCTGACCGCCGCCAACGGTCGTCTGCGGGTGGAGACCGCACTGGGGACCACCCACCAGCTGGCGACGGGCGAGCCGCTGCCCACCGCCGGCACGGAGGTCTGGGTGGGGCTGCGCCCGCAGGACCTCCAGCTGGGCGACCTGGGCGCGGGCACCGCCTTCGATGCCGAGGTGCTGGTGTTCGAGCCCCTGGGCACGCACGGCGTGCTGCGGGCCCGCGCCAACGGCCAGGTGCTCAACGTGCTCGTGCCCCCCAACGCCAGATTCGAGCCCGGCAGCAGGGTCCTGCTGGACTACCCGGAGGACGCCTTGTACCTCTTCGACCGGGAGTCCCAACTCAACATCTTGCACCCTCGCATCACCACACCACAAGGAGCTAGAGATGGCGGAGCTAAGGCTTGAGCAGGTCCGAAAGGTGTATCGGTCCCGGGGCCGCGCCGTGGAGGCCGTCAAGGGCATCGACCTGGCGATCCAGGACGGGGAGTTCGTCGCCCTCCTGGGGCCCTCGGGCTGCGGCAAGACCTCGACCCTGCGCATGATCGCGGGGCTGGAGACGATCACCTCGGGGCGGATATACATAGGCGACCGTTTGATCAACGGGCTGGAGCCCAGCCAGCGCGACGTGGCGATGGCCTTCGAGTCCTATGCGCTCTACCCACCCCTCACGGTGCGAGAGAACATCGAGTTCCCGCTGAAGGCCCGCCGGGTGCCCCCGGATGAGAGGCGGCGCAGGGTCGAGCGCGTGGCGGAGATGCTGCAGCTGGGCCCGATCCTGGACCTCAAGCCGGCGCAGCTGTCCGGCGGGGAGCAGCAGCGCGTTTCCCTGGCGCGGGCGCTGGTGCGCAACGCCTCCGTGCTGCTGCTGGACGAGCCGATGTCGCACCTGGATCCCAGGCTCCGCTTCCAGATGCGGCTCCACCTCAAGGAGCTGCTGCAGGAGATCTCCACCACCACGATCATCGTCACCCACGACCAGCTGGAGGCGATAGCCCTAGCAGACAGGATCGCGGTAATGAACAATGGCGTGGTGGAGCAGTTCGGTGACCGTAACGAACTATACAACCGACCCGCGACGATCTTCGTCGCGGACTTCGTGGGCGAACCTCCCACGAACTTCGTGCGGTGCGCGCTGACCTCGGTGAACGGCGAGCTGGCCTTCAGGAGCCAGGACGGCGCCATCTGCCTCCCGCCACCCCACCGCCTCCGAGCGAGCCTTCGCGATCGCCTGGGTCAGGAGTTCGTCCTCGGCATCCGCCCCCAGGACATGGCGATCGCCACGCCTAAGCCAGCTTGCGATCCCTACCACCTGCCTGGCAGGATCACCTTCGTGGAGTGGATCGGCGAGGAGACGCACGTCACCGTCGAGGCGGGCCAGGCCACGCTCATCGTGGTCATGGGGGCCGAGGACTACTTCGAGGAGGGGCAGCAGGTGGACGTGACCTTCCCGGAGGAGGCCCTCCACGTGTTCGACCCCGAGAGCGGGCGTGCCCTGTGAGGAGGGGCGGCGTGGAGGCCTGCATCGGGCTGGACGTGGGCACGGGAGGGGTCCGGGCCTGCCTGGTGGACGCCGAGGGTCGCCTGCTGGCCAGCGCCGAGCGTCCCTTGGAGGCGCGGCGGGAGGGAGTCCTGTTCGAGCAGGATCCCGGGCAGTGGTGGCGGGAGGCGATGGCCTGCCTGCGGGCGCTGGCCAGGAGAGCCCATAGGGTGAACGTGAGGGCTATCAGCGTGGCGGCCACCTCCGGTACCGTGCTCTTGGTGGACGCCGAGGGCGAGCCGTTGCTGCCGGCGATCATGTACTCGGACGGCAGGGCGCAGGCGGAGGCAGCCGAGCTCAACGAGGCCCTCGCCGGGCAGTGCGCCAGGCTGGGCTACCGCTTCCACCCGTCCTGGGGGCTACCGAAGCTGCTGTGGCTGCGACGGCACCGCCCCGACCTGTGGCGCTGCGGCCGGATAGCGCACGCGGCCGACTACCTTCTGGAGAGACTGAGCGGCGTGATGGGCGTGACGGACTGGACCCAGGCGCTGAAGAGCGGCTACGACGTGGCGGAGCTGCGCTGGCCCGCCGAGGTGGCGCGGCTGCTCGAGCTGCCCCTGGAGCGGCTGCCGCAGGTAGTTGCCCCTGGCACGCCCCTTGGCACCCTCCGGCAGTCAGTATCGGAGGCACTGGGGCTGCCCCGAGACGTCATTGTTGTAGCTGGCATGACTGATGGGTGCGCAAGCCAGTTGGCCGCTGGATCGGTGAGCCCGGGTGAGTGGCTGACCGTGCTTGGGACCACGATGGTCATCAAGGGCGTGTCCAGGCAGCTGCTCCGCGATCCGGCAGGCAGGATCTATCACCATCGCCATCCACTGGGCTGGTGGTTGCCTGGTGCTGCCTCCAACACCGGCGGGGAGGCGCTCGAGCTCTGGGCTCGAGCGCGGCTGCCTGAGCTAGACGCGGCTGCGGCCAGCAGGATCCCCACGGGCTTGATCTGCTATCCCCTGAGGCGACAGGGGGAGAGGTTCCCCTTCGTGTGCTCTCACGCGCGCGGCTTCTGTGAGGGGATCGTGCTTGATGAAGAGGTCCTGTATGCGACTACGTTGGAGGGGGTGAGCTTTCTCGAGCGGCTGGCGTACGAGCTGCTGGCTTCCCTCGGGGCGACGATGGAAGGAGGCATCTTGACTGCGGGCGGCGGTGCCCACAGCAGGACCTGGTGTGCAATCAGGGCCAGCGTGCTGGGCAGGCCGGTGTTGGTGGCCAGGCACACCGGCGCGGCCTACGGGGCAGCCGTGCTGGCGGCCGGCGCGACGGTGCACCGCGGGCTGGAGGAGGCCACACGCACCATGGCCCGGCCCGCAGCCTCCTTTGACCCGGATCCAAGGCTTGAGGCTGGCTACGGCGAGCAGTACCAGCGCTTCCTGGAGGCGCTGCGGCAAAGAGGCTACATCTAGGAGGGCCTATGTTGCGAGTGTGGCTTGCCAGGCATGGACAAACGGTGTGGGGAGACGAGGACCGCTTCTGCGGACGGACCGATCTGGAGCTGTCCGAGCGGGGCTACGCTCAGGCCGAGGCGCTGGCGCGACGCCTGGCGGCCGAGCCCCTGGTCGCCGTGTACGCCAGCCCGCTGCGCCGGGCGCTGGCCACGGCGGAGGCCGTGGCGCGCTCCCAGGGCCTGCCGGTGGAGGCGCTGGAAGGCCTGGTGGAGATGGATTTCGGGCGCTGGGAGGGGCGCACCCGGGAAGACGTCCGCCGCGCCTCCCCCGACCGCTACCTGCGGTGGTGCGAGGATCCGGCTGCCGTAGCCCCGGAGGGAGGCGAGGGCGCCTACGAGGTCGCCCAGCGAGCGCTGGCGGCGCTGCACCACGTGTTCGCCAGCCACCGGGCGGGCGCGGTGCTGGTGGTGGCGCACAGGACGGTCAACCGCATCCTCCTGTGTCATTACCTGGAGATACCGATCCGCGCTTACAGGGAGCGGCTTGGACAGGACCTATGTGCGCTCAACCTGCTTGAGGTGGCAGGGGGGCAAGTGCGCGTCAGGCTCCTGAACTCCACCGATCACATTAGGTATGTGCCCATCGCTGAAGCGATGTAACTTTCCTCGCACTTATGCAGGGGTGATACGCACAACCAGAAACTACCGGAAAACGTTTACCAAGATATATTGATATATTTTCTGATTGATGATAGTTTTTAAACATAAATCGTTCTATAATGTTTTGGTTAGGATTTATGACCGGCTGCATGCCAAGCCAGCAGAGAGGTCCTTGTATTGGTTGCTCGTTCGTAGGAGGATCTAGAGAGATGGCAGCAAAAGACGAAAGGACAAAGACGAATGTTAGCCGTAGGGAGTTTCTACGTCGCACGACCCGCATTGGGGGAGCACTGATCGCTGCCCCACTCCTGTGGGCCTGCGGCCGCCAGAGAGGATCCACTACCCAAGGCCGCTCACCGATGGCCAGTCCGGCCAATACGCACATGACTGGTAGGGCACCGGCCACTACCGAGATCACGCTATGGGCCAGGGACAGTCAGAAGACGTTCATAGGTGACCTGGTCGAGGCCTTCAACCACACCCACAAAGATTTCCAGGTTAGGGTCAACCTCATTCCGGCCGCCAACTTTGTCCAGAAGTTCGGCACGGCAGCGGCGGGAGGCACTGGACCGGACATTGCCTCGATCGACCTGGTCTACCTACCGTACTTTGCCTCAGTGGGCGCCCTATAGGACATCACCGACAAGGTAAACGCCCTGACGTACAAGTCCGGCCTGAGCTCGTCCCACATGAGGTTGGCTACTTACAAAGGCAGGATCTATGCTTTACCGTTCACCGCTGAGGCCTCGGTGCTCTTCTACAACGTCACCCTCTTTAGGCGAGCGGGACTAGATCCCAAGCGGCCTCCCAGGACATGGGAGGACGTCGAGGAATACGCCCGCAAGATCAGATCTCTGGGAGGTGAATACTATGGCTATGTGTTTGCCGGCGCAAGCGCGGGTTACAACGCCTTCACCTTCATGCCCTATATCTGGGCTAGTGGAGGCGACGTACTGACAAGCAAAGGCTCGCCCACATTCGACTCACCAATCATTACCCAAGCACTTACCTTCTACCGTCGCATGTGGGAGGGTGACCTCATCCCGAAGCTTGCGCAGACTGATCAGGGCACCAACAGCGGGCCAGCGTTCGCAGGTGGGAAAATTGGCATCTATCCCTCTGGAGCGTTCTTCATCCCTACTCTAAGCAGCGCCAAGAACTTCGAGTGGGATGTGACTCCTATTCCGGGCAGGACCGGTGGCTACGCTTCCTTTGCGGGTGGCGATGAGATCGCCATACCTAAAGCATCCAAGCACAAGGACGAGGCCTGGGAGTTCATTCAGTGGGCTACCGGGGAGGAGGCACAGGCCGTTCTAGCTCGCAAGGGAATTGTACCCATTCGTACTGATCTCTACAAGAGCATCTACGAGCCTCTGAATCCTAAGTACAAGGCCTTGGCCCAGGCGATGTTGGAGGGTCGTACTCCCTATAGCACCGTGTACAACGCCCTCTTCAACGACAACAACGGACCATGGATCAAGATGATTCAGGATGCGGTGTTTAGAGGGGACATCCAAGGGGCCCAGCGAGCTGCCCAGCAGCGGGCTATGGCCATAACTGCGGGGAGCTGAGCATGGCCCCGGCCCGCGAAGTCGCCACCCGCGAGCGTATTGGGTCTCAGAGCGTATCCAGTAGCTGGCGCTGGCGTCGATCGGTAGAAGGCATCTTGTACGTGCTGCCAGCCACGATCCTCATTGGGCTGTTCTTCTTCATACCCTTGGGGATGACGTTCTGGATGTCCCTCTACGACTGGCCCATCCTCGGTGCCCGTCGTTTCACCGGCTTGGCCAACTACGGGCGCGCGCTGGGAGACCCTAACTTCCTGCATGCTGTGTACTTCACCTGCGTGTACACGCTGGTGATCACCCCCATCCTGATCGTTGTGGGCTTCGCCTTGGCGATGCTCGTCAAGGGCCACCGGAGGGGAGTGGGGCTGTTTCGTACACTCTACTTCCTGCCCGTGCCAATAGGGTTTGCCTCGGCCAGCTACCTCTGGGTCTGGTTAGTGCAGCCTGACGCCGGCCCCCTGGGCCGCATCCTGCAGCTGCTGGGATTGGTGCAGCAGCCCCCTCAGTGGCTTGCCGGCACCACCAGTGCGCTGGCAGTGGTGATCGCGATGGTGACCTGGAAGACGTCAGGCATGCAGATGATACTCCTGATGTCTGGGATGCACTCCATCCCCATCGAGCTGGAGGAGGCGGCGCGCGTGGACGGCGCTAGCGGTCGGCAGGTGTTCTGGCTAGTCACCCTGCCCCTGCTCAGATCGACGCTGGCGTTGGTGCTCGTGTTCTCGGTGGCGGGCTCCCTGCTCGCGTTCGATCAGTTCTACATCATCACCGGCGGAGGGCCCTCCAACTCCACCATCACCGCTGTCTACTGGATCTACCATACCGCGTTCATCAACTTCCAGTTGGGCTACGCCGCCGCGCTGTCGATCCTGCTCATGGTTGTGCTGGCGCTGGTCAGCTTCGTGCAGCTGCGGCTCATCCATAGATCGGTGGAACTGTGAGGTGTTGGCGATGAAGGTTATGCCGCTCAAGACCATGCATCAAGCTACTCTAGCTTGGTGGGTAGTCTGCATCCTGTTGGGTGTCCTGTTCTTACTGCCCCTGTACCTCATGGTGACGCAAGCCTTCAAGAGCCCGGCCGAGGCCGCGGCCATACCCCCTACCCTGTGGCCACATAGCTGGTCGCTGGATTCTTTCAGGCGCATGGGGGGCGAGGTGGCCAGCATCAACATCTCGCAGCACATCCTCAACAGCCTGTACGTGTCCCTTGCCACAGTAGGGGGCGTGGTGTTGGTGAGCACCTTGGGGGGCTACAGCTTCGCCAGGCTCAACTTCCCGGGCAATGGTGTGTGGTTCTTCGGCCTGCTGGTCACGTTCATGATCCCCTTCCAGGCGATCATCACCCCTCTCTACCTGGTGATGCGAGCACTCCACCTGCAGAACTCGTTGGTCGGGTTGGCACTGGTCTATATCACCTACCAGCTGCCGTTCGGTCTGTACCTGATGCGCAACGCCTTCGGAACCATTCCCAGGGAGATCCAGGAGGCTGCCCTCCTGGACGGCTGCTCCACCCTGTTATCACTCACGCGGGTGATGCTGCCGATCGCCTTGCCCGGCGTGGTCACGACCGCGCTGTTTGCTTTCTTCGCCGCCTGGAACGACTTCTTCGCTGCCCTCATCCTGGTCACCGACCAGGACAGGATGACGCTGCCGGTCACCCTCTCCATCCTGCAATCCGGGCAGTTCGGGACCATTGACTGGGGGGTACTGCAGGCAGGGGTAGTGGTGAGCGCCATACCCTGCGTGCTGCTCTTTCTCGTGCTGCAGCGGTACTACGTGAGCGGCCTGCTGAGCGGAGCGCTCAAGTAGCTAGGGCATGGCAGTCCCTATTGGAGCCGACAGAAGGAGGGAATACGGGTGACGCAACAAGTGCCAATACCCTCTAGGGTGTCCGATAGGTAGACACTGGCGTAAAGAGAGGTGATCCAGAGGCCACGACGAGATTGTTCAGTGCTGATCTGAGCCGACTCGGGGACACCTACGTCCGGGTGGCGAGAGGTTGAGTTCAAGCCAGCTACGATGCCAATGGGTACTTATCTATTGAAGTGTGCGGTAGGTCGGTGGACCTGGCTGCCGGACACCGGTCGTATTTGGGGATTGTTTGTCACATCCTCCCGGGAGGTGCGAGGATGGGCAGTGCCGCGCCTGCTGGGAGTACCGCCCAAGCACATCGCCTAAGAGCTCGGGGATGGTGGATGTTGACCAAGATACTGTAGCATCAGCTGGCTGAGGGATGCGCAGGTGTACACCCTGTACGTGGTACAATCGACAACGATCCTGCTCCTCGATGGCCGAGGCTCCACCTACGGACTCTTCTCGGTTGAGCACCCGGACAAGCCCTAACAGTGGCTGCAGCTCATGCTCGGAAGCTTGCCAGCGCACAAATTGATGGCCCTGGTAGAGGAGGTCTGTCCTTCACCATGGAGTCCCCCAGCTATAGCCGAGGACCGTGATCGAGGGTGTACGGGCTAGGCTGACCGCCCCTGGTAGGAAGTCAGGCAAAGATCTTTGAATATATTATGTCGAGCAAAATCGGCGGACGCTCTTCGCCGTGGAGAACTACAACTGGATGGCGGAGGGCATCCTGTCAGAGTACGATTGCCTGGAGCTGCTCGAGAGCGGGATAGTGCGGATGGACTTAGTAGGCGGCAGGCACATAGCGGCGGTCGCCGAGCCCACCAGGCTCCCCGGCCGCCAGCTGGGTCGTCGCCTGGCCCGGGATGACCGCCGGCCGAGGCTGGGACCGCGAGCCCGCGGAGCCTCACGACCTGCTGGCCGGGCAGCCCGTCCGCCATCTAGGGCCAGGGTCAACCCCATGCTGCGGGCGCCCAGCGATCCAACGAGCTGGGGCGTGGCAGCTTGCTCGCGGTCTCCCACATAGGCTCACGCCAAGCTAGGTACGACCGCCGGAGGAGCCCCCAACTGCCTTCCCGTGGACGGCCACGGGGCGATCCCCAGCACGGGTTCTGGCTCTAAGCCGGCTCCACACCCAACGCCAACGGGAAGATATCGCGGCGCCAGGACGGCCGGGCGGGCTCTCAGATGCCCACCCAGGGACTGCAAGGGAGGTCCGGCGCGGGCGCAGATGCTGCGACGAGCGCTCGACGGTTTGGCAGCTGCATCCCAGGCCAGCACCACAGGCCGCTGAAGGCCAGCCGCGCGTCCGCCGTAATTCCCCCACATCACCACCTGTGGGGACGCGAGGTCGCGGTGGCCGCTAACCGCCAGCATGGCAGCCTCCCGTGCCCCTCCCCCGTGCGTCCTGGGCTTATGGGGTCGAGCTTGCGACCCGGGCATTTGGTGCAGCTGGCAGAGCGCAGGTACGTGCCAACAGGGGCAGCGAGGCACGCCGCTAGCGGCCCCACAGCCGAGGCAGCACACCGAGGAGATCTAGGGCTCACCACGGGCGGGACTCACCCTAACCCATTCCGCCGACATCGTGCCCTCCTGGCACAGCAGCCCCACTGCCCCACGCTCCAGGAGGTGCTCCTCATCCTCCACGTCGCACAGCAAGCTCCCGGCCACCCAGCAGCGCAGCCGCGCCCCCCGTACCTCCAGGGAGAGCTCGTAGGGTCGGTGCGTGGCCCACGCCAAGGGGGCCTCGGCCAGCACGCGCCAGTCGTCGGCGCACCTGACGAGGCGAGCCATGCCATCATCGCACAGCAGCAGGGCGTAGTAGCGCCTAAGGCCTCCCACTCGCGCCGCTATCCCCGCCGCCCGGGCCATGTGCACCGTCACCTTGGCCTCCACCCGGTAGTCCCGCCACTCCAGCGTCCCGTGCGCCACCAGGCCGGTGCCCTCGCCCTGGCTGACCCTAAAGGGGTGGTCCCACCAGCGACCGAACTGGTCGGCGGCGCTGAGCCATGCCCTCTGCCACATCCCACCCCCCTGAGGGAGGGTCAACAGCAGCTCGGGCTCGCCATCCCAGGTCAAGTAGTCCAAGTAGATCGAGCCCCCACAAGGGCGCTCGGCGGTGACCTCGAGCCCCACCTGGGCGATGGGCTGGCTGTCGGTGGGCGGCACGCACCAGCCGATCTCCGCGGCTTCCCCGGGAGGCAGGAGGGCTGGGTCCCCGAGCAGCGTCGCCAGCTGATCGCCCCCCGAGTAGTGCCTCACCAAGGGTCGCACCCACACCGGCCCGGTGTTGCGAGCATCGGCCTCCAACCGAGCGCGGACCGTTTGCCCCGGGTAGAGCGTGGGCGTCGAGCACAGGGAGTAGCCGGGCATCTCCTTCTCGTGGGGCTGGATGAAGGTCGGCGCGATCACCCTCGCCGCCCTGCCGGGCGCCAGATGGCGCAGGTGGATGGCCAGGCTCCTGCCCCCATGAGCGCTGTGCCCCGCCACGTTCTCGAGCTCCGCCACCCCCCTGGCGTCCGGCGAGTCTTCCGCCTCGAAGCCCTGCTGGGCACCGGGCAGCTCGAAGTGGTACCGGGCCCCTCCCTTGGGGACGATCGGCTGCAGGCCGGCCAACCTCCTGCCCAGGTTGGCTATCCTGTAGGCCTGCCGCACCGCGTCCGTGATGGCCTCCCCGGGAGCGGCGCTGACCACAAACAACCTGTCGCGCACCGGCCCGCGCCAATCGGGACCTGCGTCCAGGCCAGCCAGGCCGTTTCTGATCCCCAGGATGCAGCCCAGGTTGCCCGAGTTGCAGTCCGTGTCCCAGCCACAGGTGTTGACGATCATCAGGGACCTTTGGAAGTCGCCCTCGCCATACAGGAGCGCCAGGATGACCAGGGCGTGGTTGGGCACCACGTGGCAGTTGCCGGCAAAAAGCCCGTAGCCGTACCTGGCCTCGACGAGCTCCCTAGCGCGCCGCCAATCGGGCTCCGCCTCCCTCCAGCTGCGGACGTCCTGGATCACCCGGTGGATCGTCGAGTCGCGGGGGATGAGGGAGGAGGCCACGTCCAGCAGCCGTCCCAGGTCGCGCTCCACAAAGGCCTGTGCCTCCAGGGCGGCGATCACCGCCGCGGCGTGCAGCGCCTCGCCGTCGTGGCTCACGCTGGCGGCCCTGCGGGCCAGGTCCGCGGCGCGCTCGGGATCGCCGGGGCAGACCATGCCCCAGCAATCGACGAAGATCTGGGCCCCTATCTGCTCGGCCACGACCCGACCGTTGAGCTCGGCCGAGCCGCTGCGGGGCGCCGGCACGCCGGCCAGGAGGCGTAGGAAGGCCGTGTGCTCGGTGGAGTTGCCCATGCCGCCCCACCAGAGCGTCGTGCGCTCCTTGATGACGTAGTTGAGCCAGGTGCGGCCGGCCTCCGCCGGCGTGAAGTCCGGGCCGTAGTCCTCCAAGGCCCGGACGAAGGTGAAGGTGCCCGACAGGTCGTCGTCGGTGACGACCAGGGGTCTGCCCAGCCTCTCGTGCACGTAGTACCAGACCTCCCCCAGCTCGCGCTGTATGCGCTCGTGGGACCAGCCCTCGAACGGCCTGCCCAGGTACACCCCGATCAGCTTGCCCAGCACGCCGGCGTACACCCTCTCCAGGTAGTCCTCAGGTACGACCATCTGTCACCTCCCGATCTACATCTTGAGCCCGCCTGACGTCAGGCCCTCCACGAATCGCCGCTGCAGCAGCAGGAACGTCACCACGATGGGAAAGATCATCATGACGGCCGCAGCGCTCGTCAGGCTCCAGTCGCGGCTGAACTGCGTGGTGAAGTTGTAGTAGCTGGTCACGACCGTGAAGTGGCTCTCGTCCGTCAGGAAAGTCAGGGCCAGCAGGAATTCGTTCCAGACCGAGAGGGCGACCACCAGCCCCACCGTGAGGAACCCGGGCCAGGAGAGGGGCACTATGATCCTCGTGAACACCTGCCACTCCCCCGCGCCGTCCACCCTGGCCGCGTCCTCGAAGTCCGTGGGTATGTGCAGCATGTAGGCCCTCAGCAGGAAGATCGCGAAGGGGCAGTTGACGGCCACGTAGATGATGATCAGGCCCAGGAGGTTGTCCACCAGCCCTAGGTGCCGCCACAGGAAGAACAGCGGCACCAGGAAGAGCTGGATGGGCAGGGTGGTCGTGACCAGCAGGTACAGCATCACGACCCCGGCACCCCTCAGGTTCATCCTGGCCAGGCTGTAGGCCGCCATACCACCGAGCAACAGCACCCCCGCGACCGTGCCGGCCACCAGGATCAGGCTGTTGCGGGTGGTGACGCTGAACCGCCCTATCTCCCAGGCGCGCAGGTAGTTGCTCCACAGCGCCTCGGAGGGAGGGCCCAGGGGATCGCGCCCTATCTCCGCCGCCGACTTGAGGGAGTTGAACACCAGAACCACCAACGGCCCCAGCGCGAACGCCAGCAGCAGGGTCAGCACCAAGTAGTTCGGTAACAGTCTCAAGATCCTGCCGGCTCTAAGCATAGCGCAAGCTCCTTTCTCCTCATCCGCTAGATCTCCCAACCCCGCCAGCGCAGCACCACGAAGATCGTGATCACCACGCCAGCCAACAGGCTCATCGTCAGCCCTATGGCGGCGGCGTAGCCCGCCTGGAAGTTCTGGAACGCCGCCTTGTACACCAGAGTCGCCAGCACCTCGGATGCGCCAGCGGGTCCACCCTGCGTGAGGATCCACACGTAATCGAACACCAAGAACGACCAGATCGAGGTCATCAGGATCATCAGCGCGACGGTGGGCCTGATGCCGGGGAGGGTGACGTACCAGAACTCCTGCCACCGATTGGCCCCCTCGATCCTAGCCGTCTCGTACAGGTCGGCGGGGATGCCCTGCATCGCCGTCAGGAACAGCACCATGAGGAAGCCCCACCAGTGCCAGTTGTCTACAAAGGCGATCGCGGGCAGAGCCGTGCTCGGCTGGCCCAGAAAGGGCTGGGCCAGCCCCCGGAAGCCCGTCCACCTGGCCACGAGGGCGCCCAGCCCGAGGTCAGGATCCATCAAGGACTGCCAGATGAAGGCGGTGACGACGCTGGGGAGCACGTAGGGCAGGAACAGCCCTATGCGGTAGAGCATGGCCCCCCGGCGGATCGGGGCCAGCAGGCTGGAGGCCACCAGGGCCATGACCATCGGCACCGTCAGGAAGAAGCCCATGTACAGCAGGTTGTGCGCGAGGGCCGACCAGAAGCCCGAGGACGTCTCCAGCATCCGTCGGTAGTTGTCGAGCCCCACGAAGTGGGCCTGCCCCACGCCCGACCAGTCGGTGAAGGAGTAGTAGATGGCGCCCACGGCTGGGCCGGTCATCACCACCAGGTTGAGGCCGAGCGCGGGCAGCACGAACAGCCACGGCAGCACCAACCTGCGCCGACGCCAGGACGCCCCACCAACCACGGCGCGCCCCTGACTCAGTACCCGCTCCTGCGTCTGACTTCCCATCCTTCGCTCCTCTCCATGCTCTTTTGTGGCCGCCCCCTTACCGCTTGGGTATGGGGGGAACCTTGCCCTCTCGCCTCTCCTGATCGAACACCTTCTGGTGCCCCTCGAGGTACTCCTTCACCGTCATCTTGCCGGCCCACACATCCTCGATCTTCTCGATGAGCCAGTTCTCGGCCGCTGGCGGCCAGAAGGTCCAGGTGGTGTAGCCGTAGCTGCCCTGATTCGAAGCCTGCACCAGGTGCTCGAAGATCTGTATCTGGCGCGGATCCATCCCCTTGAGCTGGCTGGCCTTGATCTTGATCGGGGCGGGCTCGACCCCGCAGTGGGTCACCACACGCGCATCCACCTCGGGAGAGAAGAAGTAGTCCAGGAAGTAGGCCACGGCATCGGGACTCTTGGAGTGCGCGTTGATCGAGAGGGTTGAGCCTATCGCCAGGTCGTAGATCTCCCGACCGGATGAGGAAGGCACCGGCACCCAGCCCCAGTCGTTCTCGTTGTGCGCCGCCTTACCGAAGTAGTTCTTCAGGTCGGCGATCACCCAAGTCCCTTCCAGGTCCATGGCTGCCTTGCCGTCGCCGAAGGCAGCCAGGCGTGTGTTGGTGTTGGTGGTGTAGTACCTGGCCAGCCCTCCCATGAACCAGCCGTTCTTCTGCATCTGCAGCAGTAGATCTATGGCTCGGACGAACTCCGGGTCATCCCAGCGCTTCTGGCCGAGGAGCGCCTGGTACACCGCATCGGGACCCGCCACGTGGTTGAGGAACTCGCCCACGAACCACTCGTTGGCGGGCCGCCAGTCGGCGTTCCCGTGAGCGAAGGGGATTATACCCTTGGACTCGATCTGCTGGCAGAGCCTCATCAGCTCGTCCATGGTGCGTGGGGGTTTCCAGCCGTGCTGCGCGAACAGCGTCTTGTTGTAGTACAGCACGAGCGTCTCCATCTCGTTGGGCAGGCTGTAGATCTTGCTGTTGACCATGCCCAGGGGGAGGGCCCAGGAGAGGTACCGAGCTCGCCAGCCGTAGCGAGTGATGTACTCATCTAGCGGCGCCAGTTGGTTGGCCGCGGCCAACGCCACCGCGAACGAGGGTCCAGGCGTGCCCACCAGGTCCGGGCCTCCACCACCTGCCAGCGCGGTGCGCGTTGCATCCCAGGAGTTCGCCCTGAAGGTTGGCTCGACCTTCACCTTGGCTTGGCTGCTGTTGAAGGGATCTATGGCCGATGCCACAACGCACTTGGCCCCCTGGGCGCCGCCGGTCGTATCGAACCACATAGTGATGGTCGCAGCGGGGCCGGTGTACCCCGTGGCCTGGGTCGGCGTGGGCGGCGCCTGCGTCGGGGCGGCGCTTGGGGCGGTGGGGGTGGGGCTCGGGGAGGCGCCGGGCGCAGCGGTGGGGCTGGGCGTGGTCCCCGCCGCCCCTCCGCAGGCCTGCACCAACCCTCCTACGGCCAGCGCCCCCGCGCCGGCGCCCACCCACCTCAAGAGATCGCGTCGCGTGATCCTGTGGTCGCGTGTGTTCCCCATAGTTACTGCCTCCTGCACCTAGAGTTCCAATGTTTCGACATGATCCTGTGCCGTGCCTACAGAGGTCTAGCCTACATCCCATCACCCCCTCATCACGCGGAGCACCTCACCACGAGCTCGAAAGGCATCTCCTCGGAGCGGCCCATGGCTGGGCCTTCCCCCCGCATCCGCTCGAACAACATCGCCGCGGCCCTCCTGCCGAGCTGCTCCTGGAACAGCTTGACGGTGGTCAGCGGAGGGTTGACCATCTTGGCCGTCGGGATGTCGTCGAACCCCATGACCGCCACCTCGTCCGGCACCTGCAGCCCGGCCTCCCTGAGGGCCAGCAGGGCGCCCATCGCCATCAGGTCGTTGGCCGCGAAGATCGCCCTGGGGCGCCGGCGCCCGAGCAGCCGCCTGGTCGCCTCGTAGCCGCCCTGCTCCGTGAAGTCGGAGCGCTCCAGTAGGTCGGCCTCCACCCCCAAGCCGTGCGCGCTCAGCGCCTCCAGATACCCTCGCAGCCGCAGCGGGCCGGGACCCGTGTCCGCGGAGAGCATCGCGATGGGCCAATAGCCGCGGGCGAGCAGGTACTCGGTGGCGGCCCTGGCGGCGGCGACGCTGTCCACATAGAGGTTGTCCAAGGGCCAGGGGCCGGTCTCCTGGGCCCGGGGCTCCAGGCGCACCACGTGCACCCCTCTCTCCAGCAAGGGCCTCAGGTCGTTGGCCCCCAGGTGGAAGAAGACGCCCACCACGCCATCCACCCTCCTCTGGAGCACCGAGCGCAGGCACTTGCGCTCCTTCTCCTCCAGGCCGTCCGTGTTGTACACGATGAGGTCGTAGCCCTGCTGATCGGCGACGTCCTGTATCCCTCGCTCCACCTCAGGATAGAAGGGGTTGGTGATATCGGGGATGATGCTGGCGATGGTGAAGGTCTTGCGCATGCGGAGGCCGCGGGCGTTGCTGTCGGGGACGTACCCCAGGCGCTCCGCGGCCTCCAGCACCCGACGACGGGTCTCCTCGGGCACGAGCGAGGCCCCCGGACCGCTGAGCACCAGGGATACCGTGGTCTGAGACACCCCCGCCAGGCGGGCGACGTCCTGCTGTGTGGGGCGGTTGCGAGAAGACACCTCTCCGAGCGCACCCTCCTTTTGGTAATACGTATTAGTAATACGTATTATAAACCCCTTTCGGGCGAAATCAAGCGCTGCCCCACAATATCTGCGGGCGGCGCGCACATCTTGACAGGGCCGGCACGCAGAGTACAATAAGATTACCATCAAGGTTCGTAACCGAGAATTAGGTTCATAAGCATGAACAAGCGGAGAGAGGGAGATGGGAGGCATAGGAGGTCGCCTACTCAGGGTCCTGCTGGCTTGCGTGGTGGGCGCGGCCCTGGCCGCGTGCGGGTCGCGTCCGCCCGCCGCCCCCACCTCACCGTCGGGCAAGCAGGAGGCCTACGAGCGGGGGGTGCTGCGGGTGTTCGTGTGCTGCCCCGGCGGTGAGGAGGACCTGAAGATCCGGGACAGGATCAACCGCGCCTTCGAGGCGCGGCATCCGGGGGTCACGGTCAAGCAGGAGACGCTGCCGGCCGGCACCAACTACTTCGAGAAGCTGCAGACCATGATCGCGGCGGGCAACCCTCCGGACGTCTTCGATATGTGGGAGGGCTACGTCCAGCCGTACGCGCAGGCCGGCCAGCTCCTGGATCTGGATCCCTACCTGCAGTCCGACCCGACCATAAGCAAGGCGGACTTCGACCCCCGCATACTGGAGGTCAACAGCTGGAACGGCAAGGTCTACTCGCTGCCGATCGAGTACGTGCCCTATCCCGCGGCCCTCTTCTACAACAAGGACCTGTTCGCCAGGGCGGGGGTAAAACCCCCGGACAGCTCCTGGGACTGGCGAGACGTGCTGGAGGCGGCCAGGCGCCTGACCGTGACCCAGGGGGGCAAGGTCACCCAGTGGGGGATAGCCTTCGACTACAGCTTCTACCCCACCTGGCTGTACTGGATCTGGGCCAACGGGGCCGACGTCTTCAACAAGGATCAGACCGCGTGCGCGCTCACGGACCCCAAGGCCACCCAGGCGATCCAGTTCTGGGCCGATATGCTGACCAGGTACAAGGTGGCCCCGACGGCGACCACGCTGAAGATGCTGGGCGGGCCCGCCAACGCGTTCAAGACGGGGAAGGTGGCGATGTACCTCGGGGCCGGATGGGAGCCGTCCGGCTTCGACCAGAACCCCAGGCTCAGGTACGGCTTCGCGCTCGTGCCCAAGGGGCTCACCGGGCAGCGGGCCACCTACCTCATGAACCTCACCTGGGCCATCTCGCCCCAGTCGAAGATGCAGCGCACGGCGTGGGAGTACGTCAAGTACTTCGCCACGGAGGGGGAGAAGCTCCGGCTGGAAGTGATCTCCTCCGTGCCCTCCTACAAGCCCCTCTATTCCCAGTGGCTCACGCCCGAGAAGGAGAAGAAGGGCTACGGGATCTACATCGAGGAGGCCAAGTACGCCCACATCCCCGGGGCGGGGGCGAAGTGGGACAAGATCTCGACGATCATCCAGTCCGAGCTGGACCTGGTGTTCTCCGGGCGGGAGCAGGCCTCCCAGGCAACGGCCAAGGTCTGCCCGCGGGTGAACGCCGAGCTCCAGAGGCGGTAGCTTGGGTGGAGGTAGCGATGGGCGTGCCGACGGGGTACTTCCTGGAGGAGACGATCGAGCTCGGCGTCAACAGCATCCTGGCTAGGCTGGACGCCGCCCGCCAGCACGAGCCCTACTTCCTCGTCAACCTCCGGAGCTCGCCCCCTCGGGCTGAGCACGCCAGCTGGGACTACTGCGACCTGTCGGGGCGGTGCGTGGACGCGCTCGCCCTGGCAGGGCAGGTGCTCGGCCGCGGATGGGGGGAGGCCGAGGAGGCGCTGCGCGAGTTCCTGCTGGCCCGCGCCAACCCGCGCGACGGCCTGTTCTACAACGCCGAGTCCCCGTGGTCCAGCTACGCCGCCGACATGTTCTGTCAGGGACGCGTGCTCCTGGGCCTCGTGAGCTGGTACCTGCTGACCGGCTCGTCCGAGGTCGAGGCCAAGATCGCCGCACTCATCTCCGGCCTGTCACGGATCGCCGTGCAGCGGGCAGACCACTGCTTCTACCCCAAGGACGTGTGGCGGGAGGGTCGGTGGCTCGAGGGCGGGCTCTGGAACGGCTCGGCGCCGGGCTACGCCGCGCAGCAGCTCATCGGGATGGTCAGGTACTACGAGGCCACGGGCAGCCGGGAGGCCCTGGCTCTGGCCGGCAAGCTGGCGAGGCACTTCGCCTACCACAGCGGGGCGATCGCCTGGGACGGGACCTTCCGCGGGCACACGCACAGCGGGGGCATCCTGCCCGCGACGCTGGGGGTGCTGAGGTACGCCCTGGCGGTGGGGGACGAGGAGCTGGCCGGCTGGTGCCACAGGGTGTACGCCCACGCCCGGCGGCACACCACCGCCTTCGGCTGGATACCGGACGGGCTAGGCCTCGACCCCAGCAGCACTCCCTACGCCCGCACCTGCGAGACGTGCGCCCTCGCCGACCTCGTCGAGCTGGCGATCAAGCTGTCCCAGGCTGGGCTGGGCGACCACTGGGACGACATGGAGCGGTTCGCCCGCAACCAGCTCCTCGAGAACCAGATAAGGGAGGTGGAGCGCATCCTCCCGCCGACGGTGTCGGCGGAGGACCGGGTGAGGGCCATGCTGCGCGGCAGCTTCGACAGCGCCGCCCTCCCCAACGCGCTGCTTGGCGACCCAGAGGGGGTCCTCGAGGGCTGCTGCACCCCCGCGGGGGTGCGCGCCTGCTGCCTGGTGTGGGACGCGGTGATGAGCAGGGATGCCGAGGGCGTCCACGTGCACCTGGCGGTCAGCCGCCACACCCCGTGGGCCAGCCTCGTGAGCCACGAGCCCCACAGGGGGGAGCTGCGCCTGCGGGCGCACCTGCCCGAGCGCTACTACCTGCGCCTGCCGGAGTGGGCAGATGGGCGGCAGGTCCGCCTCACGGTCGACGGACAGCCCCGAGCGGTGGCCTGGCGGGGCAGGTACCTCGACCTCGGCGTCGCCCGCGAGGGCCAGACGTTCGTCGTCACCTATCCCCAGCCCTCCGGTGAGCGCGTCGAGCGGATAGTGGGCAGGGAGTACGTGGTCGGGTGGAGAGGGGGCACCGTCACCTCCATATCCCCCGCGGGGGCTCGGTACCCGACCTACCTGAGGCCGGAGGTCGGGCGAGGGTACGAGCCGCCGGCGAGCGCCGAGCCGCCGGCGAGGGAGGCGAAGGTCCGATGGTAGGGCACGTCATCTCGCGTGGGGTGGGGCTGCGATGAGGCGGGCACGCAGCCACCGCGGCATCCTGACGGCCTCGCGCAGGGAGGTGCTGTTCGGCTACCTCTTCATCTCCCCCTGGCTCGTCGGCTTCCTCGTCTTCCAGCTGGGCCCCATCCTCGCCTCGGTGGGCATCAGCCTGACGGACTGGTCCCTGCTGCGCCCGCCGCGGTTCGTGGGGCTGGCCAACTACCGGCGGCTGGCCACCGACCCCCTGTTCTTCCAGTCGCTCAAGGTGACCGCCACCTACACGGCCGTCAGCGTCCCGCTCGGGGTGGTGGCGGCGCTGCTTGTAGCGGTCCTGCTCAACAGGGCCGTGTTCGGCATCTCCTTCTTCCGGACGCTGTTCTACCTCCCCACGGTGCTGGCGGGCGTGGGCACCGCCGTGATCTGGGGGTGGATGTTCGACCCCAACTTCGGCGTGGTGAACTACGTGCTCTCCATCTTCGGCGTGCGTGGCCCCGATTGGCTGGCCAGTCCGGAGTGGGCGCTGCCCGCGCTGATCATCATGAGCTTCTGGGGCATCGGCGGGGCGATCGTCATCTTCCTCGCGGCGCTGCAGGGGGTGCCCAGGGCCCTGTACGAGGCCGCGGAGATCGACGGCGCGGGGCGCCTCGCCAAGCTGTGGTACGTCACGATCCCCATGATCTCCCCCGTCATCCTGTTCAACGTCATCACCGGGGTCATCTCCTCGTTCCAGACTTTCACCTACGCCTACGTGCTGACGGGCGGCGGCCCCAACTACGCCACGCTCTTCTACGTCCTGTACCTGTACGAGAACGCCTTCCACTGGTTCGAGATGGGCTACGCCTCCGCGCTGGCCTGGGTGCTGTTCCTGCTCATCATCGGGCTCACGATCCTCATCCTGAGGCTGTCCCGAGCTTACGTCCACTACGAAGGGGCTCTGAGGGGACGATGATCACGACTCAGGCGGCCGACAGGACCAAGCAGCAGCCGCGAGCCAGGCGCTCCCCCCTGGCAAGGCTCCTGCTGGCCGCCAGCACCTACGCCACCCTGCTGCTGCTCGGCCTGGTGATGGCCCTGCCGTTCCTGTGGATGCTGTCCACGGCGCTCAAGCCGCCCGGCACGGCCTACTCCTATCCCCCGCAGTGGGTCCCGGACCGCCTAACGCTCTCCAACTTCCCGGCGGTGCTCCACCTCATCCCCTTCTTCACCTTCCTGCGCAACAGCGTGATGGTGACCGGGCTGGCGCTGGTGGGGGAGGTGCTCTCCTCCTCGCTGGTGGCTTACGGCTTCGCCCGCTTCAGGTTTCCCGGCCGGGACGTGCTCTTCCTGCTGGTGCTGGCCACCATGATGATCCCCTACCCCGTGACCATCATCCCGACCTTCATGCTGTTCAGGGAGATCGGCTGGGTGAACACCTTCCTGCCGCTGATCGTGCCGGCCTTCTGCGGGCCGGCGTTCTACGTGTTCCTCCTGCGCCAGTTCTTCATGACGATCAGCAGCGAGCTGGACGATGCGGCGAAGATCGACGGCGCCTCCGAGTTCCGCATCTACTGGCAGATCCTGCTGCCGCTCGCCAAGCCCGCGCTGGCCACCGTGGCGGTGTTCTCGTTCGTCGCCAACTGGAACGACTTCCTCGGCCCGCTCGTGTACCTGAGCGACATTGACAAGTACACCCTGGCGCTCGGGATCAACTTCCTGCGGGCCGCCAGGGCGGAGCCAACCGACATCACCATCCAGATGGCCGGCACCCTGCTCTTCCTCCTGCCGTGCGTCCTGCTCTTCTTCCTGGCGCAGCGCCTCTTCATCCAGGGGATAGTCTTCACCGGCATCAAGGGCTAGGAGGTGAGGGCTCTTTGGAGGGCTCGGAGCATGCCGAAGCCCAGCCTGGTGTCCGGCAGGAGGTAATGGCCCTCCGTCCACTCGTTCCAGGAGCCGATCAGCAGCACCCTGGGACCTCCCCTCCCCTGCAGGAACTCCACCCCAGCGCGCACGAACCCCTCGAAGACCTCGGGCGTCTCCCCCACCACCGGCCTCGTCCGCCAGCTGCGCGGGTGCTCCAGGTCCCGCGGCAGCAGGTGCCTGGGAGTGTCGTCGCAGCCGGGGCTGACGCACGGCCAGTAGGGCAGCGCCGACAGCCCGGCCTGCTTGGGCCACACCCGCTCCACCACCTCCCGGACGGCGTCCTCGTACCTGGGCAGGTTGTCCGAGATCGGCAGCCTGCTGGCCCCCACCGCCACCGAGTTGTACAGCCCGTAGCTGTCCACGCCCACGGCCAGCACCTCCCCCAGCGCCCGCAGCACCCCGGGCTCCTGGCAGACCGCGTGGAAGTGGATGCCAGGCAGGCCCAACCTGAGGGCCAGCTCCCTCAACCCCTCCAGCAGCCTCCTCGTGCCCTCCAACCCCAGCTCCCCCACCAGCAGCGACACGTCCCACAACCCCACCACCGGCCTGCCCTCCACCCGCCAGTACCAGGGATGCCCACAGTACCTGCTCAGGATGTAGCTCAGGCTCCGCCAGATCTCCACTCCATGGGGAGCATCGTACACCAGCTCGTACGCCCCAAGCTCCCCATCCTCCCACTCCCCCAACCACCCCTGCGAGGCCCTCGCCCCGGCCGTGGGGAACCAGTAGGCCCACGGATGGTTGGTCCACATCACCGCAAACCTCATCCCCCCACCATCCCCCACCCCCAACAAACCCTCCTCCAAAGCCTCATGCAGCACTGGCCCTCCCCCATACCAGTACCAGTCGAAGATGAACACATCTATCCCGGCAGCCCTCGCCAGCTGGATGTACCTGCGCCAGGTGCTGGGCTCCCGCTCGTCCAGCTCCCCAAGCAGGGGCGTCCTGGGCTGGGGATGCCCCTCAAACCACGGCCTGGCTCCCCGCAGCAGCACGTACTCCGTCCACCCAGGCCCGTACAGCACGTCGTTGAGCGCGCTGCGGTGATAGTGCGGAAACACGTAACAGCCTACCTCCATACACCCCTCCTCTTTTCTGGCTACAGAGACTCTATGGGCTTCCCCCAAGCGGGCGTGGGCTGCGCCGGCTCCAGGTCCGACGCTCGGCCGTAGAGCGGGTGGAAGGAGCCCTCCGGCTCCACCCGCACGAGGGTCTCGCCGCGCCAGTGGCCAACGCACCAGGCGCGCCCGCCCTCCGCCCCGACCTCGTAGTGGGCGGTCCGCGCCGGCAGCGGGTAGCGCACCTCGGCCGTCTGCCCCTCCTCCAGCCGGAGGCGGACGTAGCCGGCCTCGCCTGTCAGGGCCTGCCCACGCACGAGGTGGCCCCGCTCATCCCGCACCAGGGCCACCGCCTCGCCGACCCCCTGGGGCAGTCTGATCTCCACCTCCCCAGCGCCCCGGCTGAGGACGTCCAACCTCCCCTCCGAGGGCTCGTAGCTCAGCACCCTCACCCCCGGCGTCTCGACGCTGAAGCGTAGGTGGACGATGGCCCTCCCGGGCGCCTCCTCCACAGCGTGCCTCCACAGGTCGTAGAGAGCCCTCACCCCGGCGGCGTTGCAGCACTGCATGAGCGCCGCGGCGTCGGGGTGGAAGGCGTCGTTCAGCGTCGGGCGGGAGGCGAACCCCCCCACTTGGCTCTCGACGACGCCCTCCGAGCGGGAGTAGCGCCCCTGCCAGGGCGGAGGCTCGTCGCTCGGGGGCAGCGCCGCCACCGCTGCGCGCAGCCGCTCCAGGGACAGCAGCTGGCTCTCCAGCAGGTGGTTGCGCCCGAAGCGCTCCGCGTCGGCGTAGTAGCGTCGGTCCACGTGCCTGCCAAGCAGCAGCGCTATCTCGATCATGTCGGTGGTACAGCAGATCTCCCCGTGGCGCTGGCCCAGCCCCTCGGGGAACCAGCCGAACTCGGTGCCCCAGGTCTTGGCGTGCTCGTAGCTCTGCCTGGCCCAGCTCACGTACTCCCTGCGGTCCAGCACCAGCCCCAGCTTGAGCACGCCCAGGATGAAGTTGGACCTGGTGTGGAAGTGCGCCTCCAGCTCCCCCGCGGGCCAGCGAAAGCGGCCGTCCGGGAGGTACCCGCTGGTGTGGTACAGGGCGAACTCGGCGAGGCCACTGGCTAGCCGGAGGGCCGGCTCGTACCCCGTGGCCTCGTACAGCCGCACGGCGGGCACGATCGGGGCCGCGTTGTACTCGTCGATGCCCGGGCACAACCCGGGCTGACGGCAGCGCCAGCCGCCCTCCCTGTAGTAGCCCTCGGGGAAGAACAGCCCCCGGGGGTGCCGCAGCGCGACCGCTAGCAGGCCATCGACCAGCCGGCGCGCGGCCCGCAGGTACCGCTCATCGCCGGTCGCCAGGAACCTGGTCGTCAGCCCCTGCAGCGTGCCCCGCTGCGCCCAGTTGATCTCGGCGACGCGCTCGCCCTCCCTCCATCCGGCCATCAGCAGGTCCCTCCCCCAAGGCTCGGCCCACGGCTCCGGCGGCAGCCACGACAGCCCGGCCGGGTCGAGCAGCCTGAACATCCAGCCCTCCAACCGGGACTCCGCCCCCTCGGCCTCCAGGGGGTCCCTCCCAGCCATGATGTGCGCCAGCGTTAGGGCGTCTACATGCCTGCCTGTGCCGTCCCCGCAGTCCCACAGGCAGTGGTCGGCGCGGGGCGGGCGGGCGCGCCAGGATGCCAGGAAGTACATGAGCCCGTCCCGGGAGGCGTCCAGGAGGGCGGTCAGGGCCCTGGCGCCGAGCCGCGCGCGGGCCTGCAGGTCAAAGGGGTGCACGGTCTCCACTTGCCGACCTCCGAGATGTGTTGACAGCCAGGGTTACAGCTGCTATTATAGAGCTGCTGAGTTCAATGTCAAGAACAGGGTTCGGTATAATGAATCAGGGAGATGCATCGACGGGACAAGTGAAGTCGGCCGCGCGCGTCCTGGACCTGTTGGAGCTGCTCGCGGAGCACGAGGAGGGGCTGACGCTGACGCAGATCTGCCGGGCCCTGCGCATCCCCAAGAGCAGCGCCCACGCCCTGATCAGGACCCTGCTGGGGCGAGGCTACCTGGCGCAGGGCTTCCAGGCCGGCACCTATCGCCTGGGGCCGCGGACGTTCGAGGTGGGCAGCGCCTACATGCGCAGCGTCGACCTCATAAGGGAGGGGCAGGAGATCATCCGCCAGATATCCAGGCGCTGTGGGGAGACCACCCACCTGGCCACCTTGGATGGGCAGGATGTGATCTACGTGGCCAAGGAGGAGGGCAACAACCTGATAAGGATGGTCTCGGCGGTAGGCAAGAGGTTCCCCGCCCACGGCACCGCGGTGGGCAAGATGCTGCTGTCCGGCCTGAGCCGCGACGAGCTGCTAAGGCGCTACCCCAGGTCGAGGCCGCTGCCGAAGCTCACGGAGAACACCATCACCGACCCCGAGGCCTTCTACCGCGAGCTGGAGGAGACCAGGGCGCGCGGGTACGCGCTGGACCACGAGGAGTCCACGGCGGGGTTGTGCTGCGTGGCGGCGCCCGTCTACGACGCCGGCGGCAGGATGGTCGCCGCGATGAGCATCTCCGTCCCGCGCGTCAACTTCACGGAGGCTCGGCTGCCGGAGCTGCTGCGGCTGGTGCGGGAGGGGGCGGCCGAGCTCTCCACGCGGCTGGGGTACCTGCCCGCGGGCAAGAGGGCCGACGCCGGCGTCGAGCGGGGGAGAGAGGTCGACCGGATGGTGGGATCCGGCCGAGGCACATAGCTGGAGGTGCTGGGTGGGTGGACGAAGCGACAGGTTAGGTGTGCGGTTGCAGGCTCGCCCACAGCTGGCGCGCCCTTGGCACCTGGGAATAGCCCAGCGCGAGGCCCTGCACTGCTACATCTTCATGGCACCATCGGTTCTGGGCCTGCTGCTCTTCTCGCTGGGGCCCATGATCGCCTCCCTGCTCCTGAGCTTCACGCAGTACGACGTAGTTTCCCCCCCAAAGTGGATCGGCCTACAGAACTACCAGGACCTGCTACATGACGACCTGTTCTGGCAGGCTCTCAAGGTCACGTCACTCTACTCGGCGGTTAGTGTGCCGGCGACGCTAGCGCTGGGGCTGCTGCTGGCGCTGCTGCTCAATCAGCGCTTCCGGGGCGTCTACTTCCTCCGCACAGTGTACTACCTGCCGACCGTCATATCCGGGGTCGCGGTGGCCATGTTGTGGCGCTGGATGTTCAACGCCGACTACGGGATCATCAACGTGCTGCTGGGCAAGGTAGGCGTCCAGGGACCGCAGTGGCTGCTCAGCGAGAGGTGGGCGCTGCCCGCGCTGATCATCACCAGCTTGTGGGGCTTCGGCGGCACCATGCTGATCTACCTGGCCGGCCTGCAGGGCATCCCCACGGAGCTGTACGAGGCGGCGGAGATCGACGGAGCCGGCACCTGGGGTAAGTTCCGCCACGTGACCCTCCCGCTCATCTCCCACGTAACCTTCTTCAACCTGGTGTTGGGGATAATCGGGTCCCTGCAGGTCTTTGCCGAGGCCTACGTGCTGACCGGCGGAGGGCCGAACAACGCCACCCTGCTACTGTCGGTCTACCTCTACAACAACGCCTTTCAGTACCTGAAGATGGGCTACGCCTCGGCGATCGCCTGGGTGATGTTCGTGATCGTGCTGCTGCTGACGCTGCTGGTGCTGAGGTCGTCCTCGCGCTGGGTATTCTACGAGGTGGAGGAGAGCTGATGGGACTGCGCGCGTTCGTCACGTCGGTCGGGGGGGCATGGGAGCAGGCGAGGCGGAAGATACCCCTGCTCGTGTCGTCGGCGATCCTGGCGGCCGGAGCCCTGTTCATCTTGGTCCCCTTCTTCTGGATGGTATCCACGGCGCTCAAACCGGCCAGCCAAACCTACATCTTCCCACCGGTGTGGATCCCCCGCCCGCCGCGTTTCCAGAACTTCCGGGAGGTCCTGGACCTGGTGCCGTTCCTGACGTACGCTCGCAACACCTTCATCATCGTCGCCTCCGTGCTCGTGGGCACCCTCCTGTCGTGCTCCTTCAGCGCCTACGGCTTCGCGCGCCTGCGGGCCCCCGGACGCGACCTGATCTTCCTGGGGCTGCTGGCGACCATGATGCTGCCCTCCACGGTCACCCTAGTGCCCACGTACCTGGGGTTCAACAAGCTGGGGTGGATCAACACCTTCAAGCCCCTAATAGTCCCGGCGTTCTTCGGCAACGCCTACTTCGTGTTCCTGCTGCGCCAGTTCTACAGGACGATCCCGAAGGACCTAGAGGACGCGGCCAAGATCGACGGCGCCAGCTACTACCGTATATGGTGGAACATCATGCTGCCCCTGACCACCCCCGCCTTGGCGACGGTGGCGCTGTTTACCTTTGTGTGGACCTACAACGACTTCTTTGGCCCACTCATCTACCTCACCGATGACACGAAGTGGACGATCGCGGTGGCGCTGTCCCAGTTTCAGGGGTCGCCGCGGATAGGCCCCCAGATGCACCTGCTGATGGCGGCCACCACCCTGGCGATCGTGCCCCCCGTGGCGCTCTTCCTGTTGGCGCAGCGCTACTTCGTGCAGGGGATAGTCATGACGGGGATCAAGGGCTGAGCTGCGGCATGCAGGTCGCGAGGGGGGTGATGGATCGGCGCAAGATCTCGGGCTAAGCAGGCGCAGACTTCGGTCAGGAGATGTTAGGTGCAGGAGGATCGCATGACGAACCGTAGTTATAACCGTAGGCAGTTTATCCGGATGGTGGGCGTTGCCGCCGCGACGGGCTCGCTCTGGGCGTGCGGGGGGGCTGGGAGCCAGCGAGTCACGTCGCAGCCCACACAGGCGACGCTAGAGGAGTTCTCGGCACTAATGTGGCAGGTGTCGCCCACGACCGACAGGAACTTCAAGCAGCGGGCACAGACCTTCAATGATACGCACAAGGGCAGATATAAGGTCAACTTCCAGCTACTCCCGTACGACCAGTACTGGCAGAAGATTCCTCTAGCGTACTCCGCCAATCGACCCTATGACGTGTACTTCTGGGACGTGCAAGCCTATGGTCATTTCAAGAAGGGCATGCTGTTAGACGTGCAGCCCTACCTGGACAAGGCTGGTATGTTCGACAAGGATAAGTATCCCACCAAGTTGTTTGAGGTTTGGCGCCTTGACGGTAGCCACATGTACGCAGTGCCTGAGAACATCCAGACGGTTGCGCTGTACTACAACCAGAAGATGTTCGATCAGGCCGGCATAAAGTACCCCGATGAAAGCTGGACTTGGGATGACTTCCTTGCCACCGCCCAGAAGCTCACTATACGGCAGGGCAACAAAGTTGTGCAGTGGGGAGTGGATCCAGGTGTGCTACAGGTGTGGTGGGGTCTGCAGGTGCTATCGTGGGATCAAGGCTCGGCTTTCTTCGACAAGATCGTCGAGCCCACGAAGTTCCAGATGCAGGATCCTGTCAATATCAAGGCCTTGCAGTTCGTACAGGATCTGATCTGGAAGGAGCACGTCGCGCCCAACGCTGCCCAGCGCGCGAGCATCTCCCAGAACGTGGGGCCATTCCAGGCCGGCAGGACCGCTATGTTCTTCGGCGGCAGCTGGGACATGTCCCCTCTATCTCAAGCATCCTTTAAGTGGGGCATGGTACCCTGGCCCAAGTGGAATGGCAAGCGTGTGACTCCCTACTGGCTTGGGGGGTGGGTGATCTCCAAGAAGTCCAAGGTGCCGGACGCTGCTTTTGAGTGGGCCAGGTGGTCGGCCACCGACTTCCAGATGACCATGGCCAAGCAGCATGACTGGATCCCGATACTTAACTCCGCTCGGTTGTCTAAGGAGTCGCTCGAGGGGCAGCCCCAAGGCTACCGCCTAGTGCTAGACGCTGTGACCTCCTCCGAAGCAAAGCTTGGAGACCTGTACACAACCAACAACCAGCAGATAGTGTTCGAGGTCTTCGGGCCTGTGCTAGACCAGCTTTGGAACAACAAGATCACACCCGAGCAGGCGGCCAAGACTATAGACGAGAAGGCCAACAAGCTGCTGTGACTGCTCTTGCAAGCAAGACGTGATGTGGGAGGTGCAAGAATCGGTGATTAGATTTGACGAAGCGACGCGCTCTCTGATATTGGATAATGATCTAATCCACGCTGAGTGGCGTGTGGGAGAGCAGGGCGCGGTGACATGCAAGGCCCTGCGTATGTCTGGAGACGGAGTTGACTGGCTGGACACGGCTGTACGCTCCCCCCTCTACGAGCTGGCCTACCGCGAGCTGGCGGGCACCGGCCGGACCGTGACGGTGTCCTCGGAGGACCCGCACGCGGTGGAGGGGCCCGAGGTCTCCAGCCTCGCCGACGGTACCGTCGGCGAGGCCGTGGTGCGCCTGCTGCCCACCGGCACGCCGCTGGAGGTGCTGTGGCACCTCCAATGCCACCCGCGCCACGCGACGCTGCGGCAGTGGTTTGAGCTGACCAACAAGGGAGAGACCCCGATCGTGATCACCCGCCTGCCGGTGGTCACCTACGCCCTTCGCCCCCCAGCCGGATCGCTCAGGGCTTACTGCGGCTTGGGGCGCGAGCGCGCCCGCCGAGGCATGTGGGCCGACTGGTACACGTGGCGGTGGGTGGAGCTGGGGCCCGGGGTGAAGGACGCCGTGCAGTCGGGGTATCGCCGGGAGGCCACGTGGCTGGGGTTGGTGACGCCGGGCGGCGGCCCTGGGATGTACGTGGGTTGGGAGTCGAACGCACGGGCCACGTGCGCCTTCGGGGACATGTACGGCGACGGGGCGGTGTGGGTGGAGTGCTGCCTGCGCCCCGGGTACCGCCTGGAGCCGGGAGCCTCCCTCGCGGGCCCCCCGGGCTTCGTCGGGCTGGCCGAGGGCGACCTGGACGAGCTGGCGTACAGGTGCCAAAGGTACGTGGAGGACGTCCTGGCGCGGCGCGTGGAGGACCCCAGGTTCCCGTACGTGGCCTTCAACAGCTGGGGGTACGGCCCTGACATAGATGAGGAGTCGATGCTGCGCTGCCTGGACGTCTGCCAGCGGCTGGGGGTGGAGCTCTTCGTCGTGGACTTCGGCTGGGAGGATCCCGACTGGCGTCCCCTGGCGGATAGGTTCCCCCGTGGGCTGGCGCCGCTGGCAGACGCCGCCCACGCGCGAGGCATGCTGTTTGGCGCCCACCTCAGCTTCGGCAACGCCTCCTCGCTCTCGCAGATGTACAAGCTGCACCCCGATTGGGTCAACGGCCCCGGGCAGTGGGCGTACCGCAGGGAGGGAGAGGTGTACGCCGTTACCCTTGGCAATCCAGCAACTAGAGAGTGGATGCTAGACAAGCTCCTGCAGATCATAGATGATAACAAGCTCGATTACTTTCTCACCGACCACCGCCTTTGGGGTTGGTGCAACCCACGGGTGCAGCCCCTGCACGCCACCAACGACTACGTGACGGTAGTCGAGGGGTTCGACTGGCTCATGGACAGGCTGCGGGAGCTGCGCCCCCACGTGCTCATCGAGCACTGCGACAACGGCCTGAGCCTGCCGACCTTCAAGATAGTGCGGCAGCACGTCACGTCCATAGGGGCGGATGCCGCCGGGGCGCTGTACGAGCGCGTGCACACCTGGCGGATCTCGCACGTGCTCCCCCCGCGCTACCTGGCCCACTACGTATGCGACCAGCCGGCCCCCGGACGCTACGTCGGCGCGGGGCTGGGGGACTACGAGTACCGCAGCCACCTGCTCGGCGGCCCGATGATCCTGATGACCCACCTCCACCAGCTGCAGGAGGGGTCGGAGGAGTGGAGGTCCCTCCAGAGGCAGATAGCGCTCTACAAGCGCATCCGGCAAAGAGTTGCTCGTGGAAAGGTGCTGCACCTATTGGAACCACAACCGCTGGAGCGTGTAGGACACGGCTGGGATGGTTGGGATGCCATTGGTTCGTACGATGAAGTGACGGACTCAGCTGTCATCTTTGTGTTCTGTTTGGGTGGAGAGATCAATTGCCGCACCATCCCTATTCATGGGCTCAGAGCCGACACCCTGTACAAGGTGTCGTTTGAGGGCGACCGAGCTAGCTTCTCACTAAGCGGGCGGGAGCTGATGGCCAAGGGGCTGGAGGTCGAGCTGCCCGCGCGGGGGCAGAGGCCCGTGCTCGACGCCAACGGCATGGTGCGCGCCTCCGAGGTGGTACTCTTGGAGCCCGCCGACGGGCCGGGCTGGGCCGACGACACCGGCGGAGGAGGGGGATGATGCGAGGGGAGGGGCGCACCCTATGCGATTTCGTCCCTGGCAGCCCCCCCACCTGGAAGCTGCACAACGAGCGCGTGACGGTGGAACTACGGGCGTTCCCCCATGGGCTGTGCCTAGCAACCCTGTGGGATAGCAAGCTTGGGGCTAGATGGTCAGGGCTGGCGCCGTTGACCTATTTGGCCACGCTGCCAGGGTCATCGCAGGGCTGGCGCCTACTAGACTGGAGCTGTCAGGAGGAGCACGGGGCCGTCACGCTCCAGGTATCTTTTGCGCGTGGAAGGCTGGTCCTAGTGGAGTCCCTGTGGCTACCCCCCGACCTATCGATAATCAGAAGGTGGGTTGAGCTGCACAACGGTGGCGATGATATGGTGGAGGTCGAGCAATACCACTTCCTAGACCTGCTACTAGAACATGACCTGCATGATTCCTCTCTAGAGCTGCTCTACGTTGAAGCCTTCGCTGGTCATAGATGGGACCGGTGGGATCCCGGGGACGTCAGTTTCGGGGTGCGCCAGCAGGTCATGACTGCAGGGGATGCCCTGCGGCTGACAGTGGGGGCGTACCAACAGGCTTGTAGTTGGGCTGCTCTCAGAAGGCGGGATGGGTTTGGCCTGGTGTTTGGGCTGGAGTACGATGGCGCGGCTGAGATCCGCCTAATAGATGTTAGCCGGGTGCCTGGGGCGCGCACATGGCGTTCGCCCCTACCGCTGGAGCAGGGTGTGCGACTCACGGCCGCCCCAATAGAGCCCTTGCACGTCCAGTTGGAGCCTGGGGGGGTATGGAGGAGCCCCGAGGTTTTCTTGGGAGTGTTCGCCGGCGAGTGGGATGCCGCAGCGCACATCACGCACGCGCTCGTGGAGCGGTACCTCTCTCCTGCGCTGCCTGACGACCGTTTCCCCTACGTGATCTTCAACACTTGGGGCTACGCTTGGGACCTCACGCCAGATGTGACCCTCCACTGTCTCGAGGTGGCGACCGAGGTGGGTGCAGAGGTGTTCGTAGCGGACTACGGATGGGCGCGGGACGTGGGCGACTGGATGTCGGTGCCGGCCAGAATGCCGAAGCTGGAAGAGCTGGGACGGCGCGTGCACGCGCACGGCATGCTGTTCGGCGCGTGGATGGCGTTCGCCAACGCCTCCCCACGGAGTCAGGTACTGCTGGAGCACCCAGAGTGGGCGGCGTGGCCGGACGATTGGGGGAGCTTCGGCACGCGCGCGCTGTGCCTGGCCGAGCCGCGGGTAAGGGAGTGGGTCACGCAGCAGGTGCTGCGGGTGGTGCGGGAGTATGAGCTGGACTACCTAGTCCACGACTTTGAGCTGATCACCCCTTGCCGACATCCCGCACACTCCCATCCGCCCGACCCCTCAGGCTACCACAGCGCTCAAGGGTACAATCAGGTACTGCGCGACCTGCGGCACGCGCACCCACAGCTCGTGGTCGAGAACTGCCAGGGCGGCGGGCGAATTATGACGTACGCCATGACCAAGCTGCACGATACCTCGATCACTACGGATGGGGCTGCGCTGCTGGACTCCCTAGGGCGCAGGCGAGCGCTGTACGGCGCTAGCTACCCCTTTCCCCCACGCTACTGCGCCAGCTATATGCAGGAGCACCCTACGGACTACGCTTGCCGCTCCTGCATGCTTGGAGGTCCCTGGATCTTGATGGATCGAGCTGCCGACTGGGGGCCATTGGAGATTGAGATCGCCCGGCGGAACATCGCCCTGTACAAGCGGATCAGGCCGTTGTTCCGCGATGCGCGCGTCCACCACTTACGATGCCCGGACGGCGACGGGTGGGATGGACTGCAGCTCCACCAGCCTTCCGCGGACCGTGGCGTCGTGCTGCTGTTCAGGCCCCGCGGGGCGCCCATGGTGCGCGCGCGGCTGCGAGGGCTGGACCCACAGGTGACGTACCTCCTGGAGACGGCGAGTGGTCGCAGCTGGGAGGCCGACGGGGGCCAGCTGATGGAGATGGGCCTGCACCTGGACCTGCCGGATGGAGGGAGCGAGGTGATCTTCCTGGAGGCCAGGAGATGAGAGCCTTGGACCTCCTCCTAGGTGTTTGTTACTATCCAGAGCAGGTCGATCCCTCTGAGTGGGAGGCTGACCTGGCGCGCATCCGCGAGGCCGGCCTGGACACCGTGCGGATAGGGGAGCTCATCTGGTCGGGCTTGGAGCCCGAGCCCGGCCGCTTCCGCTGTGAGTGGCTGGACGAGGTGCTGGAGCTGTGCCGTGGGTACGGGCTCGCCGTGGTGCTGGGCACGCCCACAGCAACGCTGCCCCCCTGGCTCGTCGAAGCCGATCCGGAGGTGATGCCGGTCGATGATCGCGGCGTGCGGGCGGCCTACGGCTCCTGGGGAACCGCCTGCCTGAGCAGCCAGCTGCTGTGGGCGCGGACCGAGCTGCTGGTGGACGAGCTGGGGCGGCGGTACGGGAGGCACCCGGCCGTGATCGGCTGGCAGCTGGACAACGAGCTCCCTGCCACTACCTGTTACTGTCAGCGGTGCAGATCGAGCTTTCACAATTGGCTGGAGCGCAGGTATGGTGACGTGTCGGCGCTCAACGAGGCGTGGGGGACAGCGTTCCTCGGTCAGGGGTACACCCGCTGGGGGCAGGTGCCAGCGCCGCTGGCCACCGTGCGCGTCGGCCGCCAGAACCCGGGCCTGCTGCTGGACTACGTGCGGTTCCAGTCGGAGCTGGCCTGCCGGTACCTCGAGCGGCAGGCCGAGATCCTCCGGCGGCGCTCTCCGGGGAGGCGCCTGACGCACAACATCCCAGGCATGGCGGCGCACATCGATTACCACCGGCTCTTCGGCCCGCTGGACGTCGCGGCGTGGGACGTCTACCCCGGGTGGATAGGGGGGCTACCCCACCGCCTCGCGCTCGGGCACGACGTGGTGCGGGGGTTGAAGCGCGCCGGCTACTGGGTGCTGGAGCAGCAGGTGGGGAGGCTGGAGCACAGGGCACCTCCCGCGGGGGCGCTGAGGCTGTGGACCTACCAGGCGGTCGCGCACGGGGCCGAGGTCGTGCTGTACTTCCCCTGGAGGCAGGCCAGGGGAGGCTCCGAGCAGTACATAGCCTCCCTCCTCACCCCCGACGGCAGGCGGACGCGCTCGCTGGCGGAGGTCGAGCGGGCGGCGCGCGAGCTGCAGCAGCTCGCCCCTCTGCTCCGGGGCACCGAGCCTCGCGGCGACGTCGCGCTCCTGTGGAGCTACGAGGACCACTGGGCGCTGGCCCTCCAGCCCCAGGTGCCCGAGCTGGCCGACCCTTGGAGGTACCCGGAGGAGTGGTACCTGGCGCTGCGGCGTGCCGACCTCCAGGTGGACGTGCTCTCGCCGTCGGACGACCGCCTGCGGGATTACCGCCTGCTCGTGGCCCCCTCGCTCTATCTGGCCACCGCCAGCCTCGCGGAGCGGCTGAGGGGATACGTCGAGGCGGGGGGCACGCTCCTGTTGGGGCCGCGCTCGGGGTCGAAGGACGAGCACAACGCTTGGCCCAGGGGGCCGTTGCCCGGCCCCCTGGGCGAGCTGGTGGGCGCGACGGTGGAGGAGTTCGAGGGGCTGCCCGGGGGAGAGGCCAGGACCCTGCGCTGGGCGCACGGCGACGGCAGGCTCTCGGCCCGGGCCTGGTGCGAGCTGCTCGCCCCCGCGGGCGCGGAGCCGCTGCTGCTGTACGCGGACGGGCCGTGGCCGGGATCGCCGGCCGCCGTGCGTCGCCAGCTGGGCGCCGGGAGGGCCTACTACCTGGGCTGCATGGGCGAGGAGGTGGTCGCGGGCGTCCTCCTCGAGGCGCTCCGCGGCGCGGGCGTTGCGCGGGGTCCGTCCGTGCCTGCGGGGGGCGAGCTGGTGGTGCGGGCCGGAGGGGGCCGAGCGCTGTACTTCGTGCTCAACCACGCGGCGCAGGAGGCCCGGCTCGCCCTGCCAGCTGGCAGGGCGTACCAGGATCCCTGGACGGGGGACGCTCGCCCAGCGGAGGTCGAGCTGCCGCCGTACGGCGTGGAGGTGCTGCTGGCGTACGTAGGACAGGAGGTGCAAGGTGCGTCTTGAGGGCAAGGTAGCGATCGTCACTGGGGCCGGCCGCGGCATCGGCCGGGCCATAGCGGAGCTGTTCGCCCGGGAGGGCTGCGCGGTGGTGCTGGCGGCGCGCACGCGGGACGAGGTCGATGCCGCGGCCGACGCCATCACGGGCGCCGGGGGCAGGGCGCTGGCCGTCCCCGCCGACGTCTCCCGTCGGGAGGAGGCCGAGGCGCTGGTCGGCAGGGCGCTCGAGGCGTACGGCCGGCTGGACGTCCTGGTGAACAACGCGGGGATCTTCCGCCCCGGCAGCTTCGTCGACATGCCCCGAGAGTCCTGGGAGGAGGTGCTGCGGGTGAACCTGTGCGGGGCCGTGCACTGCGCCAGGGCCGCCGTGCGGTGGATGCTCGCGGCCGGGCGGGGGGGCAGGATCATCAACATCTCCTCCATCCACGCCCAGCGGGCGGAGCCGCTGGCCACCGCGTACGACGTCTCCAAGGGAGGGCTGGACCAGCTGACGCGGAGCCTGGCGGTGGAGCTCGCACCCCATGGGATACTGGTGAACGGGATAGCCCCCGGGTTCATCGACACCAGCATGTCGGTCGTGGATGGGGTGAACGAGCTGGAGACCGACTGGTTCCGGTCGGTCTACGTGGGGCGCAGGAAGATCCCGCTGGCGCGGGCGGGTCAGCCGGAGGAGGTGGCCGCCGTCGCGCTCTTCCTGGCCTCCGAGGAGGCCAGCTACATCACGGGCGCGGTGATCCCCGTGGACGGGGGGTTATCCGTGACGTTCTGACGGGAGCTGTGGAGGGAGGTGACTATGAGGATCACGGACGTCGAGGCGATCTACCTGCGGCTGCCCGAGGTGGACCCCTCGCGGGCGGACGGCACGCAGGACACCCTCCTGGTGAGGGTCCACACGGACGAGGGGATCACGGGGGTGGGCGAGGTGGACTCCTCCCCGCTCGTGGCGAGGGCGGCGATAGAGGCGCCGGTGTCGCACTCGGTCGCGATGGGGCTCAAGCACGTGCTGCTCGGCGAGAACCCCCTCGAGATCGACAGGCTGTGGGAGAGGATGTACAGGGCGACGATCTACTTTGGCCGCGGCGGGCCCGCCATGCACGCCATGAGCGGGATAGACCTGGCGCTGTGGGACATCCTGGGCAAGGCCACAGGCCTATCGGTGAGCGAGCTCCTGGGGGGAGCCCGGCGCCACAGGCTGCGGGCGTACGCGAGCGCGATCATGCCGGAGACCCCGGTCGAGGCGGGCAGGCTCGCTGAGCAGTACGCGGCTGCCGGGTACACGGCTGTGAAGTTCGGGTGGGGGCCGATAGGGCGCAGCCGAAGGCTGGACGAGGAGCTCGTCCAGGCCATCCGCTCGGCGGTCGGGGAGGACGTGGACGTGATGATCGACGCCGGCATGGCGTGGGACCTCAAGGGGGCGCTGCGGATGGCGGAGGTGTACGAGCGGTACGGCGTCTATTGGCTGGAGGAGCCGCTGGCCCCCGACGACCTGGAGGGCTACAGGCAGCTGGCCGACCGCACGCGCATGTACATCGCGGCGGGGGAGCAGGAGAGCGGGGCCGAGGCCTTTCGGAGGCTGATCAACGAGGGACACGTCGACGTCGTCCAGCCGGACCTGGGCAGGTGCGGCGGGCTGACCGAGGGCAGGCGCATCGCGCAGGTGGTGCACGCCCGGCACAGGCAGCTCGTGCCCCACGCCTTCAAGAGCGGGATACTCGTGGCGGCGAGCGCCCACCTGGCTGCCTGCATCCCGGGCGGCGCCATGATCGAGTACACCGTCTCCACCTCCCCGATCGCGCGCGACCTCGTGAGCGAGCCCTTGGAGCTCGTCGACGGCCACGTGCTGCTGCCGGAGCGTCCAGGGCTGGGGGTGGAGGTGGACGAGTCGGTGGTGCAGCGGTACAGGGTCGCGTAGGAGGTGGCTGGATGGGCGTGAGCGTGTCCACGGACTGGAAGCTGCGGGACCTGCGGGCGGTCGTCCTGGAGAACGAGCTGCTGAGGGTGGTGCTCCTGCCGGAGCTGGGCGGGAAGATCTGGCAGATCGAGTACCGGCCGCGATCGCGGTACCTCCTCTGGCACCACCCCAGGCTGAAGCCGCGCGAGGTACCCCTCCACTCGGTGTACGACGACGTGTTCTTCGGGGGCTGGGACGAGCTGTACCCCAACGACCTCCCGGAGGAGCTCAACGGGGAGAGGATGCCGGACCATGGCGAGGTGTGGGCGCTGCCCTGGGAGTGCGGCGTGGAGGCGGCGAGCGGGGACGCCGCGACCGTGAGGCTGCAGGTGGAGACGCCGATCAGCGCCACGCGGCTGGAGAGGTGGATCACCCTTAGGGCCGGTGAGCCCACCCTGCGATGTCGCTACAGGCTGACGAACCTGGGGAGGGAGCCGCAGCCCTTCCTGTGGAAGGTGCACGTCGCGGTGGGGGTCGACGAGCACTGCAGGATAGATCTCCCCGCCACGGAGATGTACCTCGAGGAGTTCGGGCGCAGCCGGGGCGGCCGCACCGGGCTGGCCTACCGGTGGCCGTACCTGGAGGGGGAGCGGGGGGAGCTGCACGACATGCGCCGGGCCCTGCCCCCGGTCTCCGGCGTGTGCGAGTTTCAGTACGCGACGAGGCTCGAGGCCGGCTGGTGCGCCGTGACCCACGCTCGGGAGGGGTTGAGCTTCGCGCTGGCCTTCGACCCCGAGGTGCTCTCCTCCTGCTGGCTGTTCGCCAGCTACGGCGGATGGCGGGGCCTGCAGGTGCTCGTGTTGGAGCCGTGCACCGGGTACCCGATCAGCGTGAACGAGGGCCTGAGGCGGGGCACGCACAGGGTGCTGCACCCCGGCGCGCAGGTGGAGTGCGAGCTGCTGGCGGTGGTGCACGAGGGAGGCAAGGGCGTGGCCCACGTGGGCCTGGATGGGCATGTGGAGCCCGAGCGGTAGCGGCGGAGGTCGCCGCCCTCGCCACGAGCCGGGTCGGCACTGGCGAGGGCGGGCAGATCGGGCATCAAGCGGAGGAGATGGATGGACGTGACGGAGCTGAGCTATGATCCTCAAGATCCGTTCTTTTCGATCCCTGGCGACGACCGTGGCATGGCCTGGGGCGTGCAGATATTTACCACCGGTAACCTCTACGGGCTTGCACCCGAGCACACCGAGGTTGTAGCCGAGGGAGACGGGCTGCGTGTGAGCTGTAATCGCCTCAGCTGGGGTGGGCAGCAGGGGCGCAGCGAAGGACAGGTCGAGGCTGTGGTCAGCGTGCGTGGGCGCAGCGTGACGCTGCGCATCAGCGCCTGGCACGATGAGCCCGTGAAGGCGATCAAGCTACTGTTGCGTAACCTCCCCACAGAGGTCCAAAGAGAGGGACTCTGGCACCCCACCCTCCCCCAGGGAGAGAGTCTCTGGCCTAGGTCAGGCTCTCCCGTTCTCTGGCGCTACCCCGGACCGGAGTGGCTGACCCCGTGGGCATGCATTGGGGAGGCTCAAGGCGCGATCTCCATCAGCGTCAGGGATCCTGAGGTCAGAGCTAAGCGCCTATACGCGCATGTGCCCCCATACCTACACCTTCCAGAAGTGGAGGTCATCTGTGAAGAGAGCGCACTCAGGTGGTGTTCCCACTTCACTAGTCCTGAGATCAAGATAAGCTTCTTGAGTGGTTTGGCCGATCTGGAGGCCGATTTTAGGGCTCACCTTGAGTTCCTTGAGGGCTCGTATGGGTTGCGTAGGTGGGAGGACAGGCAGGACGTGCCCGGCTGGGCGAGGGACATAAAGCTGGTGGTTTACCTGCATGGACAACATTGGACGGGTCATGTATTCAATACGTTTGACAAGATGGCCTATGTCCTGGAACAGCTCACCAGGCTTATTGCTGGTCGCCATGTACTGTGCTTTGTACCGGGATGGTCTGGGCGGTACTACTTCTCGTATCCTCTGTACGCTCCGGGTGAGTCGTTGGGAGGAAGCGGCGCCTTTGAGCGTTTTATATCCGTAGCGCACAGGTTGGGGGTCAAGGTGATGCCGATGTTCGGAGCGACGGGCGCGAACGCCCGCCTCTATCCAGGATGGGAGAGGGCCGCGTTCTTGAATCGCACCGGCAGGGTGGTCAAGCTCATCAACGCCCCCGACTGGGACACGGATAGGCACGAGGAGGACGACCAAGTCTTCTTGAACCCTGGAGAGCCCAGCTTCCGGCAGCACCTGATCGAGGAGATCAGACGCACGGTAGCACGTTATGGGGTTGACGCCGTGTTCCTGGATGCGTCGTCGGCTTGGTTCAACGATCCCAGGTATGACGTCTACGCAGGCTATCGAGAGCTGGTGGCGAGCCTGAGGGAGCGCTTCCCCCACATATTGATCGCTGGCGAGGGATGGTACGATGCCCTGCTCGCTCTGCTCCCAATGAACCAGAGCCTCTTGGGAGTCTCGGTACGCTATAGGTTGCCAGAGCTACTTACTCGCTATGCGCGCGTCTTTGGCCACATGGCACAGGGAGCACCGGCGTCTACTTGGCCACATGGCACAGGGAGCACCGGCGTCTACGAGGAGGGCTTTCTGCCTGTGCGGCACGAGCAGCCGGAGTTCGGTCACATCCTCAGCGTAAACGTGGTAGAGGACACTCTGGATCGGTACTGGGAAGAGATGGCTACCATCTGTCGCATGGCTCTTCGCAGCGCTTGATCAAGCTGATGAGGAGGGATGTATGGAAGTAGGCTGTTACGTGTTTCCGCACTATCACCGCAGCGCGCTCAACGACGTGCTGTACGGGCCTGGGTGGACGGAGTACGTGCTGCTGCGGGGAGCCAGGCCGTGGTTTGAGGGGCATCCCCAGCCCAGGACGCCCCTGCTTGGGGAGCTGGACGAGCGGGAGCCCAGCACCTGGCACAGGTACATCCAGCTGGCGAGGGCTGCCGGGATAGATGTGTTCATCTTCGACTGGTACTGGTATGGGGGAGGGCCAGTGCTGCATGAGGCTTTGGAGGAGGGTTTGTTGGGGGTGGGGGATGGTGGGGGGATGAGGTTTGCGGTGATGTGGACCAACCATCCGTGGGCCTACTGGTTCCCCACGGCCGGGGCGAGGGCCTCGCAGGGGTGGTTGGGGGAGTGGGAGGATGGGGAGCTTGGGGCGTACGAGCTGGTGTACGATGCTCCCCATGGAGTGGAGATCTGGCGGAGCCTGAGCTACATCCTGAGCAGGTACTGTGGGCATCCCTGGTACTGGCGGGTGGAGGGCAGGCCGGTGGTGGGGTTGTGGGACGTGTCGCTGCTGGTGGGGGAGCTGGGGTTGGAGGGCACGAGGAGGCTGCTGGAGGGGTTGAGGGAGCTGGCCCTCAGGTTGGGCCTGCCTGGCATCCACTTCCACGCGGTCTGCCAGGAGCCCGGGGTGCTGCGGGCGCTGGGGGAGGTGCTGGCCGTGGGCGTGGACAGCTACGGGCTGTACAACTCGGTGGCGGTGGGGGCCAGCAGGCTGCCGATCTCGGACAACCTGCCCAGGTACGAGGACGCCGTCCGGGAGGTGGTGGAGCGGGTGTGGCCCAAGCAGGCCGGGCTGTCGGCGCTGCCCTACTGGCCGTGCGTCAGCCCCGGCTGCGACGACACTCCCAGGCACCTGCTGCCGCGGGACCTGGAGCACCCGCGCAGCTGGCGGACGAGGCCGGTGGTGGGGGAGACGCCCGAGGTCTTCGAGGGGTTCGTGCGCGCTGGGGTGGAGTTCCTGCAGGGGAGGGGAGGTCCCAAGGTGCTGCTGATCGGCTCCTGGAACGAGTGGACGGAGGGCCATTACCTCCTGCCGGACACCAGGCTGGGCTTCGGCATGCTCCGAGCCCTCCAAAGAGCCCTCACCTCCTAGCCCTTGATGCCGGTGAAGACTATCCCCTGGATGAAGAGGCGCTGCGCCAGGAAGAACACCAGCAGGACCGGCAGGGTGGCGATGAACGACGCCGCCATCAGCAGGTGCATCTGGGGGCCCACCCGGGCGCTCCCCTGGAAGTTGGCGATGCCCAGGGCGACTGTGTACATGTCCTCGGAGTTGATGTAGATCAGGGGTGTGAAGAAGTCGTTCCAGGAGCCGATGAACGCGAAGATCGCCACGGTTATGATGGCCGGCCTGGAGAGGGGCAGGATGACCCGCCAGAAGATCTGCAGGGCGGAGGCGCCGTCTATGCGGGCCGCGTCCTCCAGCTCCAGCGGGATCGTCAGGAAGAACTGGCGCAGCAGGAAGATGAAGAAGGCGTTGCCGAAGAACGCCGGGACTATCAGGGGCTTGAAGGTGTTGATCCAACCCAGCTTCTGGAAGACGATGAACGTCGGCACGATCGTCACCGCGCCGGGCAGCATCAGGGTGGAGAGCAGCACCATGAAGATCAGGTCGCGGCCCGGCGAGCGCAGGCGCGCGAAGCTGTAGGCCGCCAGGGAGGAGGACAGCACGCTGCCCAGGACCACCATCCCCGACACGAAGGCGCTGTTCAGCATGTAGCGGCCGAAGGGCACGGCGCTGAACACCTCCGCGTAGTTGCCCCACTGCGGGGGCACCGGGACCCATTTGGGCGGGAAGAGGTAGACGTCCAAGGGCCTCTTGAGGGAGGTGGAGACCATCCACGCCAGGGGGATCATGATGATCACCGCGCCCACCAGGATGATCAGCAGGGAGGCCGCCGTCTCGAGGCGACGCCTCCACCTGCGCGTGGCTAGGCGCTCCCGAGCGGTCAGCACGGCCTGCAGCTGCGACACCCTGGCCATCACCTGCCCCTCCTCTCGCCCTCGTAGTACACCCACATCGGCGTGGTCCTGAACACCGCTATCGTGAGCAGGAGGACGAGCATGAACAGGGTCCAGGCCAGCGCCGAGGCGTACCCCATCTTGAAGTAGTTGAACGCGTTGCGGTAGAGGTAGAGCATGTAGAACAGCGTGGAGTTCTCCGGCCCTCCCCCGGTCAGCACGTAGGCCTCCGTGAAGTACTGGAAGGCGCCTATCAGCCCTATGACGAGGTTGAACAGGATGACGGGGGAGATCATGGGGATCGTGACGTACCACAGCTTGGCGAGGCGCCCCGCGCCGTCGATCTCCGCGGCCTCGTACAGCTCCGTGGGGATGCCCTGCAGCCCGGAGAGGTAGATCAGCATGCTCCCCCCGATGCCCCACAGCCCCATGATGATCAAGGAGGGCAGCGCCCAAGTGGTGCTGCCCAGCCAGTCAGGACCCTTGATGCCCAGGTAGCCCAACAGCACGTTCAGCAGGCCGAACTCCGGGTTGAACAACCACCTCCACAGGATCGCCACCGCCACCCCCGAGATCACCGAGGGCAGGAGGTACACGGTGCGCCACAGCGCCAGGGCGGGCACCTTCTGGTTCATCAGGATGGCCACCGCCAGCGCCAGGGTCAGCCCGAGGGGCAGCCCGGCCGCGGCGTAGATCGTGGTGACCTTGAGCGACTGCCAGAAGAAGGGGTCGCGCACCATCTGCAGGTAGTTGGCCAACCCCACCCACCTAGGGGGAGAGAGCAGGTCGTAGTCGGTGAAGCTGAGGGCGAAGGAGGCCAGCATCGGGAAGAGCGTGAACAACAGGAAGCCCAGCACCGCCGGCGCCATGAACAGGTAGCCCTCCACCGCCTCACGCAACCTCAGAGATATGCGGCGAGACCCGCTGCTGGCCCTACCGATCCTGGCCATACCCACCTCCCAACACCGATAGCTAGCCGGATTGCAGCACCTTGTTCCCGTCCCTCTCCACGGTCACGGCGAACTCCTGCGGCGTCATCCGGTTGCGGATGAACTTGTCCCAGTTGGGGTTCCACACCTTGTCCATCATCTCCTGCTGGTTGGGGTGCTGGATGTCCGCCGGCCTGGCGCGCTCCAGCGACTTGACCCAGACGTCGCCGTGCGGGGGCATCCCCGGCTGTCGCAGGAAGACGGAGGAGAACGCCACGTCCAGCCTCGCGGGCACCTGGATCAGCTGCTTGGCTATCAGCGTCTGCGCCTCCTTGCTGGCCGCGAACCAGCGGACGAACTCCCAGCACAGGTCGGGGTTCCTCGTCCTGGCGTTGATCTGCATCGGCGTGCCCGGCCAGAACGCCCCTATGAAGCCCTTGGGCCCCCTGGGCATCATCTGCACGTCCCACCTGAAGGCCTTTATAGCCTTGCGCGACTGGATGCTCCAGCCACCGTCGAGCAGCATGGCGACCTTGCCGCTCTCGAAGGAGCCCGCCTCCCCCAGGGCGCTGGCCTGCTCCGGGGTGGGGGCGACCTTGTACTTGTACATCAGGTCCTGGATGAACTGCAGCACCTTGAGCACCGGGAGGTTGTTCAGGGTGAGCCTGCTGTAGAACGGCCGCCTGTCGACTATGTCCCCTCCCTCCATCCACACCAGGTTGGCCCATCCCCAGTAGGCCACCAGGATGCCGAGCGCCGTGCCGAACTGGACCACCTTCTCCCCTTTGCGCAGCGTGAGCTCCTTGGCGGCGTCCACGAAGTCGTCCCAGGTCCAGTCCGCGCCGGGATACTTGACGCCCGCCTTGTCGAACAGGTCCCTGTTGTAGTACAGCAGGTGGGTGTCCGCACCGGAGTAGAGGCCGTAGATGTGGCCGGTCCCGAAGCGGTAGATGTCCCAGCCGGCCTGGATGAACTTCGACCCATCCAGCAGGATGGGGTCGGCCTCCACGCGGGCGGTGAGGTCCAGCAGCCGGCCCTCCTTGAAGAGCTTGTAGGTGATGTCGGTGGTGGTGATGATGTCGGGACCCGTGCCGGTGGCCAGCAGGATCTTCAGCTTGGTGGTATATTGGTCTCCTGGCGGCAGCGTGAGCCTGATGCGGGTGCCCGGGTACTCCTTCATGAAGGCCGCGGCCATCTCCTTGAAGTACTGGATGCTCGCGGGCCCCCAGTTGTAGTACGAGAACTCGATCTCCCCCGTCACCCTGCCCCCGCTCACGGGCGCGGTCGGCGCCGCCGAGGCGGCGGCGGTGGGCACGGCCGTCGGGAACACGCTGATCGGCGTGGTGGGCACGGTCGGGGCGGGGCGAATGCTAGGGGTGGGCGCGGGGCTGCCCCCAGGCGTCGGCCCCCGCCCGCAGGCGTACAGCGAGCCCACCACGGCCGTGGCCCCAAGCACCCTCAGGAAACGCCTCCGACTCACCCTGCTCCCGCTCATGGCACACCTCCTCCCGTAGCCTCCATCGCTCCTTGTGTTCATGTATATGAACTAGGTTCTCTTCAGAGAACCTAGCGAGGTTATGTTAACGCATGCCCGCGGGCTTGTCAACGGGTGGCGGCTACAGGGGCCTGCCCATCCCCTCGTACCTATCTAACACCACGGGGGGGAGCGCCTGCTGCCTGGCCGCTACGTGCAGCTCCTCGTCCCCGAGGGCGTCGCCGACCCACAGGCAGAACTCGAAGGTGTGCTCGCCCTGGTCGGTGTGGTCGTCCCTGCCGCCGTACACCTCGGGGTCCTGCCCCATCCACGCCATCTTGGGGCTGCGCAGCAGCGTCCACTGCCAGCGCGCCCCGTGCAGGCTCAGGCTGTACGCGTCCTGCGTGACCAGCGCCAGCTGCGCTCCCTCGAGCTCCACCCTGGACCACCCCTGCACCGGCCACTCGACGGGCCCAGGCGTCCTCTCCACCGCTCCCCCCGCCTGGCCGTCGGTCCAGCGGCGCACGGCGCCGGCCAGGTGGATCGGCATCTGCAGCGCCCTGAACCGCTCGGCAAAGAGCACCTCCAGCCGCATGTGGAGCCGTGGATCGCCTCGGTGGAGGCTGAGCGTCCACCTCACGCGCGATCGCCCCAGCCAGCCCTCGGCGCGCAGCCTGGCGCGCAGCGGCCCGCTCTCCTCGATCGCCCATCGCAGGCCCCCCAGCTCCGCCTCCACCGGCTCCTCGAACCGGTCGGTGTGGAAGGTCCAGGTATCCGTGTGGTCGGCGCGCAGGTGCAGCCCTATACCCTCCAGCAGGGGCCTGCCGCGGCTGCTCAGCCCCACCACCCCGGACCCTCCCACCTCCACCCGCAGGTGGGCGTTCTCCAGGTATCCCTCAGCAACCGCCAGGTCGGTCCGCACCTCCTTGCCGGGGGCAGGGCCGTCCCGCACCAGCAGCTGGAGCCCGGAGGTCGGCGCCAGCTCGACCGGGAACACCACGCGCGTGGCGCCCGGGGCGCCGGGCTGCACCCGCTGCACGTCCACAGGGCGGCCATCTGGGTCGCTCAGCCACCTGTCCCCCCACGGCTGGAAGTCCAGCCAGGGCTCGGCCTCCACGTACCCCTCCCAGGGAGCGGCATCGAGGTTGACCACCACCAGCTGGTGCGCGTTGACCGGCGGCAGCTGGCGGCGCGCCCACAGCCTGGTGGCCTCCAGCACGACCTCCTCGCCGGCGATCTGCGCCCTCCCCTGCATCGCCCTCACCGCCCCCCAGCACTGCGGGGCGGCCGTGCCCGCCAGCACGTCGTGGAACTCCGTCAGCAGCAGGTCCTCCCACGCGGCCTCCAGCCTCCCCCCCAGCTCCCGCGCCCGCGAGGGCTCCCGCACCAGCCGCTCGACCGCCCCCCGCGACGCCTCCAGGAGGTGCTCGGTCCGGCGCTGCCGCTGCTTGATGTCGTGCATCACGCTGTAGCAGCCGGGGAAGGTGTGCTGCAGCTCCTCCGTCACGACCGGCAGGCGCTCCCTCTCGCCGGCCACGGCCTCGAAGAACGCCTCCGGCGTGCTGAACCGCAGCTCTATCCCCTCCCACGCGTCGCGGTGTTCCAAGATGTACTCTATCTGCGCCTTGGTGGGCCCTCCGCCGTGGTTGCCCACGCCGTAGAAGCACATCGTGTGCCCCAGGTCACCGGAGGCCTCCACCGCCATCATGATCCGCTCGTAGAGGTCCTCCTCGTAGAAGGTGTACGAGGGCACTATCCTGAACCCGACGACCTCGCCGCCCTTCGGCCCCCTCCACCGGAAGGTCTGGGCCGGCAGGGGCTGCTGCTGCGGGCTCGGGCGGTGGAACACGAACCCCACGTACCCCTCGTCCGCCAGGATGTCCGGCAACGTCGCCGGGTGGCCGAAGGAGTCCACCTGGTAGGCCACGCGGGGGACCACCCCGAACCGCTCCCGAAAGTACCTGCGGCCGTGCTCGATCTGCCTCCGCCAGCCGGCCTCCGTCGGCAGGTTGGAGTCGGGCTGGACGAACTGCCCGCCGGTGACGTGCCACTGGCCCCGCCGGACCAGCCCCCTCACCCGCTCGAACAGGTCGGGGTCCAGCCGCTCCACCCAGCGATAGAGCCAGGCCTCCCCCCGAGTGAAGATGAACTCCGGGTACTCGTCGCACCGGTCGGCGGCCGAGCGGAAGGTGCCCAGGGCCTCGTCCACCCCCGCCTGCCACGGCCACAGCCAGATGGGGTCGATGTGCGCGTTGCCGATCATGTGCACCACGGTCATGCCTGCTACCTCCTCCCGTCTTGATCTTTCTCTAGGGTATTGACAACGTTAGCATAGAGGCTTATGATAGTCAACAACCGAGCGCATAGAGGCAGCTGATCGGGCGGAAGAAGGAGGTGGTCCGAGCGGAGCAGCGATCTTCAAGGTCCTACAACACCCGCGCTTTGCAGGGCACACACCTTACAACGATGGAGGAACCACGATGCGAGACAGCCTTATCAGCCGGAGACGATTCATCCAGATCGCGGGCTTGGCCACCGTCCTGACGACGCTGGAGGCCTGCGGAGGTGCGGCCGGCACCACGCCCACCCCGGCGGGCACGGGCGCTTCGCCCTCACCCACGGCCGCCGCCTCACCTTCGCCATCGCCCCCGAGCTCGCCCTCACCCTCGCCCACGACCCCCAGCTCGCCCTCGCCCACCGCGGCCCCCGTGGTCACCCCCACCGCGGCCCCCAGCGGCACCCAGGGCTCGATAGGCCTGCCCAAGCAGATAGCGGGGGGCAAGACGGTGTCGATCCGCGTGGAGAACACCCCGCGACCCGAGGACCGCGCGGCCTACCAGCTCTGGCGGGACAAGATAGCCAGGTTCAACAAGCTGTACCCCAACGTCAAGATAGTCAGCGACACGTACGCCTGGGATCCCTCCACCTTTCCCGCGAGGATCCAAGGAGGTACCGCTGGTGACCTGTGGCTCGTGCCGTTCACCGAGGTCCAGAAGCTGATCTCCCAGAAGGTCGTGGCGGACATCACCGACCTGATGCAGAGCTGGCAGTACTTCCAGGACTGGAACCCAGGGATGCTCAAGATCGTGACGGGGCTGGACGGGCGCATATACGGCATCCCGGCCGGGGGCTACGTCATGGGCCTGGTGTACAACCGGGCGCTCTTCAAGCAGGCTGGGTTGGACCCCGAGAAGCCCCCGCGGACCTGGGATGAGCTGGCGTCGGACGCGCAGAAGCTGACCGACCGCAGCAAGAACCGGGCCGGGTTCGCCGTGCTGACCACCGGCAACCAGGGCGGGTGGCAGCTGCTGAACTTCGTCTGGCAGGCCGGGGGGGACTTCGAGAAGCAGGTCAACGGCAAGTGGAGGGCGGTGTTCGATTCGCCGCAGGCCGCTCGGGCGCTGCAGTTCTACCACGACCTCCGGTGGCGGTACGACGTCCTGCCGCGCAACACCCTCCTGAAGGCGGATGACATATTCCCGATGCTGGCGTCGGAGCAGCTCGCGATAGCGATCTTCTCGCCCGGTTGGATCGACATAGTCGTGAGCCAGCACGGGGGCAAGCTGGAGGACTTCGGCATGGCTCCCCTCCCGGCCGGCCCGGCCGGGCGTGCGGAGCAGACCGGGGGCGCCGTGCGCTTCATCAACGCCAAGAGCAGCCCCGAGGCCAGGGAGGCCGCATTCTGGTTCGCCATCTGGGAGGAGTTCGACCTCAACGAGGTCTTGTTCAACACCCAGGCCGCCGCCATGGCGGGCAAGCTGGTGGGGCTGCCCGATATACCCCTCATGCGAGGGGAGTACCAGCGCAAGCTCCAACAGATCATCAGCAGGTACACGAACGTGCCCACGCAGAACTACCGGCTGTACGTCCAGGAGGCCGGTCGGTACGCCCGTCCCGAGCCGCCCATAGAGGCCCAGGCGCTGTACGCCCTGTTGGATCCGGTGGTCCAGGCCGTGCTGACGGACAAGAACGCCGATCCCAGGGCGCTGCTCGGGCGGGCGGCCAGGGAGTTCCAGACGAGGTTCCTGGACAAGGCCCAGTAGCGGAGGCGGGTGCATGCGCGCGGCAAAGGCCAGCCCCAGGACCATGGCTCGGGGAGCGACGTGGGCGCACATTAGGAGGAAGGTGCTGGAGCAGGCCACGGCCTACGCCTTCCTGCTCCCCGCGCTCCTCGTGTTCGCGCTCTTCAGCTGGTACCCCATCCTGAAGGGGTTCACCGTGGCGCTCCAGCAGGTCACGCTGGGGGGGGAGGCCAGGTGGGTGGGGTTGGCCAACTTCCGGTACGTGCTGAGCGACCCCCTGCTCCCGATCGCTTGGCGCAACACCCTGTACTTCGCCGGGCTGGGGTTGGTGATCGGCTTCTTCGTGCCGGTGGTGCTCGCGATCCTGGTCAACGAGGTGCGGCGTGGCCAGGCCCTCTTCCGGGTCGGGTTCTACCTGCCGTCCATCATGCCCCTGGTGGTCGTCGTGCTCCTGTGGAAGTGGATCTACGACCCGGGCAACGGGCTGCTGAACGGCGTGCTGCAGAGCCTGGGCCTGCCCCAGCTGGGGTGGTATCAGGACCCGAAGCTGGCCATGCCGAGCCTCGTCATCATGTCCACCTGGACCTACGCGGGCGCGACGACGCTGATCTACCTGGCGGCCCTGCAGGGCATCCCGGCCCACCTCTACGAGGCGGCCGAGATAGACGGGGCCACCGTGCTCCAGCGGATGAGGTACATCACCCTGCCGCAGCTCCGCGGCGTGATGCTGATCATGCTGATCCTGCAGATCATCGGCACGATGCAGGTGTTCACGGAGCCGTTCGTCATGACGGGGGGAGGACCCAACAACGCCACCCTCACGGTGATGCTCCTGATCTACCAGTACGCCTTCGCGTACTCCAACTTCGGCGCGGCCACGGCCCTGGGGCTGATGCTGTTCGTCGTGCTGGTGGTGTTCTCGATCGCGTACTTCGTCCTGACGCGCAGGCTACAACAACTGTAGGAGGGGAAGCACCATGGCCACACCGATGAGAGCTCCCGCGGCGCCCGTGGAGGAGGTCCGCGCAGCTAGGGGGGAGGCGCACGAGCGCTCGCTCATCTCGCCGATGGATCTGCGGACCTGGCGCTACCGCCTGCTGTACGCCGCCATCCTGCTGGTGCTCCTGGGGGCGCTGGCCACGGCCCTCTTCCCCCTCTACTGGATGTTCACGAACGCCTTCAAGCCGACGGCGGAGATCTACAAGTTCCCCCCCAGCCTGGTCCCCCAGTCCTGGAATCCCGCGAACTTCAAGCTCATATGGGAGGTCTTCCCCTTCCCCAAGTACTTCAGGAACACGCTGGTCATCGCGCTCGGCACGTTGCTCCTGCAGATCACGGTGAGCAGCATGGCCGGCTACGCCCTGTCCAAGCTGCGCCCAGCCCTCGGCCGCGTGGTGCTGCTCGCCTTCCTGAGCACCCTGATGGTGCCCAGCGTGGCGTACCTCATTCCGCAGTTCCTGAACATCAGGTCCCTGCCGATCCTGCACATCAGCCTGTTCAACACCTACTGGGCCATCTGGCTGCCCGCGGCCGCCAGCGCCTTCAACATCTTCCTCTTCAAGGGCTTCTTCGACGAGATCCCCAACGAGCTGGTGGAGGCGGCGCGCGTGGACGGCGCCTCCACCCTGCAGATCTTCTGGCGGATCATCCTGCCCCTCTCCAGGCCGGTGCTCGCGGTGGTGGGGATCTTCACCTTCACCGGCTCGTGGAACGACTTCCTGTGGCCCCTGCTGGTGATCCAGGACCCGAACAAGCAGCCGGTGTCCGTGGCCCTCTATTACCTGAACACGTCCAACGTGCAGTGGAACGCGATGATGGCGGCGCTGCTCATCACCGCCCTGCCCCCGATCCTCGTAGCCCTGCTGTTCCAGAGGCAGCTGGTGCGGGGGATTGCCTTCACGGGGCTAACGGGCTGAGCGGCAAGGGTGCGGGAGTCGGCAGATGGCGACGCGCATGCGGAGGAGGACGATATGAGAGGTAAACATATAGGTAGGCTGTTGGCGGTGGCGGCCATGGTGGCCACGCTGCTTGGCTCCCAAGGGGCCATCCCAGCACGAGCTGTTGAGGCGTTGTTCTACGACGACTTCTCGACTCCCAGCCCTCGATGGGTAGTCGAGGGGGGCACGTGGCAGGTGCAGGATGGGTACTACACCGGTGATGGCGGGTTCGAAGATGCGCCCGAGCCGGACTACGCCTGGGTGGACGGCATCGGGACGAACGTGGTCATTACGACGCAGGTGACTCCTCTCGCCTACGTCACGGACCACCGGATCGGTATCTCCGCCCACGTGCGCGGCGGACACACACCATCGAACACGGACACGAAGTGGAGCCTCATCCTGCACGATGGGACGCTCTCGCTGCTGGAGGAGGGGATCGCCTGGAGGGCCCAGGTGCCGTTCGATTACGCACCCGACCACGCCTACCTGTTGAAGATGTCGATCTCGGGCGGCCGAGTGCAGGGAAAGGCCTGGGAGGTGGGCTCGCCCGAGCCCGCTGGCTGGATGGTCACCGCGGAGTTCACCACGCAGCTCGGGGAGGACGGTGTGGGGTTGTACAGCGGCAGGGCGCGCGCGAGGTTCGACTTCATCCGCGTGGATCCAGGCCCACCTAACCTCAGCCTCGGATCCGATCGGGTGGGCAACGTCTTCGTGGACGGCGAGGCTGCGGAGCTCACGGCAACCGTCAGAGATCAGGGCGGCCAGGGGGGCAGCTATACCCTGGAGTACGCCATCCAAAACGCGTACGGCCAGAGCGTCCGGCAAGGATCGGAATCCCTGAGCCTGCCGCCCGGCGGCGAGGTCCAGCGCACGGTGAGCGTGAGCCCCTCAGCGCACGGGTACTACTCGGCGAGCTTCGAGCTGCGGGCCGGCACCGAGGTGGTGGCCAGCGCGAGCACCACCCTCGCCATAGTGGCGGCGCCGATCGAGGGTACGCGACCCGAGTCCCCATGGGGCATAGGAGGGGGCGGCGCCTTCATCGGCATCCGCTTCGGAGAGCAGCAGGCGCGGAACTCCCTTGAGCTGGTCCACAGGGCGAACATCGCCTTCACGCGCGAGGAGATCTTTTGGGAGAGCGTCGAGCCCCGCCAGGGAGAGTTCCACTGGGAGGTGTTCGATCCCTCCGTGGAGGAGGCGCACAGGCAGGGGGTGCTCATCATGGGGCTGCTGGACTACTTCGCCCCCTGGTCCGTGCCCTACGGCTATGGAGGGCAGGAGGGCGAGGTGGATTTCGATACGGCAGTGCGCAACTACGCCAACTACGTGTACCAGACCGTGAGCCGTTACAAGCCGGGGGGAGTGCTGGCCCAGCAGGAGGGGTGGAGCGATGGCTACGGCATCCGATACTGGGAGGTGTGGAACGAGCCCCCTACCTTCTGGTTCGGTACGGCTGAGCAGTTCGGTCAACTCGTGAGGGCGGCGTCCGAGGCGATCCGTAGCGCCGATCCACAGGCAACAGTGGTCGTCTCCAGTGGAGGGCCAGAGTTCGACCAGACGGTGATCGAGGTGGCGGGCATAGAGGCCTACGATGCGCTAGCGATCCACCTCTATCCGGGTCCAACCAGTCCCGAGGCGGGCAGCTTCGTGCGGAGCGTGCGGGACACACGGGACTTCCTAGACCGCCACGGTGGGCAGGACGTAGCGATCTGGATCACCGAGATGGGCTGGGACACCACCGGGGGGGTCTCCGAGTGGGAGCAGGCCAGCTACATAGTGCGGGCGAGCGTCCAGACGCTCGCGGCAGGATCAGAGCGCAACTTCATATTCACCTTCAACTACGGCTCCGAGCCCCCTGGCTGGGGCATCGTACATCCCGATCTGACCCCGAAGATCTCGTACGTGGCCTACTCCACGCTCACCCACCTGCTGGAGGGCACGAGGCCTATGGGCGAGGTGCCGATGGGCTCGGCGCTCCGGGCGTACGTCTTCGAGGGAGGTGGCAGGTCAGTCGGGGTGGTGTGGAGCGTCGCCGAGGATGGCGAGCTCACGATCGACACCCAGGGCATGCACCTCTCGGCGCTCGATCTGATGAACAACCCGACCGGCGAGCACAGCGGCGACCACCTCACGATCAGCCTTACCGGTCGCCCGGTGTTCCTGGTTGGCGAGGGCGTAACAGCCAACCAGATGCAGGCGATGATCGAGCGGGGCGCGGTGAGCGGGATCACGCCCCTCGGCATCGACATCTCCCAGTTGGGTGACCTGCCGACCACGCTCCCGCCGCTAGAGGTAACGGTGACCAACAGGGTGAACGTGCCGCAGTCCGGGACCGTCACGCTGTCGCTACCTCCGGGTTGGGAGGTACAAGACAACAGCCTGGCTTTCGGGCCGCTCGCCCCGGGGGAGGAAGCAACGCTCACCTATCGCTTGGAGGAGGTGGTCACGCGCGACGACAACACCTACGCCGTCACCGCCACAGCAGCGCTCGACAACGGCGGCAGAGTGTCGGCTACCGAGAACCTGTTTGTGACAGCGGTAGTCCACGGCACCCCCACGATCGATGGGGATCTCTCCGACTGGACCCGCGCAGCTCCCGTGCATGCGGACACGGCGGACAAGGTGGTTGGCATCCCCGGCTGGACTCCGCAAGACCTGTCCGCCACCGCCTGGACCATGTGGGACGATGATTACCTCTACTTTGCAGCAAAAGTGACGGACGATACGTTCAGCCAACCAAACACCGACGGCAACATCTGGATGGGGGACAGCGTGCAGCTGTTCTTCGACACCCTCAATGACAAGACGACTTACCAGGATGAGGACGATCAGGAATGGGGCATCGCGCTCACCCCGGACGGACCAGAGGTGTTCCGCTGGAGCGGCGGTGGAGGCTTCGGATACGTGGACTTGGCACGACTTGCTGCGGTGCGCGGCGAGAACGGAGATGTAACTTACGAGCTGGCCATCCCGCTGGCTGAGTTAGCACCTCTGCGACCCGCGCCGAGTTCACGGACGGGATTCACCTTCCTCGTGAACGACGACGACGGTGGAGGGCGCGAGGGCTGGATCTCGTGGACCCCAGGGGTGGGCAACGCGTGGAATCCATCGCTCTTCTCCACCTGGACCTTCGTCGAATCGATCGGCCAAGCGGCGTTGCGCGTCGAGCGCGACCGCGGCAAACCCCTCGCGGACACGATCGCCTTCACCTTAGGCGGGGGCACGGCCCAGCTCATCGTGCACAACCACGGCGTCACGGCAATGGAGGTGCGCTTCAGCGGTGGGCAGGTGCTCACCCTGAGCACCAAGAGGTCCACGGGCCGAGATACCTACCGTATCGCGCTCGAGGGGGACACGACGATAGACGTAAGCCAGTACGTCCGGGAGGGTGCGAACGCGATGGCCGTCAGGCCGCTGGGAGCGCCAGGAAGGTTCGCGATCCTTACGGTGTTCGACTGAGGGGCCGGCTTGGGAGGTGTGCTATGGTCAAGGCATCTGACGTAAGGGCTATACTCACAGCGGTGCTCATGATCGGGCTTGTCGCGGTAGCAGGCCTCCGCGGGACGATCCCGGCTGCGACGGCCACACACTACCGCGAGATCACGGTCGACACCAACACCGCGACCGGAGCATTCAACAGGGCGCTGTTTAGCGTGACGGGGTACGCACAGCTCAAGGTGTCCGCACAGCCCATAGCGCAGGACACGTACGCCATGCTGCATCCGGCCGGGACCCAACAACGCATCGAGACGATGATCGACCAGACCTCCCCCGAGCCCGGCACCTTCTACCCCGACAGGATGTTCCGGTTCGTGGACAACACGGACGACGCCTACTTCAGGGAGGTCACCGGCAAGGGGATGGAGCCGGTGCTGCTGCTGGCGTACAACACGCCTTGGCTCACCCGCACTGGGGCGCTGAACGAGCCGCCGACCGACCCTCAGGCGTGGGCAGACATAGCCTCCAAGGTGATCGAGCACTACAACGGGGATGGCTCCGACCCGAACTACAAGCTGAGGGTGAAGTACGTCGAGATCTGGAACGAGCCGAACCTGGACCAGTTCTGGAGCGGCACGGACGAGCAGTACTTCGAGCTCTTCAGGGTGGTGGCCCGCACCATCCACGCGCGCTTCCCCGGGGTGATGGTGGGCGGCCCGGTGTACTCGCCGGGAGCCCCAGGCTACTACGAGTACGGCCAGCGCTTCGTCGATGCCGTCGGGGAGGAGATGGACTTCTTCGTGTACCACTCCTACGGCGACTCCGTCGCCAAGATCCGCTCGGACATCGAGCTGTGGCGCGACTACATCGCCTCGCACACCTCCCACCACCACCCCAAGCTCATGGTCACCGAGTCGGAGCAGTTCATCACCGACGACGCGGCCAAGCTCCAGTACATGCTCGACAGGCAGTTCGCGCTCCTCGACTACGCCGACACCCTCCTGGGCTGGCACCAGTTCTGCCTGTACGAGTACCGTGAGGGCTGGTACACGTTCGGGCTGATCCACGGCGATGGCTCCGTGTTCCCGGGCAACTACTGGCCGTACTGGCTGTTCCGCGACGCCTCCGGTAGGACGCTGCGGGTGACGGCCAGCTCGCCCTCGGGCGGGGCGGGCCCCGAGCACTACGTCGCGACGCGCTCGGAGGACGGGCGGAAGATCAACCTGGTGTACTGGCGACCGCAAAGCGCCTCGGGGGACCAGGTGACCCGGTTCTCCTTTGTGCTCCCGCGCGATGGCGTGAGGCGGGTGTTCACTGCCTCCCTCCTCCTCGGGGACACGCAGGGGGTGGTCGACGCGGAGGCGGTGGAGGGCACAGCCCGTAGGTTCAACTACACGCTGAGGCTCCCACCCGGCGCGGCGGTCTCCCTGACGCTGGACGACGCAGCCAGGGCGTCAGCGCCCTGGCTCGGGCTGACCTCCACGGCCGGCGAGGTACCCCTCCACGGCACGTTCGAGGTGACCGCGACGCTCCTCAACTCGACGCCCGACCCCATCAGCGGGGAGATCGGCCTGCGCGGGCTCCCGCCGAACTGGACCGTTATGGCAGTCTCGGGCAACCCACGCTTCGCCAACCTCGAGACCGGCGACTCCACGAGCGTGACCTGGAGCGTCAAGGCCGACACCGTGACGGATGGGCCGCTGGCGTTCTACGCCCAAGTGGCGTTGGGTGACGGCCGATCCACCCACTCCATCCCGGTGCGCGTGCAGGTGCTCCGCCCGGTACGGATAGTCCCGGTGCCGGACTACACCTACTTCGCACCGGGCGAGACTCGCCAGTTCACCCTGAGGCTCACCAACGCCCTCTCCACCCCGATCGATGGCACGGTCGCGCTGGAGGGCCCCGCCAGCTGGAGCCCCTCCGCCCCGCAGGCGCTCTCGCTGGACGCCCACCAGACACGGGAGTACGCCTTCACGCTGACGGCGCCGGTGGATGCCGCCCTCGGCACGGCCACCGCCTATGCAAGGGTCACCCTCGGCGGGGACACCTACACCAGGCCGATCAGCCTGGTGGTCAAGCAGTACGACCCGAACCGCCCAAGCACGATCGTGGACCTCTCCCCGTACTACAACGGTGACGGCTTCTCGTACGACAGCAACCCCGGTGACGGGGACCTGGACTACAGCGGCTTCCTGCTGCCGGCCGACACCTTCCCCGGGAACCAGCGGGTCCGCTACATGGGCGTGCTCTTCCAGACGCCAGATGTGGCGGACGGCGCCAGGAACGAGGTGGCGGTGGATGGCCAGACGGTGAGCGTGCCCGCGGGCAGCTACAAGGCGCTGGCGATGCTGGTGAACGCCACCAACGGGGACAGGTCGGGGACGGTCAAGCTGACGTACGCGGGCGGAGAACGGGAGGCCGTGCCGCTGCAGGTGAGCGACTGGTGCGCGGGAGCGCACTACGGAGAGGAGGCCGTGATCTGGTTCGATCACAGGCACAGCCCCTCCGGTGACGCCCAGCCCCCGTGTGGTATATACTACACCGAGGTGCCCGTGGACCCGGGCCGCACGCTGCAAGCGGTGAGCTTCCCCTCCGAGCCGAACCTGCACCTGTTCGCGCTGTCGGGGGTGGGACCATGAGCGAGATCTCACGTGGGAAGGAGGAGAGGTAGGTGAGCCCCAATCCCAGACTCAACAGGCTGTTTGCGCCGGACGGCAAGTGCTTCGACGTGGCGGTAGACCACGGCTTCTTCAACGAGGGGACCTTCCTGGAGGGCATCGAGGACATGCGGAGGGCAGTCACGACCTTGGTCGAGGCGGGCCCCGACGCCATCCAGCTCTCCCCAGGACAGGCCAGGCTGCTGCAGGAGATCCCCGGCAAGCAGAAGCCCGCGCTCGTGCTGCGCACCGACGTGGCCAACGTGTACGGCAGGGTGCTCCCTCGCCACCTGTTCAGCCAGCTGATCGAATCTCCCCTCGAGCAGGCGCTGCGGCTGGACGCGGCCTGCGTGGTCGTCAACCTCTTCCAGATACCCGGCCAGCCGGAGCTGTACCACGAGTGCCTGCGCAACGTGGCGCGCCTCAAGCCCGAGTGCGAGCGGTACGGCATGCCGCTGATGGTTGAGCCGCTGGTGATGAGGCCCAACGAGGTGGCGGGCGGCTACATGGTGGACGGGGACCCCGAGAAGATAGTGCCGCTTGTCCGGCAGGCGGTGGAGCTGGGGGCCGACGTCATCAAGGCCGATCCCACCGATGACCCAGCGGATTACTGGCGGGTGGTCCAGGCGGCGGGGGAGGCGCCCGTGCTGGTCAGGGGCGGTGGCCGGGTACCGGACGAGGAGGTCCTGCGGCGGACGCACGCCCTGATGCGGCAGGGGGCGCAGGGGATAGTCTACGGCCGCAACGTCATCCAGCACCCGCACCCCCGAGCGATGGTGCGGGCGCTCATGATGGTCGTCCACGAGGGCGCCGGGCCCGAGCAGGCGATGCGGGCGATAAGGGAGGCCGCCCATGCCCAGGCGTAGGGTCCGCTTCGGGATCATAGGGGCGGGGCTGATGGGGCGCGAGTTCGCGGTCGCCTCCGCCCGCTGGCCTGCCCTGCTGGACCTGGACGTCGCCCCCGAGATAGTTGCCGTGTGCGACGTCGACCCCGCGGCCTTCGCCTGGTACAGGGAGCGCTTCCCGTCCGTCGCGCTCTACACCCACGACTACCGAGAGCTGCTGGCCAGCGACGAGGTGGAGGCGGTGTACTGCGCGATCCCGCACAACCTGCACGCTCAGGTGTACGTGGATGCCATCGAGGCTGGCAAGCACCTGCTGGGCGAGAAGCCGTTCGGGATCGACCTGCCAGCCTACGAGCGCATCATGCGCGCCGTGCGGGCGCACCCCGAGGTGCTGGTGAGGGTCTCCTCGGAGTTCCCCTTCTACCCAGGAGCCCAGAGGATCGTGCAAGCGGTGCAGCAGGGGCGCCTGGGCAGGATCATAGAGGTCCGCGCGGGCTTCCTCCACTCCAGCGACCTGGACCCCAACAAGCCCATCAACTGGAAGCGGAGGGCCGATACGAACGGCGAGTACGGCTGCATGGGAGACCTCGGCATGCACGTGGTCCACCTGCCCGCGCGCTTCGGCTGGCTGCCCAAGAACGTGCGGGCGCTGCTCTCCAACATCGTGCCCGAGCGGCCCGACCAGCAGGGACGGATGGTGCCCTGCGACACCTGGGACAACGCCATCCTGGCCACGGAGGTGGAGGCGGAGGACCAGAGCTTCCCGATGATCCTGGAGACCAAGCGCATATCGCCCGGGGAGACCAATACGTGGTACCTGGAGGTCATGGGGACGGAGCGCTCGCTCGCGTTCAGCACCAAGCGCCCCAGGACGCTGCGCTTCCTGGAGTACCGGCCCGGCGGCGAGCAGGCCTGGCAGTCGCTGGACCTGGGCCACGAGAGCGTGTACCGGACCGTGACAGGAGGCATCTTCGAGTTCGGCTTCCCCGACGCGATCCTGCAGATGTGGGCGGCGTTCCTGGACGAGCTGGCGCACGGAGAGGAGATGATCGGGGGCTTCAGGTGCGCCACCCCCCAGGAGGCGGGGGTGAGCCACAGCCTGTTCACCGCCGCGCTGGAGTCGCATCGCACCTCTGCGGTGGTGCCTGTGGGGGCAGGAGGGTAGGCCGGGATGCGCGCGGAGGCCGTGGTGGCGGGCCACACCTGCCTGGATATCATACCGGAGTGGACGCACCGCTCTGGCCTGGAGCTGCTGCCGGGCACCATCACACACGTGGGGCCCGCGGGCATCGCCACCGGCGGCTGCATGCCCAACACGGGGCTGGCGCTGGGCAGGTTGGGCGTCAGGACCCGCCTGGTGGGCAAGGTGGGGCAGGACGAGTTTGGCCAGCTCGTGCGCGAGCTGCTGGAGAGGCGCGGGCGGCACATGGAGGTCAGGCTGCTGCCCAGCCCTGGGGAGCACACGTCCTACAGCGTGATCCTCAACCCCCCGCAGATCGACCGCGTGGTGCTGCACTACCCCGGCACCAACGACACCTTCACGAGCAGGGACCTGCCGTCCGATGCCCTGGCGGGGGCGCGGCTGCTGCACTTCGGCTATCCCCCCATCATGCGCGCGATGTACGAGGACGGGGGCAGGGAGCTGGAGGAACTGCTGCGGAGGGCCAAGGAGCTGGGGCTCACGACGTCGCTGGACATGGCGTACCCCGACCCCGATAGCCCGGCGGGCAGGGCGGACTGGCCCTCGATCCTGGAGAGGGCGCTCCCCTGGACAGACGTGTGCGTGCCCTCGATCGGCGAGATCCTCCTGATGCTCGGGCAGCCCCAAGGAGTGGTGACCCCGGAGCGCGTCCGCGGCGTCGGGGCGAGGCTGCTGGAGATGGGCGCGGCGATCGCCGGGGTGAAGCTGGGCGAGCGGGGACTGTACCTGCGGACGGCTGGAGAGGAGAGGCTCGGGCGCGCCGGGCCCGCGCTGACGGCCAGGGGGGAGTGGGCGTGCAGGGAGCTGTGGGCCAACGTGTTCGAGGTCCAGGTGGTGGGGACCACGGGGGCCGGAGACGCCACCATGGCGGGGCTGTTGATGGCGTTGCTGCGGGGCTTGCCCCCGGAGGAGGCGCTCACCGCGGCGTGCGCGGTGGGAGCCTGCAGCGTGGAGGCCCCGGACGCCACTAGCGGGATCCCAAGCTGGCAGGAGATCGAGGCCCGAGTGCGCGCGGGCTGGCCCAGGCAGCGTCGCAGCCCGGGCCCGGGCTGGGCCGAGACCCGCACCCCGGGCGTGTGGCGCGGCCCGGACGACGTGACCAACAGGTGACCAATCCCTTTAGGAGGTATGGAGATGCTGAGCAGGGAGGAGTACAGGAGGGCGCAGGAGAGGGCGGCGCAGATGCTGGAGGAGGCGGGCATAGTCCTCACCCCACAGGAGCGTGCCCAGATAGAGGTGGCCGACTTCGGGCTGGGAGACCTGGAGCACACGGGGTTGCAGCTGGTGACCTACATCAACACCGAGAGGGTGTGTGCCAAGGAGCTGGTACTCTTCCCCCACCAGACCTGTCCCGAGCACAGGCATCCCCCGGTGGGGGATGATCCGGGCAAGGAGGAGACCTTCAGGTGCAGGCGTGGGCTGGTGTACCTGTACTTGGAGGGGGAGCCCACCCCCTCCCCCAAGGCCAGGCCCCCACAGGGCAGGGAGCACACCTACACCGTGTGGCACGAGATCGAGCTGCATCCAGGGGAGCAGCACACCATCCCCCCCAACACCCTCCACTGGTTCCAGGCGGGGCCCGAGGGGGCGATAGTGTCGGAGTTCTCCACCCGCAGCAGGGACGACACCGACATCTTCACCGACCAGGAGATAACACGCGCCACCATGGTGCGGGACTAGGAGGCTAACGCCCAGCCAGGCCGGCAAGGCAGGGCGCGCCCCGTTAGCTCAGGGGAGATCGGCGATCTCCCCTGAGCCCATCCAGTAGGATCGCACCCCAAGGCTACGGTTCGTAATCACCCGCGAGGAGAGCCGGGGGCCGGGGAGCCCAGGACGCCCCTGCTGCTCACCCCGCAGCCCAGGCAACACTTGCAGGGCCACCAGGGCATCGAGGCACGGACGGGGTAGATGGGTGCGTCCATCTATCGACGTGCCCCCATCACGACGAGCCCTCGCCCTCCTCCGGCGTCAGGAGGGAGGCGCGGTGCTGGATCACGAGGATGTTGACCACCAGGCACAGCAGCGCGAACTCCGAGAGCAGCATGAAGGCGATCGCGTAGGAGCCCGCGACGTCGTGGACCACCCCCATGACGAGCGGGGGGAAGAACCCGCCCAATCCGCCGGCTGCGCCCACGAGGCCTGTCACGGTACCCGTCTCGGCCGGGAAGTAGCTGCTCACCAGCTTGAACACCGCGCCGTTGCCGAGCCCAAGCATCCCAGCTATGCCCAGGAAGGCGACGGTGAGGATCGGCATGCCGGGCAGGAAGGCGAGCACGACGGCGAACGCGGCCACCACCAGGAACGTCGCGTTCAGGATCGGGGCGCCCCCCACCCTGTCGGCGAGGTACCCACCGATGGGGCGCGCCAGCGTCGCCACCGCGACGAACCCCGCGGTCCTGGTGCCCGCGTCCGGCCTCGACAGCCCGTACTCGCTCACCAGCAGAATCGGGAGGTACACGCTGATGGCGACGAACCCTCCAAAGGTGACGAAGTAGAAGAGGGCCAGCACCCAGGAGATAGGCCGGCGGCGGAACACGGACAGGCGCTCCCGGAGAGAGGGCACGCGAACGACCCGACCAGGGGCATCGCGGCCCAGCAGCCAAAAGAGGGCAGCCATGACGACCAGGACCGGCAAGTGCACCCAGAAGGTCGTGCGCCAACCGAGGCTGTCGGCCAGCTTGGGCGCCAGGAAGCTGGAGATCGCGGTACCGAAGTTGCCCATCCCGTACACACCGAGCGCGAGTCCCTGCCGATCGGGAGGCCACCAAGCGGCGACGAACGGCGCTCCCACCGCGAAGGAGGCTCCAGCCACGCCCAGCATAAGGCTCACGGCCAGCAGGGTCGCGTAGGAGGATGTCATTCCGGCCAGCCCCACCGGCAGGAGCAGGCCAAGGAGGAGCAGGGTGAACACGAGCCTGCCCCCGTAGCGATCGGCCAGGATCCCCAGGGGAAGGCGCAGCAGCGAGCCCAGCAGCACCGGCAGGGCTACCAGCAGGCCCGCCTGCGCCCCCGAGAGGCCGTAGAGTTCCCGGAAGGTGGGCGCCAAGGGCGAGATCAGACCCCAGACAGCGAAGCAGGTCGTGAACGCCAAGGTGCTCAGCACCAGCGCGCGCACTCGCCCGCCCATAGGCTAAGAGCCCCCTCGCCGCCTGACCCGCGGCCGCCGCCGGATGAGCCAGATAACCCCCAGCCCTCCCAGGAAGATCGCGCCGGACACTATCGCCAGCTGCCACACATCCCTGCCGCTGCCCCCCAAGTACAGGTCCAGCGCCACCGTCAGCAGCCACAGCTGGATGCCCATCAGGATCATGCCTATCGAGAGGGCCAGCAGCACCAACGGCCCTTGGCCTGGCGGCGGGCCCTCGCCCGGCTCCACGGCGTGCGACTCGGCAGCTACGGCTGTCTGGTGGGTGCTCTCGTCGCTCACACCTCCACCCCCACAGCGTAGATGGCGTCGCCCCGGCGCCGCAGCTTGATGCGCGGTAGCCGCCTGGGCGGCGGCCCCGCTACGGGCTCCCCCGTGGCCGGGTCGAAGACCCCGTCGTGGCACGGGCAGTACAGCCGCCGACGATCTGCCTGGTAGTACACCGCGCACGACAGATGGGTGCAGCGCTGGCTGTAGGCCACCAGCGTGCCTCCGGGCAGGTAGAGGAGCATCGCCTGGTCGTCCGGCCCCGGGTAGTTGAAGTAGATGGCGCGCCCCTCCTGTAGGTCGCCGACCCTGGCGATCAGCTTCGGGGCGTGCCGCCTGGGCCTCTGCAGCAGGCCGAGCACCGCCAACAGCAGGGTGCTCACGAACAGCGCTCCAGAGGTGTAGACGGCGAAGAACAGCAGCTCGCGGCGCGACACCAGGTCGTCGGCGTCCCAGTGGTACGGGAACTCCGAGCGCCAGCGGTCCCCCCGCGCACGAGTCTCCTGGGACCTTGGGTCGCGCCCGATCACAGCACCCACGGCTTCTCCCTCCCCATCCCAGTCGCCGCGAGGTCGCCCCTCTCCAGCAGCCCCAAGTCGAGGGCCGGCCGATCCTCGGGCAGGATGTGGTAGATCCTCGTCCTCACCCCTTGGGATCCAAAGAGCGTGAGGTTCACGGCGCGGCCCCGCCGCTCGGCCACGAACTCCTCGTAGCTGCCGTACCACAACGCGTCCGTGGGGCAGGCCTGGGCGCACCAAGGCTGCAGGCCCTGCGAGGTCCGATCGTAACACAGGTTGCACTTCTTCATCAACCTACTCTCCAGGTCCATCTTCGGCACGCCGAACGGGCAGGCGTACACGCAGTTCCGGCAGGCGATGCAGCGCGAGGGGTCAGCCATCTGCACGACGCCCTCTGGCGTGATCAGGATCGCCATCACCGGGCAGACCTGCGCGCAGGGGGCCACGGGGTCCTCGCAGTGCATGCAGATGGTCGGCTGGGTGGCCGTGCTGAGCCCCCGGTCGATGAAGTCCACCATGATCATGCTCTCTCCCTTGTGCGAGTCGCACTCCCGGCAGGCCGCCTCGCACGCTCGGCAGCCGATGCACCTGGAAGGATCCACGAACATCGTCTTGATGACCGCCACCGCGTCCCTCCCTAGTAAGTCTTCGCCCGCTTCTCCGGCTCGCTGCGGGACTCCCCTGTGTCGTAAGGGAACATCCTCGGCGCGCTCTCCGGCGTGAAGTGCCGCACCGCACCATCCGCCGTCGGGCCGCGTGGGGAGTCGAGCCTCTCGACGGCGGCGGCGCACACCTTGTACTCTGGGATCTTCACCGTGGGCTCCACGGCCGGGTTGGTGAGCTGGTTGACCGCCTGCTCGTGCCCGTAGTGGAACGGGATGAAGATCGTGTCAGGCCGGATCGTCGGCACGACGAGCACCCTCAGCTCCATCGAGCCCCTGGGCGTGCGCACTCGCACGCGCTCGCCGTCGGTGATGCCCAGCCGCTCGGCCACTTGAGGGTGGATCTCGACCCAGGGCTCCGGAGCCTGCGAGCGCAGGAAGCCCAGCCGCCTGGTCTGGTTGCCGCTCAGGTAGTGGTACACCACCCTGCCCGTCGTCAGCCGCAGGGGATAAGCTCCCCCGGGCTCCTCGGCCGGAGGGGTGTACTCCACGGGGTGGAAGCGCGCCCTGCCGTCCGGGTGCCCAAAACGCTCGGTGAACAGCCGCGGCGTGCCGGGGTGGTCCTCGCTCGGGCAGGGCCAGAACACCCCGCCCTGCGACTCGATCTTCTCCCAGGTGATGCCGTAGTAATCGGACACCCCTCCCCTCGTCGCCACCCGCAGCTCATCCCAGATGTCGCGGGTGGAGCTGTAGCGGAAGAACTCACCCCTACCGAGGCGACGGGCCAGGTCGATAATTATGTCGACATCCCGCCGCGCCTCCCCAGGCGGGTCAGCGGCCCGGTTGAGCTTCACCACCCTCCCCTCGAGGTTCGTGGTCGTGCCCTCGTCCTCGCACCACACCGAGCCCGGCAGCACCACGTCCGCCTGCTCCGCCGTCTCGGACATGAAGAAGTCGATCACCACCAACGGGTCGAGGTTGCGGAGCGCCCGCCCCACCACCTCGACGTTCGGCAGCGAGACCATCAGGTTGGAGCAGATCACCAGGCAGCTCTTGATCTCCCCCTTCGCCATCAGCCCCACCATCTCGGTCGCGGCCGCCCCCTCCCACGGCATCTCCTCCACGGGAATGCCCCACACGCGGGCGATGTACTCCCGGTCCTCGGGCACATCGATGTGACGGTAGCCCGGCAGCTGGTTCGCCTTCTGCCCCACCTCGCGTCCCCCCTGGCCATTGCCCTGTCCGGTCAGCATCATGCTGCCGCCCCCCGGCTTGCCGACCTGGCCGCGCGCCAGCGCCAGGTTGATGCAGGCCAGGCAGTTGTCCACCCCGTGGGTGCTGTGCTCGATCCCGCGCGCGTGCATCACCAGCGAGGTGGGCGCCCTCCCGTAGAGCCGCGCCGCCGCGACGATCCGCTCGGCCGGCACGCCGGAGATCCGCTCGGCCAGCTCCGGCGTGTACCTCTCCACCACCTCCCTCACCGCCTCCCAGCCGACCGTGCGTCGCTGGATGTACTCCTCGTCAACGAGGCCATCGTGGACTATCTGGCGGAGCATAGCGTTCAGGACAGCGATATCGGTGCCAGGCCGCACGGGCAACCACAGGTCGGCCGTGCGGGCGGTGGCGGTCTCTCGTGGGTCCAGCACGATCAGGCTGGCGCCCTTGTCCCTTGCCCTCCACAGCCACTGCATCATCACCGGGAAGCACTCGGCGACGTTGGAGCCCACCACGAGCAGGCAGTCCGCCAGCGGGATGTCCGTCATCGGCAGCGGCGCGCGGTCTATGCCGAAGGCGCGGGCGTAGGCCACCGCCGCCGAGGACATGCACAGCCTGCCGTTGTAGTCCACGTGGCGCGTCCCCAACGCCACGCGCGCGAACTTCCCCACGAGGTAGCACTTCTCGTTCGTCATCGACGAGCCGCTGTACACCGCGACCGCGTCCCTGCCGTGGCGCGCCTGGATCTCGCGCCAGCGAGCCACCACGTAGTCCAGCGCCTCGTCCCAGCTCGCCCTCTCGAGCCTGCTCCCCTTGCCTCCCCTGCGGATCATGGGGTACGTCAGGCGGTCGGAGTGGTTCACCTGCTGGTAGGCCACGACGCCCTTGGGGCAGAGCTTCCCCCTGTTGTGGGGGAAGTCCCGCGGCTCCACGCCCGTCACCTGCCCGTCGGTGACCCGCAGGTGCATCCCGCACTGCACTCCGCAGAAGCAGCAGTGGGTGGGGACGAGCTCGTCCGGCAGGCGATCGGCCTCCTCCCAGCCCATCGGTGGCTCGCCCGTCGACTGGAAGTCGTAGTTGAAGTCGCGCCCCGGGAAGAACACGTCCTTGTTCACGCTCATCAGAGGAACCTCCTGCCAACCCCGCCATAGTACGCCTGGCCGCGGAGCACCCTCTTGCAGGTGGGGCAGTACTCCTGCAGCCACCCCCTATCGCCGCCCAGGTCGTAGTCCTGTCCCAGCTCGCCCAGCGTGGCCCGCAGGTCCCCGATGAACTGCTGGGACGGCAGCTCCTCGCCGCAGCGCCGGCATCGTCCCGGCTCGGCCCGCGACCTACCGTAGTGCTCCACGTCGTGGCTCACCGTCTGGTAGAGCGTCACGCCTATGCTCGCGGGCCGCTGGACGATGTGGAAGAACTTGCCGAACGGGATCGACAGGAGCCACGCCACCACCGTCACCTGGTGGGCCAGCGATATGAACCAGTAGAACTTGCCGTGCCACCACAGGGAGGACGCCGTCAGCGCCAGCCCCGTTATGGCGATGGCGAACAGCAGCACGAGCGGCACCAGGTCGAACCCGAAGCGCTGGGTGGTCCTCAGCCCCACGTCGGTGGTGCGGCGCCACAGGGCGATGCCCACCCCTATGATCAGCAGCAGCGCAGTGAAGTCCAGGGCGTGGAACAGCGCGAAGCCCGTGCCCGCCCTCGTGGGGAAGGTGAACACCGGGAAGCCAAAGAACCACAGCTGGTAGTGGTCAGGCGGCACGAAGGTGAACCTGATCCAGCCGAAGGTGAGCGGGAAGGTGATGAGGCAGGAGATCACTACCCCCCAGAAGATCGACATGTGCATGATCCACCGCTGCCGGCTGCGTCGGCGGATGAACGTCTGCCCGAAGATATCGCGCCACCAGGCGATCGGGATCAACGTCGTGTAGCGGCGGAAGTTCCGCCAGGAGAGGAACGTCGTCCAGCCCGCCTTGAAGTACCGCCAGGTGGGAGGTCGCGTGAGCCAGAGCGTGTATCGGTAGACGATCGCCGCCAGGGCGAACACCGTGGCCACCGCGTACCCGATCAGCGCGGAGTCGAAGTCCCGCAGCCCGCGCGATCCGATGTAGATGAGCACCAGCAGCACCAGGGTGGCCAACACCGCCAGCGCTGCAGCAGGCAGCTCGCGCCTCTGCATCTCCATCCTCCTCTGCACCATGCTACCACGGGCCGCCGCCCGGAGGATGGCCTCTATTATAACACGGCCACTACCCGTTGTCGACGGATCAATCACCCCTTGGGGTGGGGTGCTCCAGCGTATCCGTGGGCATAATGGGAGTGAGGTTCGACGGAGGTATGGCGATGGCCTATAAACTCAGGACGCGCGTGCAGCGGGCCGATGCCGGCCTGCTGATCCTCATCCTGGGAGGGGGCGCCCTGATCCTGCTCGGCCTGCTCGCCCTCGCGATCCCTTCTCGATGGGGCCCCCAGCTAGCGCCGCCCACCACCCCAGAGGGAGTGGTACAGCGGTTCTACCTGGCTGCCTACAACGGAGACTTCGACCGCGCCTACAGCTATCTATCCCAAGATGCCAAGAGGCGCATCTCCGCCGACGATCTGGAGCAGCTTGGGTCAGAACTCCGCGGCAGCAGGATCCAGGTGGGCATGTCCAAGGTGCAAGACGACGGCGCCAGGGTGGAGGTGGCCATAACGCGCTTTGGTCCCGTTGGGCCGTTCGGTCCTGAGGAGTGGACTGAGCGTCGTGACGTGTACCTGCGACGCGAGGCGGGCACATGGAAGATCACGGGTGGGGCGTTTCTCTTGGTACCTAAGGAATTGCCGGTGACCAAGTGATACCGCCCGGGAAGGCTACTGCAGGAGGAGTTACAGCATGTTTGGGTCAAACGTAATAGGAGTGCTCGCGCCCGGCCTTGCAGTATTGGCACCGGTGCTGCTTATCTGGGTCATCACCCGCGAGCGGCTGAGCATCGCCGTCGTAAGACGTCTATACGTCTACGCCGCAGCGTTCCTCGGCCTGCAGCTGGCGGCGGTTGGAGCTCGGGGTGTGCTCTCCGTGCTGCTCGAGCGGCTATCGGCTAGCGTGGTTGGCAGCCCGGAAGAGGAGGTGCAGCGGCTGAGCCTAGCCGTTGCGCTGCTCATAGTAGGGTTCCCGCTGTGGGGCTTCCACTGGTCATTGGCTCAGAGGGGTGCAGATCGTTCGGAGGAGCGGCACTCGCCGGTGCGCAGGCTGTACGGTTACGCGGTGCTGGCCGTCTCGATGCTCGTGCTGCTGTTCTCGAGCCAGGATTTGATCGGAGGAGTCCTGAGACCGTCCGGGCTTGATTTGACACCCGGCTGGATCCCTCGGGCCATCGCCTCTCTCCTGATCTATGGCGCGATATGGGCGTACCATTGGCGAGTCATGGGAGCTGACAGGGCTGTGGTAGAGGCTGCCGATGCTCCCGCGACGCTCCGACGCTGGTACTTAGTGGTCGTCCAGGCGTTTGGCCTGGCGACGGCGGCTTTGGGCGCGACCAACCTTATCAGCCAGCTCCTGCGGGTTTGGCTGGTGCCAGCGATAGGCCAAGCGCCTCCGTTTGGCTGGATGGTTGCAGGGCTAGTGGCCGGACTGGCGGTCTGGCTGCCTCACCACCTGTGGGCGCGGCAGCTCGTCCGCCGGCCTGGGCCGCTGCGCGAGGACGAGGCACGGTCGACCTTGAGGCAGGTGTACGCGGCGGTAGTGATCACCCTAACGGCGGCTGCCGCTCTGGGAGCGTTCGCCTCGCTCCTGCGCGCCGTCCTGCTCGTCGCGTTCGGTGGCATGGGCTGGGCATCGGTGCTGGAAGACTACACACTTGCGATCGCGACGATCCTGGTCGCGGTGCCGATCTGGGCCTACCATCGGCGACAGCTTGCCGAGGAGGCGTTGCTGGCGGATATCCCGGCACGACCGGATACGGCCAGGAGGGTGATCTGGTACCTGACGGCAGCTGTAGGGCTCGGTGCGCTCTTCTTTGGGCTCGGAGGCCTGGTGTACACGCTGCTGCAGATGGTCCTGACCTCGAACGCGATCGGTGCTGGCTGGCGCGAGCCGCTCAGCACGTATCTGGCCCTATCGTCCGTGGCGCTGCCGATCTACGCCGTCGCCGCGCGAGCCATCGAGAGCTTGGTCCGCAGATCGCCCGCGGAGGAGCGGACGCTCGCCCGCCGCATCTACCTGTACGGGGCGCTCCTGTTCGGCATCTCCGCGACGATCGTTACCGGAGTCATGCTCCTGAGAGTCATACTGCAGTTCGTCCTGGGAGCACCACCACCTAACCCGGCCATTGACCTCAGTCGCTGGCTCGGGTACTTCCTCGTCGCTGCCGCCATTGCGGCCCATCACGCTGTGCTGGTGCGCAGGACAGGCAGGACCGTAGTGGATATCGGCCGCGGCACCATAGTCGCCGTCGTGGCGGATCCGCCCCTGCAGCAGGCGATAGCCGACTGTCTGCGGCACGAGCTGCCGGGCGCCGAGGTGAGGGTCTCCGGGACGAGGGAGCTCGAGGCTACATCGTCGGCTCTTGCTGGAGCGGATGTCCTCATCTTGACGCTGGGGGCATTGCTGGAGGCGGCGGTAGCAGAGGCCGCTGCCAGGTACGCCGGCGGCCGGATACTGATCCCTACCGAGGTTGCGGGCTACGAGCTGGTGGGTACCCAAGCGAACCCGGAGGCGCTAGCCAGGGATGCGGCCAGGCTGGTACGGGAGCGCCTCGGGCGCGGTACCGAGGGGGCCGCTGCGCGCCCGAGGCACCAGCACCCACCGTTGGGAGGGAGCGGCGGTGTCGAGCGCAAGTAGCGCCGCTGCAGGATCGCACGACTGGTATAAGCTCGACGTCGACCGCGTGCTTGAGCAGCTGAGGGTCGACCCCAATCAAGGGCTCAGCGACCTCGAGGCGGCCAGGCGCCTACACAGGTATGGCCCTAACCTGCTGCCCGATCGCAGCTCCAGGCGACCGGTCGAGCTTCTGGCCGCGCAGTTGAGGAGCACGCTGGTCCTCGTCCTGGCGGGGGCATCCGCCGTATCTCTAGCCCTGGGCGACCTCGTCGATGCCGCGGCGATCGCCGTAATCCTCCTGCTCAACGCCTCCCTAGGTTTCTGGCAGGAGTACAGGGCGGAGCGGGCTATGTCTGCGCTCAGGCAGCTGTCGGCGCCCGTGGTGAGGGTACGGCGTGAGGGGCGGGTGCTGGAGCTGCCGGCTGGGCAGCTCGTCCCCGGAGACGTGGTGCTGCTGGAGGCGGGCAACATCGTCCCCGCGGACGGTAGGCTGCTGGAGTGCTCCAATCTGCGCGTGCAGGAGGCCGCGCTCACCGGTGAGTCGGAGCCTGTGGAAAAGCAGGTAGCCGCGCTCACCGGTGACCTGCCGCTTGGCGACCGACGCAACATGGTGTACGCTGGCACCTTCGTCGCCTACGGCCGCGGCACGGCGGTGGTCACCGAGACCGGGATGAACACCGAGCTCGGCACCGTGGCGGCGCTGCTGGGCTCGGTGAGGGCGCAGCCCACGCCCTTACAGGTGAGGCTCAACCACCTCGGCAGGTTGCTGGCGGGCGTCGCCGTGGTCCTCGCCCTGGTCATCTTTGCGCTCGGCCTGCTCCGCGGCGAGGACTGGCGGCTGGTCTTTTTGACGGCCGTGAGCCTCGCCGTCGCCGCCGTGCCGGAGGGGCTGCCGGCCGTGGTGACGATCGCCCTGGCGCTGGGCGCTCAGAGGATGCTGAGGCGCCGAGCCCTGATCCGCGTGTTGACGGCCGTGGAGACGCTCGGCGCGGTCACCACGATCTGCACCGACAAAACGGGCACGCTCACGGAGAACAAGATGAGGGTGACGGTCCTGGAGGTGCCGGGGGCGAGGACACCCCCACCTGCATCCCCGAGCGGTGCCGCCCGCAGCCAGGCCGATAGGCCCGGGATAGGACTTCTCCTGTTAGGCGGCGCCCTATGCAGCGACGCCTGGCTGCCGCCTGAGGAGGCCGCGGAGGCTGACCCCCGGGTGGTAGGGGATCCCACCGAGGCGGCGATCGTGGTGGCTGCCGCCCGGTGGGGCTTGCTGAAGTTCGAGCTGGAGCGGTACCTGCCGCGGGTTGCGGAGGTGCCGTTCGATTCGGAACGCAAGCGGATGACGACCGTGCACCAGGTGAGGCACGACCTCGTGGCCGATAAGCCCCAGGCGCCTTGGTGGGGCAAGCACCTACCCTCACCCCACAGCCCCTACCTGGCGTTCACTAAGGGGGCCGTGGACAGCGTCCTGCAGGTGTCCAGCTACCTCTGGGTCGACGGCCGGTCGGTACCGATGGATGACGCCCGCCGTAGGGAGCTGCTGGAGGCACAAGATGCGATAGCTCGAGGCGGGGAGCGCGTCCTCGGCATCGCCTACAGGCCGCTGGAGTCCCTACCCCCGATGGACGCCCCCATCGAGCAGGCGCTCACCTTCGTCGGCATGATCGGCATGATGGATCCACCTCGTCCGGAGGCGTACGCAGCCGTCGCCCGATGCAGGCGCGCGGGGATACGGCCGATCATGATCACCGGAGACCATCCCCTCACCGCCCTGCGCGTCGCCCAGGCTCTGGACATCGCCACCGACGCCCATGTGCTGACCGGGAAGGAGCTGGAGGTGATGGGCATCGACCACCTCGCGAGCGTGGTGGAGCAGGTGTCCGTATATGCCCGCGTATCCCCTCTGCACAAGCTGAAGATAATCCAAGCGCTCCAGCGGCGAGGGCACGTGGTCGCGATGACCGGTGACGGCGTCAACGACGCCCCAGCGCTCAAGGCAGCGGACGTCGGCGTGGCGATGGGGCTCAAGGGCACGGACGTCGCCAAAGAGGCGGCGGAGATCGTGCTCTTGGACGACAACTTCAGCACGATAGTAGCGGCCGTGGAGGAGGGTCGAGCGATCTACGACAACATACGCAAGTTCGTGCGCTACCTGCTGGCCAGCAACGTGGCAGAGCTCTTCGTCATGCTCCTTGGGCCGTTGATCGGCATGCCGCTGCCGCTGCTGTCCCTGCAGATCCTGTGGATCAACCTGGTAACCGACGGCCTGCCCGCCCTCGCGCTCGGCTTGGAGCCCGCCGAGCCGGACGTGATGGAGCGACCACCCCGCAGCCCAGACGAACATATCCTCGGAGGAGGACTCGCCCCCCGCATCGTCTGGACCAGCCTCTTGATGGGGGTTATCTCCCTAGCCCTTGGCGCGATCTACTGGTGGCATGGTGCTCCCCAGTGGCAGAGCATGGTCTTCATGACCCTAACTTTGTCCCAGATGGCCCACGTGCTGGCCGCCCGCTCCGAACGCAAGCTGCTGCTCACCCTCGGCCCGAGGTCCAACCCCTACCTGCTGGGGGCGGTGGTCCTGACCGTGCTCCTGCAGGTAATGGCGGTCTACGCCAGCCCCCTGCAGGCGGTGCTTGGGACGGTGGGGCTGCCGGCGATGGACCTGCTGTTGAGCTTGGCAGCTAGCTCCATCATCCTCGTGGCCCTTGAGCTCGAGAAGGTGATCCGGCATGCCGGGACTAGCCGGAGATGATGCCAAGGCTGGACTCCCACCCCGATGGGTGGCTGGGACACCACCCCCAGAGATCGCCACGACTATCCGGGAGGATGTGTTGGCAAGCATCTTCCTGGGCTACCATGGTACCAGCGATGCAAGGTACTTGGAGCATGCACGATGCAGCTACCGTGGTCCTCTCCGGCAACTACCTCTCGGTGGGGGACGGCCCATCCGAGCCCCACCCAACGCGGGAGGTGAGCGCATGCGCGTGCTGACCGTGAACGCCGGCAGCTCGTCCCTGCGCCTAGGACTGTGCGAGGGCGATGGAGCGGTTATCAGGCGGATTGCCGAGGTGAAGTACGAGGGCACGCAGATCGTCGTCGCCTGGCTTGAGTCGTTCTTGGCGCAGGCTCCCTCTGAGGTGGACGCTGTCGCGCACAGGGTGGTGCACGGGGGCGAGCACATGACCTCCTCCCGCCTGATAGACGCGGGCGTTGAGGGAGAGATCGAGCGCCTGGCGCCGCTTGCCCCCCTGCACAATCCTCCGGCGCTGCAGTGGATCAGGGCGTGCCGCCGAGTGTTGGGGGACAGAGTCCCCCAGGTGGCCGTGTTCGACACCGCCTTCTACTGCCATCTGCCGGCAGTGGCCAGGGCTTACGCGCTGCCCCTGGAGACCTGCAGGGAGCTTGGGATCCGGAGGTACGGCTTCCACGGGATCGCCCATCAGGCGATGTGGCGGCGGTGGCGTCAGCTGCGCCCGGATCTAGAGGACGGGGGTAGGGTCATATCCCTTCAGCTCGGCGCCGGCTGCTCGGCAACGGCCATAGCCCGCGGGGGACCTCTGGATACCTCCATGGGGTTCTCCCCGTTGGAGGGGCTCGTCATGGCCACCCGCCCGGGCGACGTAGATCCCGGGGCGATGGTGTACCTCCAGAGGGCGCTTGGGTGGGGGCCCAACGAGCTCGACGACCTGCTCAACAACCACTCCGGGCTGCTCGGGCTGTCCGGGCTCAGTGGGGACATGCGCGTGCTCCTGAGCTCCGACAGTCCCGAGGCCAGGCTGGCGGTGGAGCTCTACTGCTACCGGGCCCGCAAGTACGTCGGGGCCTACATGGCGGTGCTGGCAGGCGCAGACGGCATCTTGTTCGGAGGAGGTGTGGGGGAGCACGCCCCGCAGGTGCGCCAGGCGATCCTGCGCGATATGGAGTGGTGCGGGATAGCGCTGGACCCCGAGGCCAACGCGGCGGCCACCTCTGGCGAACACCGCATCAGCCTAGCGGATAGCCTGGACGTGTGGGTCGTCCCCGTGGACGAGGCCGCGGTACTGGCCGAGGAGGCCATCAGGGTGGTCTCAAAGATTGGAGATGAGGGAGGTCAGATGTAGATGACGCAGCGACGCTATGCCCCAGAAGCCATCAGGGTTCAGGAGATGGCAGCTCTGTACCGGCAGAAGAGCCCGGATTTCGCAGGTTGGGCCGCCGGTTACGGGGTGATAGAGCACACAGATCTCACGCAGGTCCGCGTCTGGGAGATGGCACAGCTGCTGCACGCCCGCGGGGTGGTGACAGCGCCCGAGGAGGTCTACCGGATACTGGCAGCAGCGGACAGGATCACGAGCGCAGGCATGTGGCTCGTGGTCCACTCGACCTACGCGCGCAACGTGTACACCGATGGCCGCGACCTGCACGCGGCCGACTTCAAGCCCAACCCTGAGGGTCACACCGGGGGATCGCTCAACATGGTGCCGGCCTACGTGGGCTACCTGGCAGCCAATGCCATCTCCCGAGTGACTCGTGCCTGGCTGATGGGACAGGGACATTGCGTGGCCGCCATCGACTCGGTAAACCTGCTCGTGGGCAACATGTCCCACGCCCACGCCGAGCGCTACGATCTCTCGGATGCGGGCTTGACCCGCTTCGTGCGTGACTTCTACGCCTACACCATCACGCCGGATGGCCGGCCGGAGTCGCCGCGTGGCAGCCACGTGAACGCGCACACAGCCGGGGGACTCATGGAGGGTGGCTACCTGGGGTTTGCCGAGCTCCAGTACGTGCACATGCCCCTGCCGGGGGAGCGCTTGGTGGCGTTCCTCTCCGATGGCTCCTTCGAGGAGCAGCGCGGCAGCGACTGGGCGCCGCGCTGGTGGCGGGCCGAGGACTGTGGCCTGGTGTGCCCCATCATGATAGCCAACGGCCGCAGGATCGACCAGCGCACGACTATGGCCCAGCAGGGAGGTGTCGAGTGGTTCCGAGAACACTTGCGCCTCAACGGCTTCGATCCCTTGGACATAGATGGCAGGGACCCTGCGGCGTTCGCCTGGGCCATCCTGGAGATGGAGGAGAGGCTCACGGCCCTCGCCGGCGCGGTCCGAGAGGGTGAGATACGCTATCCCGTCCCGCTGCCCTACGCCATAGCCGAGACCATCAAGGGCTATGGCTTCCCGGGGGAGGGCACCAACCTCGCGCACAACCTGCCCCTCGGGGCTATCCCGGCGTTCGATTTCGAGGCACGCTCGGAGTTCAACGCCGGGGCGCGCAGGCTCTGGGTGCCCTTGCCGGAGATCGAGCGCGCTGTCAGTATCTTGAACAACCACGAGCTCGCCCACAGGCCGCGAGAGAGGGACAACCCGCTGGCCAAACGTCACGTGCTCGCCCCTGATCTCCCGGAGCCGGAGTGGCGGGACCCCTCGCCCGAGGCGCGGGTCACTCCGATGGCCGGCATCGACGCCTACTTCTGTCGGGTCCTCCGCGCCAATCCGGAGCTGCGCCCGAGGGTGGGCAACCCAGATGAGATGCGCAGCAACCGCATGCACGCCACCCTGGAGATGCTAAAGCACCGCGTGACCGACCCAGAGCCCCACGTGCCCGAGGCCGTGGACGGCAAGGTGATCACCGCGCTCAACGAGGAGGCCGTGGTGTCCGCGGCGCTCGCCAACAAGGGCGGCATCAACCTGGTGGTGACCTACGAGGCGTTCGCCGTCAAGATGCTGGGCGCCATCCGCCAAGAGCTGATCTTCGCCCGTCACCAGAGGGAAGCCGGCTACGACCCTGGCTGGCTATCGGTGCCGGTGGTGCTGACGTCCCATACCTGGGAGAACGCCAAGAACGAGCAATCCCACCAGGACCCCACGCTGGCCGAGGCCCTAATGGGAGAGATGTCCGACGTCTCCCGTGTGGTGTTCCCAGCTGATTGGAACACGGCCAGCGCGACCCTGAGAGCGGCGTACGGGACCCAAGGGCAGATCTGGGCCGTCGTCGTGCCCAAGAACCCCGTGCCCGTCCGGTTTGAGCCGGATGAGGCCGCGGCGCTGATCGAGCATGGGGCTTGGCGCCTCCGGGGCAAAGGCGACGAGGAGGTGCTGCTGGGGGCGGTGGGAGCCTACCAGCTGGAGCAAGCCCTGCTGGCCTCGAGGAGGCTCGAGGCCAGGGGTATCCCTCACTCGGTCGTGTACATCCTTGAGCCTGGGAGGTTCCGGACGCCCCGGGATAGCATCGAGGCGACCCACGTGGCGTCCCCGGAGACCGTGGTGACGCTCTTCCCTCCCAAGGCCGCGACCCGGCTCTTCCTCGTACACATGAGGCCGGAGCCTTTCCTGGGAACGGTGCGTCCCCTGGACACGGGCCCTGGACGCACGCGTGCGCTGGGTTATATCAACCGAGGCGGGACGCTCAGCATCGACGGGATGCTGTTTGCCAACCGCTGCACCTGGGCTCACGCCCTGGTCGCGATCGCCGAGGGGCTCGAGATCGCGCCCGAGGAGCTGCTGGACCCAGCGGAGCTTGCTGCCGTGCGCGGGCAGGGAGACCCAACCGTGCTCATGGGAGAGCGCTGAGGAGGGGGAGGGTGGCTCTATGGCGGCTTTTGGAGACAGAGGCACAGCGAGAAAGGAGCGAGCGATGGACTCACGCAAGCATGCACAGGCGGAAGGGATGATCGAGAGCCTACTGGTACCTCTCGATGGCTCGGAGGTCGGTGAGCGAGCGCTGCCCTACGCTCGCGCCCTGGCCCAGGCTACGGGAGCACGCGTCCTGTTGGTCAGGGTGGTCTGGGAGGACCCGGCACAAGGCGACGCCAGGTCGGACGCTCAGGCTTACCTGCAGCAGGTCGCCGAGGAGCTCGGGCGGAGTGGGGTGGTCCCCCAGGTCGAGATCCTCGAGGGCGGTGCGGCCGAGGCGATATCGCTGGAGGCACGACGGCGTGGGGCCGACCTGATCGTGATGACCACGCACGGGCGGACGGGTGTGGGCAGGTGGCTGTACGGCAGCGTCGCCGAGGGCGTGCTGCGCCTGGCGGAGGTGCCGGTGTTGCTGGCCAGGGCCTGGCAGGATCCCACCGTCGCCGACCGCATCGCCGACCACCCCCGCATCATGGTGCCGCTGGACGGCTCGCCGTTCGCCGAACGGGCCCTGCCGGTGGCCGAGAGGCTCGCGGATGTCCTGCACGGCGAGCTGGCGCTCGTGCGGGCGGTGCCGGCTCCCGACCTGGTGTTCGGCCCCGACAGGGCGGTCTGGCCGCTGCTGGAGTCGGAGATCCAGGCGGGCGCGGCCGAGGCCCAGAGCTACCTGGAGGGCCTCGCCAGGCAGATGGCGGAGCGCGGCAGGAGCGTGATGGTGGAGGTGTGCGTGTCCGAGGTGGGCGAGACGGTCGGCAAGACGCTGGCGGACGCCGCCCGAAGGCGGGACATAGGGCTCATGGTGATGAGCACCCACGGGTTCACCGGGATCAAGCGCCTGCTGCTGGGTAGCACGGCCGAGGAGGTGCTGCACGTCGGCGCAACGCCGTTGGTGATGGTACCCCCACGCGCGGCCACGGCGGCCTCGCCGCAGGATGGCGAGGCCCACGTTCCGGCCGACAGGCCCCGGCTGAGCCTGCAGCTAGGCGCCGATGACGCCTCGCTGATCAGGACAGCGCTGGCAGCGTACGCGCGCACGCTGCCAGCCGATGACCAGGAGGCAAGGGCGCGCGTAGCTCGCCTGCTGGACCAGATATCCCGAGCGCAGGGGCAAGCTAATAAGTCCCCTTAGGTTCCAACCCAACGATCAAGACGTAGGAGGAGATCATGGAAGCCCTAAACACAGAGCCCATCAGGAAGCTGCTCGTGCCGCTGGACGGCTCGCTAGCCGCTGAGCAGGCGCTGCCGTACGCCGAAGCGTTGGCGCGTCGGAGCGGCGCCGGCGTGATCTTGCTGCGCGCCGTGCCCGAGCCCCGTGGGGTGCCCGACCCGATCGAGGCGCATCTAAGAGAGGTGCACGAGGCCAATGAGTACCTGGCAGAGGTCGCCAGCCGGCTGGCCGCTGGGGAGATCCAGGTGGAGACCTCCGTGCCGCTGGGCGACGCTGTGCGGTGGATAGCCGAGGAGGCTCAGCTACGGCAAGCCGACCTGATCGTGATGGCCACGCACGGGAGAACCGGTATAGGCAGGTGGCTGTACGGCAGCGTCGCTGAAGGGGTCTTGACCCGATCGACCGTGCCCATCCTGATGGTCAGAGCGTGGCAGATGCAGCCACGATGGGAAGCCTTGGCGCACGCACCGCGGATCTTGGTGCCTTTGGACGGGTCGGCCTTTGCAGAGGAGGCCTTACCGGTGGCCAGGCGATTGGCCGACGCACTGGGCGGCGAGCTGGCGCTCGTGCGCGCGGTGTATCCTCCATCCGCCACGCTCGCGCAGGAGTGGATGGTGGCCTCCTACCTGGCGGAGGAGTTGGAAACCAGAGAGCAGGAAGCCGAGGCGTACCTGGCGGAGATAGCTCGGCGACTAGCCTCGGAAGGACGAGAGACCGAGATCTACGTGAAGGTGGGAGGCCCAGTTGGCGTCATCGAGGCCGTGGCCTCGGAGTGCGAGGCGGCGCTCGTAGTCATGGCGACCCACGGGCGCACGGGTGCCAGCCGCTTGGTGCTCGGCAGCGTGGCGCACGCCATGCTCTTGCGGAGCCAGGTCCCCATAGTGCTTACGCGTCCACAGCACCTGCGGCGCGATTGAAGGCATGGACACGCTTCATTCCTGACCGTCGGGACGACGGCGCACTAGGCCGTGCTGGAGGGCATAGGCCACGACCTGCGTGCGGTTCTGGAGGTGCAGCTTGTCCAGGATGTTGCGCAGGTGGTACTTGACGGTGTTCTCGGAGAGTATCAGCCTCTCCGCGAGCTCCTTGTTCGATGTCACTCCCTGCACAAGCAGCTCGAGGATCTCCTGCTCCCTCTCGGTAAGCACCTCGGGCTCCCGCTCCGCGCGCCCAGCCGGCTTGCTCATCTCGCGCAGGAGCTTCCGAGCCAGTCCCGGGGTGAAGGCAGGCTCCCCCCTGGAAGCGGCCTCCAGCAGCTCGAAGAACTGGTCCGAGCGCACATCTTTGAACATGTAACCCAGCGCGCCCGACTTGACCGCCTCGAAGAGGTCCTCGTCGTCCTCAGATGCCGTCAGGACCACCACCTTCACCTCGGGCATCTCGGCGCTGATCATCCGCGTGGCCGCCAGGCCGTCCATCCCAGGCATCTTTAGGTCCATCAGCACCACGTCGGGCCGCAGCTCGCGCGCCAGCTCCACGGCCTCCTTCCCCGTCTCCGCCTCACCTACCACCTCCACGCCCCGCGCCTCCAGCAACGTGCGCAGGCTGTCGCGAAACAGGGCGTGATCATCAGCTATCAGCACTCGCATACCCTACCTCCTAGCAGTTACTCTGGACCGCAGGGGGAACCGCGCTACGACCCTGGTGCCCCTGCCCTGAGCAGCATCTATCTCCAGCTTGCCCCCTATGCTCTCGGCGCGCTCCCGCATCGTCGAGAGTCCGAACTTGGGGAAGTCCCCACGGGAGGGAGATCCGGGATCGAACCCCACGCCGTTGTCCTCTACCGACACCTCCAGCCAGCCATCCTGCTCCCGCAGAGTTACCCTGACGCGAGACGCGCCCGAGTGCTTGCGCACGTTGGCCAGCGCCTCCTGCACGATGCGCAGCAGCTGCAGATCGGCCCCCGAGGGTAGCCCCAGACCCTCCTCGGAGACGTGTACCTCCAGCTCGGCCTGGATGTTGCTTTGGTCTTCCCACTGCTCGAGATACGCCCTCAGCGTCTCGAGGAAGCCCCGCTGGGCGTCAGGGGATGTTCGCAGCGCCAGGATGTTCTCCCGCAGATCGGTATAGGCCTCGCGCGCTGCCTGTTCCATGCGCTCCAGCTCCTGCTCCACACGCTCCAGCTGCCCCGCCTCCAGTAGGGTGCGCACGGCCTGCGTCTTCAGGTTCACGTAGCCCAGCACCTGGGCCAGGCCATCGTGCATCTCGCGGGCTATGCGCGCCCTCTCCTGCGATATGGCCAGCTCCAGCACCTGACGGTGCAGGCGAGCGTTCTCGATCGCCAGCGCTGCCTGGGTAGCGAACCTGGACAGGATCCGCTCGTCCTCCTCGGTGAACTCCTGGGCTCCCTCCTTCTCCGTCAGGTACAGGCTGCCCAATATCCTACCCCGCGCCTCTATCGGCACGGCCAGGAGGGATCGCATGGGCGGATGGTTGAGGGGGAACCCCACCGAGCAAGGGTGCTGCGTGAGATCGCGTAGGCGAAGGCTACGGCCCTCCTCCAGCACGATCCCCAGGAGGCCATGCCCTCGAGGGGGCGGGCCTATCCTCTCGCGCTCCTCGGGGGTGATCCCCGAGGTCACGAAGTACTCCACCTCCCCATCCTCTCCCAGCACCGATAGGGCTCCGTAGCGCGCGCCCACGAGCTGGCGGGCTCGGTCCACGATCCGCTGCAGCACTTTCTCCAGCTCGAGCTCCCCCGAGATGTCCAGCCCTGCCTCGTGCAGGGCCAGCAGCTCGCTGTTCTGATGCCTCAGCTGCTCTTGCAGGTGCTCGACGTACCTGAACACCGCCTCGGAGAAGAGCAGCGCCCCCAGGAGCAGCATCCCCCCGAGCAACAGGTAGCCCGCCCAGGAGGATATGAAGGCATCCCCTAGGGCGCGCCGGATGAGCTCCAGCAGACCTATGAACAGGATCGGCGCGATCACCGTGACCCACTTCAACCTAGCAAGCGTTAGACGCACTCTCACACCCTAGATTATAGTACGGCCCGGCGACGTCTGCTCGATACGGTGATCTAGCGTCCAGGAGCACAGACAGCAGTTGGTGGTAGCCGTAGGCGAGCCTCCGCGGCTCGAACTCCACCCAACGCCAGGATCGCGCGAGCTTCTCCACATCGACGTACCTGGCGACCTCCAGCTCCGAGAGCTCCACTTGCCCCCCCTGTGGCACCCAATCCTCCCCCTGCACCCTCAAGACTATCACCTGCCGGTCCCGCCCTAGCTCGATCGAGTACCTCATCAACCAACCTTCCACTATAGATATGTTAAGCTAGGGTAACAACATCCCATGACCTGCACCACACCCATAAGGGTGGTCCTGCCCTAACCTGTGGGGCGGTCGCTGCCCGCATCGCGCGGCACCTCATCCCGAGATGGTCACCCCTATCAGCCGCCCGACGCCGTAGGTGAGCAGCGCTGCGGCCAGCCCGATCAGCACCTGCCGTAGTCCCGAGTGGGCCGCGTTGCGTCCGGTCAGCAGCGTGATCGCCGCACCGATGAGGAACAGCGCAAGCGTGCTGAGCACCAGGCTGGCTCCCACGGCCATGATCCCAGAGAGCCACATGAACGGCACGACCGGCACGATAGCGCCGAGCGCGAACAGGAAGAAGGACGTACCCGCCGCCACCCATGCGGACCCACCTAGCTCTTCCGGATCTATACCCAGCTCCTCGCGGGAGAGGGTATCCAGCGCCGCCCCCTGGTCCGCCAGCAGCCTGCTAGCTAGGTCACGGGCCTCCTGCTCGGGAAGGCCCTTGGCCTGGTAGATCAAACGCAGCTCCTCCTCTTCCTCCTGCGGTATCTCCCGCAGCTCCGCGGCCTCGATCTGGATCTGCCGCTGGTACAGCTCGCGCGCGCTCTGCACGGAGAGCCACTCGCCCATCGCCATCGAGCCCGCACCCGCCAGCAGCCCCGCAAGCCCCGTGATCAGTATGGATCGACCCGAGAGCTCCGCACCCGCGACACCCATCACGAGGCTGAGGTTAGAGACGAGGCCGTCGTTGGCTCCCAGCACTGCCGCGCGCAGCGCGTTCCCTCCTGCCGCCCGGTGCCGACCCTCCAGCTGCGCAAGCGCCGGTCCCTGTAGTCCCCCAGCGGAGATCGTGCGCAGGATCCGCGCGTGGGAGAGCTCCTCGCCCGACATACCGGTGCCGATGGTCTCCACCTGCCCCGAGTAACCATGACTGTCCGCCCGCTCCATGTCGGCGATCGTCGGCAGCACCGCCTGGGGGCCCAGCCAGTAAGCCAGGCGCATCAGCACGCGCGTCCGCCAGCCCGGGCGCGCTGGCGGTACTGGCACCCCTGCTGCCTGCAGCTTGCGTGCCCAAAACTCGGCATGTGCCTGCTCCGTATCCGCCAGCCTCCTGTACACCTCGGCCAGCTGCTGGTTACGCTCCGCCCTCGACAGTGCCCTGTACAGCGCCGCGCTGTCCACTTCATCCTGCCAGTTGTGCCGATATCGCTCCACTTCCTGCGCCATCAGCCTTCTCCATACACAGTGCTTTTGGTCCATCATAGCAAGTTATCAGCGGCTGATCCTTCGTGCGGGGAGCTTCTCCAGGATGTTGCTTATTATGTGGATCACGATCACGGTGGCAAGCACGGCGAACGTTCCAAAGCCCACTATCGGGCCCATGACCTCACCCGTGCTGAATCTGACTCCCGACCGCACCTGCTGCAGCGTCTGAAGGCCGATCATCGGTGCCAGGAATATCTCCAGCACGAGCAGCGGCAGTGCCATCAGGTAACCCATGGGGCTGCGTTGCCATATCAGGACGCCAGCGCAGGCCACTGCGGGCACAATGACCGCCATGTCCAGCGCGTTGGTGAACAGGGTAGTCTAGGTATCCCAGTCTTGGGGTGACTCGTGCTGGATGAGCGAGGATACTGGCTCTATAAGCCATATGGCTAGGGTCACCATGCCGCTTGCCAACAGGAAGAGGGCTGGCACGCGGCGCGGCATGTGGACCGAGCAATGGGTCCCCAGCACCTGCGGATCGATAGACCTGAAGGCCAGGAGCAGCGTCCAGAGACTTGCCGAGAAAAGCGCGACCTACAACAGGCACAGCTTGTGGTAGGCGACGTTGAGCGCGTAGCTTGCGTAGACGTAGAGGAAGTAGATGAGCGCCCCAAGGAGCAGCAACCCACCGCGCAGAGATCCGCGACGATAGAGAGTCAGCGAGGCCAGGAGCAACGGTATACCCAGCAGCGAGGTGAGGTCGGTACCCATGTTTCCCGCGCCCTGGAAAAGCGTGTCGTAGCGGTAGAGACCTCGCCCGTGAATCTCGGCCGTCTGTCCCCGCAGCGTCTCGTAGAGGTAAGATCTCCCCTCGCCTTGCCACAGCAACCCGATTGCCGTCGCAACGGCCGCAAGCAGAGCGACCAGCAACGAGAGGCCCACGACCGCGCCGGATACCCTGACCGGCACGTCCCGAGGACTGTACCCACGCGTAATTGTATGTTTTTGACAGACCAGTGCTTCCGCATCGCCGGTCATGATGATCCTCCTTAGCTCTGCATCAAGCCCCGATGAAGCCCGCGCAGGTAAAGAGCTGGGACATGAACTCCAACCATCAACTCGCGGCCACAGCAGCAGTGGTACGCCAACAAACACCTCGGTACGTTAGCCATCAGGGTGACGGCCAACTAGCGCATGGAGCCCGGTAGCGATCCCCCGTGCCCACTGCCGGGTGAGCTCCCAGTCACGGAAGTCTCCCTCTGGGACTCTTAGCGCCAACACGACTGCTCTCTCCCCAAAGCCCAGTTTGTGCTTATCCAGCTTGCCAGCCAACACCTGGTGGGCACGTGCCCTGGTGGTCTCCATAATCTCGGACACATCTACCGCCTCCTCCGGCAATGGCTTGCCTCCTATGGGCCCGCTGGAGAACAGCCAAACAGGTCGCTCTGCCAGCTCTATGGCGTGTCGAGCGACTAGCTCCCGCGCCTGCTCCAACCACCGACCCATATACACGGCACTCCCAAGGATCACGCCGTCGTACCCGGCGATCTCCCCGACATTACTGGCCTCATGGAGGTCGGTCTCCACACCTTGTGCCCGCAGCTCATCGGCAATCGCCTGTGCGACCTCCCGGGTGCTGCCATGCTTGCTGGCAAAGGCCACCAGTACCTTCATGTCAACTCCTCCTCGTATCCCTCGTTGTGCCTACTCGCTGATGGGTCTCTTAGGGATGATCCAGACCAGGATGAGGTACACCAGGGGAGCCAATGGTCCTGTGGTGAACAGCAGCCCAAAGAACAGCGCCAGCCGAACTAGCGTAGGGTCCACTCCGAAGTACTCGGCTATCCCACCAGCCACACCTGATAGCATTCGATCCTCCCTAGAGCGGTACAGTCTGCGTGTCTCCATGATCTCCCTCCAAGCATCTATTATCGTCACGCCGCTTGCCGGATCACCGCAGCATCCGCAACGTCCCTCGTATGAGTCGCATATAGCAGAAGCCAGCAAGCGGCCAGCACGGCCAGAGCCACGGTGCCTATGGCCGTGATCACGAGGAAAGGTACACTGGCAAAGGGATCTCTCCTGATCGCCATCGCTGCTGCCATCCCGGCCACTGCGCCAGCTTCGCACATCAGGAACCCCAGCAGGCCGTACACCGCTCTGGTAGCAGATCGCCTGCGCATGAGAAGGCCCATGCCAGCGGCCAATGCCGCCGGGATGACGAAGGCCGTATCCAGCAGCCTAATGACCCAGTAGGTGTTGGGGTCGCCCAGGTACTCCTGGCTAATGTTCGAGCCCGAGAGCACATCCCAAATGGACTTGCTCCAGGTCAACCCCAGCAGGACTCCCAGGAGTATGAGCACGCCCGAGGTCGTCCACCTTAGTCGGGTCCCCGGCTCGGGTATCTCCCGCCGCGACAGCCTCGCCCAAGCTGCCAGGGCGCTGGAGGCAGCCAGCACGGTGATCGCCCAGTACAGGGGGAAGAACCGCTCGTTGTTGCCCGGATACCTTGCGTAGTCGACACCCAGGACCAGCGAGAAGGCCAGGTACAGGGCATACAAGCTTGGAGCAAGCGCGAGGGGAGGAGCCAGATCGTGCCCTCTGATCGCCAGTAGCCCGGCAGTTATGGCCATAGGAGCCACGATCAGGAGCGACACTATCTCGCCGCCCACCAATTGTGTCTCTGCACTGGCTGATACCCGGAACCTGATCACCTCCAGGACGAGCGGTCCCAGCAGCGAGCTGGCCGCCACACACGTGCCCAGCAGGATCAGCCCGAGCCCCCACATACGTTCACTCCTCACCCATCTTGCCTCCTTTCGCTCTCCCCCAATAGTACACCCCTCGCCTCTTATGCGGACCGCGACGTGGGGTGGTTGGTGGAACATAAGCGGGTAGTCTGGCTGCTACCCCAAAAGGTGGCATTAGCTGGACTCGCGCTCTGGTCGCCGTACTTGCTGGTCCCGGGGTGGACGATTCATGGCTGGAGGCAGGAGGTAGCGCCACAACGCGTCACTCCGACGATGACGTACTCGCAAAGAGTGCCGCGGACCTCGCCCCAAAGACGTACACCATGACCCATCGGCAAGCCAACCAGGTCAGGAGGCAGGGCGATCCGGGTGACTGCGAGGTCGGGATCTCATCATGGGGCTGCGCAGCCCGGGCACGGCCCCCTAGCCGGGGCTGCGCCCAAAGGAGCCACCCCAAGGTGTGGGACGAAACCACCTATTGGGGTGTTGTTCCTCTTGGATTACCCTGCGTACACTTAGGCTAGCAGATGTGAGATATCCCACATCTAGACTGCAGATAAAGGAGGTAAAGCTATGCGTGACAGCAAGCAGAACTTGATGTGGGGGGCGTTGGTAGCCGCCATTATAGGAGGTCTGCTGCTCTACTACAGTGGCCTGAGGGGAGCCGATCAAGGGCTGGCGTTCGCGGCGCTGGTGGTCGGTCTGATCCTCTTCATAGCCACTACCTGGGTGCTAGCGAGCGCCTACAAGCCGGGGGACTACACGCCCAGCCCTGACGATCTTCCCCATCGCGAATGGAGGTGGTACCAGTTCCTCCGCCACGGGTACAACGCGGCGGTGCTCCTCCTGCCCATCCGCATCTACCTGGGTTACCTCTGGCTCTCGTCCGGGTGGGATAAGGTGAACAGCCCTGCCTGGACCGGCAGTCAGGCCGGGGCAGCTCTACGGGGGTTCGTGCAGGGGGCGCTGGCCAAGACGAGTGGCGAGCACCCCGACGTGCAGGGGTGGTACGCCTGGTTCCTGCGAGAGCTGGTGCTGCCCAACGCCACGCTGTTCAGCTACCTGGTGGCGTGGGGGGAGGTGCTGGTGGGCATCGCGCTGATCCTGGGGGTGCTCACGGGGGTTGCGGCCCTCGTCGGCGGGTTCATGAACGCCAACTTCCTGCTGGCGGGCGCGGTCTCCACCAACCCCATCATGCTCGCGCTAGAGCTAGTGCTGATCATAGGCTGGCGACCGGCCGGCTGGTGGGGGCTGGATCGATGGATCATCCCGCGCATCCGGCCGCTGTGGGGCGAGGGCCAGCCCACGAGCGTGCGAGCCCGAGAGGTAACCTAACCGTACGGTCGTCTTCCCGGTTCATGGGGGCGGTGGGGACCCACCGCCCCCATGAACCGTATGTGCGGCCAGGGGTGCACCGCAGCCCGCTGCGCTCCCGAGGCCTAAGAATCAGGGGTGTGGCTCCGCGCGGAGCCACACCTTACGCGCCGCTCAGGACCGCCACAAGGGCGCCCGTGGCGTAAGCCACCGCAGACGCGGCGGCGCCTATGAGGAACATCTCCAGCCCACTCCGCCACCACGACCGCTTCGTCACCCAGCTACGTGTGGCCCCAAACGCGAACATGGTGGTCAGCGCGAGCGCTGCGGTGAGCGCGAAGTGGTGCGGGGGCGCTACCGGCGCCAGGAAGGCGATGAGCGGGAGGGCTCCCACCACGACGAAGGCTCCAAACGTTGCCAGAGCGTGCCGCAACGGCGAGCTGTCGTCCGGTTCCCGGCCGCTCGCCTCCAGAGTGGCCGACTCCGAGCGGATGGCGAGGTAGCTGCTCGCGCCCATCGAGAAGCCGTCGGCGAGCAGGTTGGCCAGCCCCAGTATCAGGACCACGTAGGGCGGGAGATCGGCGCCAGCGGAGCCGGCTACGACGGCGAAGGTGGTGACGATACCATCGTTGGCTCCGTACACCAGATCTCTGATGTAGCGGGAGGCCGCGTCACGCACCGTCTCGCGCAGCTCGCCGGGGCTAGCCATGCGGAGCCTCCTCCCGAGAGAGACCACCGTCCGGCAGGCCGTAAACGACCACCCCTCTCGGACAACACCTCACGGCTGAGGCGCCTCCTTGGAAGGGCATATCAGGACCGGACCGGGAGCAGCGTGCAGCACCTTGATCGAGGTGCTGCCGAGATCGGGAGGCTGGGCAGCATCCAGTCCCCTGCGGCCCACGGCGATGAGCGCCCGCCCCGATAACTCCTCGGAGGCTCGCACCAGCACCTCCGCCGCGTCACCCGCCTCCAGCCGGATCTCCGGCCTACGGCCAGCCACCCCCTGTAGGTCAAAAGCCCGATCGTTGAGGTGCTGCAGCGCGAGCCTCAGCAGCTCCTCCCGTGCCGGAGGCATACCTGCCTCGTCCCCAGGTGGCGGGGGGTAGGCCCACAGCAACGTCGCGCTGACTGAGTAGAGCTTGGCAAGCTCGCAGGCGATCTCGGCAGCCCTCTCGGCCTCGGGGGAGAAATCCTCCCCTACCACAACCCACCGAGGGGGCCAGGCCGCCTCTCCACCGCGCATGACCAGCACGGGGCACGGAGCGCGCTGCACAACTCCTTCGGATACGCTGCCCAGCACCAGCCGCTGGAGGCGGCCGAGCCCGCGGCTACCCATCGCCACAAGCCCGGCCGACAGCTCGAGCGCGAGCTTGACGATCTCCTGGGACGGCCTGCCCTCCACGAAGTGGATGTCCGCTACGGGGGCCCCGCACCGCTCCACCTCCCGTGCCTCTCCCAGCAGCAGCTCCCAAGAGCTCTCCTCCGCCCCCTCGAACCCGGCGTCCACCCCAAAGGGGTGCGTTGCCAGGCGCTTGGGCCTCTCGACATGGATCAGGTGCAGCTTGGACCCTGTCCTGCCGGCCAGATCCGCGGCCGCCACCATGGCGAGCCTGGAGTCGGGAGAGCCGTCCGTGGCCAGCAGGATAGTTGTTGGGAAGAAACTCATCCTGGATACCTCCTTGGAGGAGACGTACGCTATCCTTCGGAGGATAGCAGTGTCCGCTCCAGATCCCGTAGGATATTACGAGCATCCTCTTCGCCGTCCGGGATAGCTTGGGACAGCGCTCTGAGCGCCGCCCAGACGAGCGCGCGCCCGGAGCCATCCAGCTCCAATCGGCAGTCGGAGCTCGGTAGATACAGATAGTTGGTCCACCCGAACCTGCGGGGCCGTACCAGGAGCAGCGGCATAGTACCATCCCCGATGAGCCGAGACGGCACGCTCCCAGTCGGCAGCCAGTCTCGCCCGATGCGGCTGTGCGTGGCCATCACCACCAGCGCCGCATCTCTGTGATGATAGACCTCACTTATGACCTCGGCCGGCGGTCCCGGACGCACCTCTATCCGGGCTCTGTAGCCCTCCAGAGCTAGATGGAGCCGAAGCTGCGCCAGGTAGCTTAGTGCCTCGATCCTGCTAAGCACCATCTGTCGTCTCGATACATCCTCCTGTCGAGGGTAGGCCGTTGACAGCCATAGCTCAGCCCCCAACCGATCTGCTAGGGCCTTGGCCACGACCAATGCCTCTTCGGCAGCCAACGACCCATCCAAAGGCACGAGGATCCTGGGGTGTTTTTGGGCCAACAACGCCACGGATTTCGAGGGGTCGGTGGGCACCAGCAGCACGGGCACCTGGGCACGCGACAACACCTCGCTAGCGACCCGGCCGTACGCGGCCGAACCCGCGCAGCCCATCCCGTGGGCGGTCATAACAATCATATCCGCCTGGCGCAGCCTCGCCTCCTCCAGGATCCATGCCGCCGCCCTCCCGCACCGCACCACGCCCCGGGCTGGGACTCCACGTTGGGACACCTCCTCCGCCAGTGCCCCCACGTACTCCGCGGCGGCGTGATGAGCCTCCTCGTCCCTCTCGGTCAGGTACGCCTCGCGTCGATCGTCAAGCTCGGCAATCCTCACCAGCAGCAACTTCGCCTCTAGCCTAGAAGCCAGCACCTCGGCATAGGCCAAGGCCTGCTCGGCCAGGCTGGAACCATCCAAGGGCACCAGCAGGGTCCGCATCCCAACCACCTTCCTCTCTAACGCTAGCGATCCGCATCCTCGGTCAGCACACGCCTACACTCTTCGTATTCCTCGCGGTCGATCTCCCCGCGGGCGTAGCGCTCGCGCAACATGCGCAGCGCGGCGTCATCCTGGCGTCGGGACAGGGATCGGACTAGACCCACACCCCCCAGGACCAGGGCTCCCCAGAAGAGGAGCATCAGCACCGCGCCCACGGCCCATCCCCAACCCCAGTTGTGCATCCAGCCTCCCCACCCCATCATCGTGCCCATGCCCATCAGGGGCATGAGCAACAGCAGGGCGACGGAGCCGACGAGCACGTAGACCCACACGTTGGCGTCATCCCTATTCATCTTTCACCTCCTTGTCGGCAGCGCTATGGCCGCTGAGCCTCGCGAGCTGCCGATATACTTGCTGCACCCAGGAGCGCATGGCCTCCCAATCGCGGAAGTCGTGCTCCTCCGAGCGCGGCAGCCCAACCTGCTGCCGCGACATGAAAGGTACCATCCTGCCAGCCACCTCCCCGCCGAAGAGTCCCACGGCCACCGGCCGCACCATCTGGCGCACATCCTCCAGCATCCGCATGGCCTCCTGACGGTGTTGCGCCGTATCCGTGCTCATGACCATGCTCAGGAGGAACAGAGCAACGGGCTTCCTAGATAGCTCGTCCTGATACACCCTCACGAACTCCGTGGCCTCGGGCAACCAGTGCATGTGGCGGACGCCGCTGCCGACCAGCACGGCGTCGTAGGGAGCTACCCTCCGCACCTCGCCCACCGGCATCACGTCCACCTCCGCTCCCAGGCGTCGCAGTTCCTCCCCCATGAACTCGGCGACCTCCGCCGTCGAGCCCAATCGGCTGGCGTACGCTACGAGCACCTTCATCACCGCACCTCCTATCTCGCCTAAGCCCAGGATAGCGCGTGGGCTGCCTGGGCACCACACACCTAAGGGTGGTCTTGGCGGAGCCAGCCTTACCCCTTAGGGTAGTCCTGGCTCACGCCCGCTGCGCAACCGATGGTATAATGACCGCACCAGCAAGCTTTGGGGGAGGAGGGGAGATGAGAACAGATGCCCACAACCATCGCCTAGATGAGGGCGTTCTCAGGCAGCTACTGGAGATGGCGCCCGATGCGATCCTCACGGTCGACTGCGAGGGATTGATCCTCTTCGCCAACTCGCGGACCGAGCAGCTCTTCGGGTACCCCAGGGAGGAGCTGCTCGGGCAGACGATCGAGATCCTGCTGCCCGAGCAGCTGAGAGAGATCCACCGGCACCACCGCCAAGAGTACTACCGAGCGCCCCGTACCAGGCCCATGGGGATAGGGCTGGAGCTCTGGGCGAGGCGCAAGGATGGCACGGAATTCCCCGTGGAGATCAGCCTCAGCCCACTGGACACGGAGCATGGCCTGCTCGTGTCGGCCGCGGTGCGAGACATCACACCTCGCAAGCGTCTGGAGGAGGGCTTGCGATTCCTCTCGGAGGCCAGCAGGTTGCTCGCCTCCGCCATCGACCGCGACACCGTGCTGCAGGTGACGGCTCGCCTGCCGGTGCCCAGGCTAGCTGACTGCTGCATCGTGGATGTGCTGGGGGGCGATGGCCGCCTCCAGAGGGTGGCGATCAGCCACAAGGACAGCGATCTGGAAGCGCGCCTCCAGGAGGCGCTGGGCGAGTACGCTGCCGAGCCGGGCAGCGACCACCCAGTGTGGAGGGTGCTGCGCACCGGCCGCGCTTGCCTGTCTTCCCGGCCCGACGAGGCCGGGTTGGGAGGATCTTCTAGCCAACTGCGCCTGTTGGAGGCACTCGCGCCGCGCTCGTACCTCTGCGCACCACTCGTGGCTAGAGATCGGGTGCTGGGCACTATACTGCTCCTCTCCAGTGAGCTCGACAGATACAAGGAGGAGGAGCTGGCGCTGGGGGAGGAGCTCGGCCGGCGCGCCGGCGTGGCGCTGGACAACGCCCATCTCTATCAGGAACTGCAGGATGCGATCAAGACCAGGAACGACTTCCTGGCCATGATCACTCACGACCTCAAGACCCCCCTGGCCACCGCCGGTACGTACCTCCAGGCCCTCAGGCTGCAGCTCACAACCAGTGGCCGGGACGAGGATCCAGGCCTCAAGGCCATACTGGGCAATATGGAGCGTACCATCCACCAGATGGCCGACCAGGTCCAGGAGCTCCTGGACATAGCCCGCCTGCAGAGCGGCCAGGAGCTGGAGCTTGCGCGGCGCCCGGTATCGCTGGCGGAGATCGCCCTGCAGGCCGTCGAGGACTTCAGGAAGACCGCTCGGGGGCACCAGCTGCGGCTCAGGATCGACCAACCGGAGCCCATCGGTATGTGGGACGCCGCCCGCCTGCAGCGGGTGGTCGCCAACCTGCTGTCCAACGCCATCAAGTACAGCCCCGAGGGAGGGGACGTAGAGGTCAGCGTCCGCTTGGAGGGGGACGCCAACAGCGGGGTAGGCGTGTTGACGGTGCGGGACCACGGCATCGGCATACCTGCGGCGGAGCTGCGGCGCGTGTTCGACCGCTTCTACCGGGCGAGCAACGCCAAGGGCAGCTCCGGCGGCACCGGGATGGGCCTGGCCAGCGCCAAGCAGATAGTAGAGCAACACGGCGGGACGATCGAGGTGGACAGCAAGGAGGGATCAGGCTCGACCTTCACGGTCAGGTTGCCCCTGCAGGGTTGAATTCCGCGGCCGACCCAGGTGCCGCGAATACAGCCAGCGCTTGACCAGCTCCGTCACGATCAGGTACGCCGCCACGAGACACGCCAGGATCAGCAGGTAGCCGGCGGGCAACGGCACGAAGCCTAGCTTGCCGGCCAGGGGAGAGTAGGGCAGCGCCATGCCCAGGAGGACCACCGACGCGACCGTCGCCGCCAGCGGTTTGCTGGGCAGCGACGCGAGGGGGTTGCCGAACGTCCGGATCACGAGCACGACCAAGGTCTGGGTCGCTAGGGACTCCACGAACCAACCCGTGTGGAACATACTCTCCGAAGAGTGGAACAGCTTGAGCAGGACGGCGAAGGTGAGTAGGTCGAAGCCTGAGCTCACGGGCCCCATGACCAGCATGAACTCCCGGACCAAGCCCAAGTCCCACCGCCTCGGCTTGCGCACGAAGGTCGGATCCACGTTATCGGTGGGTATGCTGACCTGCGCGAGATCGTACAGGAAGTTGTTCAGCAGCACCTGTGTGGGCAGCAGGGGCAGGAAGGGCAACAGCACGGCCGCGGCGGCCATGCTGATCACGTTCCCGAAGTTTGAGCTGGTGCCCATCAAGATGTACTTCATGACGTTGCCGAAGGCCCTGCGACCGTGCACGATCCCTTCGTGGAGAACTCGCAGGCTGCGCTCTGATAGCACGACGTCGGCCGCATCCTTGGCCACCTCCGCCCCCTTGGCGGCCGAGATCCCCACGTCGGCGTTCCGCAGGGCCGGAGCATCGTTGATGCCGTCCCCCAGGTAGCCCACCACGTGGCCCCTGCCACGCAGCGCCAGGATGATGCGGCTCTTTTGGGCGGGCGACACGCGGGCGAACACCTGGACATCCTCGGCGAGCCGTCCCAAGCCGGCGTCATCGAGTGCGTCCACCTGCGCCCCTAGGACGACGCGCGAGGCATCCACGCCCACGCTGGCACAGACGTGCCTGGCCACCAGCTCGCTATCCCCGGTGAGGATCTTGACCTTCACCCCGTCCGCCGCCAGCGCGGCGATCGAGCTCCCGGCGTCGTCCAGCGGGGGATCGAGGAAGGCTAGGAACCCCGCCAGCACCAGCTTCGACTCGGCTAGCTGAGAGGGCTGATCCATCAGCTTGTAGGCCACAGCCAGCACCCTGTGGCCCAGAGCGCCCAGGCGCTCTGGGGCCTGCAGGCAGCGCTCCCGCGCCGCTTCGTCCAGGGGGAGGACCTCACCGCCCGCCTCGTAGCTGGAGCAGATGGGGAGCACGCTCTCCGGAGCCCCCTTCGTGACCAACAGGTACCCCTCACTGCCCTCCAACATCACCGACAACCTACGTCGATCGAAATCGAACGGCAGCTCCCTCACCTTGATGTAACTGGGGGCTGGGGCTTTTACGTGGGCGAGGATGGCGGCATCCAGTGGGTTGTCTGCTCCTGCAGAGTAGTAGCTGTTGAGGAGGGCCAGCTCCAACACCCTGTCGCTCGGCGAGCCCAGGGCATCCAGGTGCTCCACCAGCCGCATCTCCCCGGTGGTGAGCGTGCCCGTCTTGTCGCTGCACAGCACGTCGATGCTCCCGAGGTTTTGGATCGCCGGCAGGTGCTTGACGATCACGCGGTGACTGGCCATCCTCATGGCGCCGTGGGCGAGGGCGATCGTCGTGACCATGGGCAGGAACTCGGGTGTGAGCCCCACCGCCAGGGCAACGGAGAAGAGCAGCGCCTCCAGAGGGTCGCGCCTCCGCATGAGGCTGGCCATTAGCACGAACCCCACCAAGAACACGATCACCCTCAGGATGAGGACGCTGAACGTCCGCAGCCCTCGCTCGAACTCGGTCTCAGGCTGTCGCTCGGATAGCCTGGCCGCGATCTCCCCGAACTGCGTGCGCGCCCCCGTGGCGGTGACGCGCACGACGCCGCTGCCGCTCACCACGTACGTGCCCAGGTAGACGCGCGAGTCCCTGCCTGGCGGCTTCTCCACCGGCAGGGACTCGCCGGTCAGCACGGACTCCTGTACCTGCAGCCCCTCGGACACCAGCAGCCAGCCGTCGGCTGGCACGGGATCCCCCGCCACGAGCCTCACCAGATCCCCCGGTACTACCTCGCGGCGTGGGACGACCCGCCAGGTTCCATCACGCAGCACCTTGGCGGTGGGCACGGCTTGGGCCCTCAGCCGCTCGATCGCCCGCTGCGAGCGGTGGATCTGCAGGTAGCTGAGGGCGCTGGAGAGCATCACCATAGCCACGATGATGGCGGCGTTGACCTGTTCGCCAACGAGCGCCGAAGCCCCGGCCGCGGTCAGCAGGAGGAGCGACAAAGGGTTGGCCAGAGGCGCCAGCAGCCGGCCGACGGCCCCGACGCGCCTCCCCTGCACAGGTTCGTTGGGGCCGACCTCCCTGAGCCTCCTACGCGCCTCCCGCTCGCTCAAATCCGAGAGCTGGCGCTCGCCCATCCCCCGCTCACACACGGCGGCCTTCCTTGGGGTGCCGGAACTGCTGTCGCAGGGACAGGGCAACGATCGCGAGCCCAACGGCAACGTAGCACCCCAGAAGCCAAGTGTAGCCGACGACTAGCAGCTCCACGGCCTCAAAAGCCATGAGCATTAGGCCGGACACGAGAGATATCTGTAGACCCAGCGGGTGGCGTTTGGATTGCAGCCACGTAGCCACCATCGCGCTACCACCTACAAGCAGCATCAGCGCCAAGCCCGGAATGGTGTAGCTGGCAAACAGCGAGCCCTGGAGCCTGTCGATAGGGGGCGTGTATCCCAGCAGCAGGCCGAGGACTCCTCCGAGGGCTGTGAGCCCCAAGAAGCCGTCCAGCAAAGCCAGCAGCTTCCTCTCCAAATGTTGAACCCTCATGATTCGAGCTCCTCTCATCAAGTGCCTCAGGGCACGGCTTCGGGCGCCTACCTACCCAAGCCCACAGCAGGCCCTGCCCCCAGGCCAGCCAGTGCCGGCTGACTCGGAGGAAGCTCCACCACCTCAAGAGCAAGCAGCACGACCCCACCCGCCCGCTCTCCTAGAGGACGAGGGCCTCAATCCGCTGCCGTCTGCGCAAGCTAAGGGCCGGCCGGCAAGAGCCGGCCGGCAGAGATCTGGAGCGCATGCCTACCGAGGCGTGACCGCCGGAGAGGCATGGCGATGGAGGATCCTCTCGGCCATCGGTCCCGCGTGCCCCGGCACCCCGACCAGGGGCAGGACGTACCTGTCGAGACCGATGTACCCCGCTATCCTCCAGGCGAGCATGAGCCCTATGGCCCCGATGAGCAGGATGGGGTTGGTGGAGACCGCGCCCGCCAGCAGGTAGTTGGCGTTCATCACGGCACCGAAGAAGGCCGCTATCCCCGTGAGCACCCCCAGGATCAGCGCGATGCCCACCAGCACCTCCCCCCACGCCACCAGGTAGCTGAACAGCGCGGCATGGGGGATCACCAGCTCTCGCAGGAACCAGGCGTACCACCCCTGCACGTCGGGGTGCTCGCCGCCCGTCTTGGCCAGCGCCCCCTTGGCAAATCCCGCCACCGCCGCCCCGGCCTTGGAGCCCACCCAGACTCCAGATGGGTCAACGATCTTCTCCCACCCAGCTCGCAGCCACTCGTAACCCACATAGAGCCTCACCACCAGCCAGAAGATCGCCATCCTGGAGTCGGCGAACAAGAACCGAGTGATGCTGGGCTCCGGAATCTGTGTGGGGTCTGCCATAGCAACTCTCATCGTAAGTACCTCCCGTTAGGTTATTAGAGCCGTTTCCAGTTCTCAGCATAGCCCTTCGAGCCCTCAGCCAGAACACTCCATGGGGTTGTTCCGCGCTACCTAGGGGGCAGTCTTGCCCTACCCCTTAGGATGGCCGCCCTCCTCACCCACTGCGGCGGCGCTGCCTGTGCCCGCCCCCTCCACGGCACCGCCCGTCGGGCGGACAAGCACCAGGGGAGCTGTGCCCCTGAGGAGCACCGAGTGCGCCACGCTGCCCAGCAACAGCCGAGTGGTTGCGCCCCTGCCATGCGTGGCCATCACCACCAACGCCGCCCCCACCTCGCGGGCCGCGTCATCTATCACCTCGACCGGCGCCCCGACGCCCACGTACGTGCGCGGCCTCCTGCCGCCGGACCACCTACGAGCCACCGCCTCCAGGTAGCTCCGGGCGCCCTCCTCCCGCACCTCCAGCTCCTCCTGGAGGTAGGAGGTCGCCATCCACTCATTGGCGAGCGTGAGGGTGGGGGGATACACGGCCCGCACCAGCACCATCTCTCCCCCCAAGGTATCGGCCAGCAGCGCCGCGAATGGGATGGCGGCCTCGGCAAACGCCGAGCCGTCCAGGGGTACCAGCAGCACGGGGGCCTGGCCGAGCCTATCGACGTCGGGGTTATGTATCCATGCCCGGACCAGCATCACGGGCACCTTCGCCCGCGCGAGCACGCCCTCGGCGACGCTGCCGTACAGGAACCGAAACACGCCGCTGCGGCCGTGCGTGGTCATCACGATCAGGTCGGCGTCCTGCGCCTCCGCGGCGATCCGCGCGGCCGGCACCCCCTGCAGCACGGACCTCAGCGCCCTCACCCCCCGGGCCTCGATCCTGCCGGCTATCTCGCCTAGGTAGCTGCGCGCCTCTTGGACCTCAAGGAGGTGTTCTCGCGCCTCCGCGGGGCCACCAGGCCATTCGGCAGGCACCACCCGCACCAGCAAGATCTCCGCGCCGCTGCGCTCCGCCAGGACCTGGGCATACGGCAGCGCCTGCTCAGCGAGCTCGGAGCCGTCGAGCGGCACCACAATCCTCCTCAGTGTAGTGGGTTCGTGAGTGTTGGACATCATCTGATTTCTCCTTAGGGTAGATCTCGAGAGCGGTCCCTGGCGAGGCCCCGACCCACGCTCCTCCAGGCCAGCGGCTAGGGCGTCATCGCGGCGATCCGCCCCAGCCGCAGCCACATGGCCACCGTGGCGACCCTCTCCCCCAGCTCCCTGGCGGCATCCAGCTCCGTCAGGTTCGGAGGTCGGTCGCCGCCCGGACCAGCGACCGCCACAGCGCCGTAAGGGGACCTATGCTCCACGAACATAGGTTCCGGTAGCCCTGGGGTCACCACGACCATCCCCAGGTGCATCATGAGCCTGAGCACGGCCTGCAGGGCATGCTCGCTGCCGGCGTGCTCCGCGCCGCAGCTGACGAAGGCTGCCCCCACCTTGTCCTGGAACATCTGGTGCCACCAAGGTGCCCGGCCCTCGACTTTGGCGCCTACCTGCCCAGAGAGCAGGGTCTCGAAGAAAGAGAGCGCCGGCGATGCCGCGTTGCCGAAGTACGCCGGGGTGCCCACTACGAGGGCATCAGCGGCTCGCAGGTCTGCCAGCTCCGGCGGCGGCTCCTCGCCTATGCGATACAGCAGGACCTCAGCGCCTGGCACTCGCCTGCAGCCCTCCGCCACCGCCTGGGCCATCGCGGCCACCGAGCCGAACCTGGAGTAGTACACCACGGCCACCTTTACGTCACGATCCGCATCCACGACATTTCCCTCCCTTGTCACCCTCAGCCCGCGCCTAAGGACGCCTGGCAAGCAGCACCAACGGGGCGGCGCCGCAGCGCAGCACCTCGGTCGCCACGCTGCCCAGCACCAGCCGCTCGAGGCCGGTACGAGCGTGCGTGGTCATCACCACCAGCCCCGCCCCGTGGCCACGCTCCGCCCGGCATATCTCCCTCCCCGGATCGCCGAGGGCCACGTCCACCTCGGCGTCCACCCCGTGCCGCCCGCAATCGCTGGCAACCCTTTGGAGGTAGCTCTCGGCCTCCAGCCGCGCCACCTCTTCGGGGGCCTCTGAGTAGCGGAAGGTATCAGGGGCTGTTTCGGTCAGGACCGCCCCCTGCTGCGCTCTCGCGCTGGCCACTCTGAACAGCACCAACTTGGCCGGAAGCATCCTCGCGATCTCTCTAGCAAGGGGCAAGGCGGCCTCGGCGAAGTCCGTGCCGTCCAGGGGCACCAAGATGGTGGCGACCTCGGTCGGCGCCATCGACTCATCAGTCCACCCTCGGACCAGCATCACCGGTGATCGAGCGCGAGCGAGCACGCCCTCGGCGACGCTGCCGTACAACCATCTGCCCACACCCGTCCGCCCGTGCGTGGTCATCACGATCAGGTCGGCTCCCTCCAGGATCGACGCGCGCACGATCACCTCCACCGGCTCCCCTATGTGGACGGTCGCCTCGACCTTCGTACTAGCATCCCTCAGCTGGGATGCCTTCTCGTCCAGGTATCGCTCAGCAGCGTTGAACGCCTCGAGCAGGTTCCCCGCCGACATATGCGGCGAGACCGCCCTCAGCAGGACCAGGCCGCCGGATGGCCCCTTCGCCAAGAGTTTGCCCCAAGGGATCGCCTTCTCCGAGAGATCAGAGCCATCCAGCGGTACTAGCACCCTCATGATCTTGCCTCCAGCTGCGAGCTTTGCACCCTCATGGTAGTACGGGGAGATCGCGGCCCGACACACCCCAAGGTGTGGTTCTCAGCCACCCGCTGGGGTAGTACTGCGGTGCGCTGGACACCCACAAGGATACCCAGTCTCCTTCGCTCCGGAGCCCGCGCGCCTCACAGAGAGCGCTGACCCCATGGGTAACGCTTCTCAAGAGGCCAAGGCCGATCCGCCCCCATATCTCGGCATGCTGCGGTAGATCGGGGGCGCGCTCGAGGCACATACTCGAGACAAATCCTTCTTTACTAGAAGGTTCGTACATCCACAGGACGATGCATCGAGGCAGCCCCCCCGTAGTGTGCAACCAAGTTGGACAGCATGGCCCGACCCACACCAGAGGCCGCCTAGGTTATACATAGTGAGAGCCGAGAGATGGGCCAGCTACTTGGCCCCACAGGCAGCCGAGCGCTCCGGGGAATGTGTCGTCGGCGGCCAGGTCACCATTGAGGCAGCTTGATCTCAGCGCTAGGCGGCTGCTCCCTCCCCACTTACTCTGTGAGGAGACCCATACGCTGCCTGACGCTGTAGTAGCTGGCAGGACGCATGAGCGCCACGGCGCGCTCGCAGCCCGCCTCCGCCCCCCGCATGCGGCTGGCCCCGTCGTACCACTGCTCGTACCTGAAGGATACCACCTCACCCCGGAAGAGGCTGTAGGCGTGGATGGCCTCCAGGTACCGGTCCCATACCTCGGTGACGTCCAGGTACACCTCGGGCCTGAAGCCCTCCATATCCTCCCAGTTCTCCGCGAAGTACACCCGGGACGGCGAGTGTTCGGGATATTCCCGCTTGAACGCCTTCAGCCCTGCAAAGAACAGCGAGGCCATCACGTTATCGTGGGTGTTGTTGTGATCCCTGTGGAAGCTCCCCCTCCAGTGGGTGAGGATCACGGACGGCCGATGCTTGCGAATGAGGTCGGCCACCATCCACTGCGCCTCCTCATTGACTGGTAGCTCGCCGTCCGGATAGGGGAGCATGACGCACTCGGCCCCCAGGATCTCGGCGGCCCGCTGCGCCTCCTCGCGCTTGATCTGGAGGTACTCCTCCGGCGTCAGGGTGGGGCTGCCCTTCTCACCTCCCGTCATATGGACCAGCACCGCTCGCCAACCCGCGCGGACGTGCAACAGCACGGCAGCTCCGCCCATGATCTCGGCATCGGCAGCGTGGGCCCCTACTACCATGATGCACTTGTGCGACTCCACAACTCACCTCCTACAGATCTTTCTTGAGCACGGCAAATCGCCTCACCTCATGAAAACCACACTGCGAGTATAGCTTCGCCGCATAGTCGCCGGTCCAGAGGAACCATGCAGCGTGATAACCCTTCTTCCGCATCTCCAGGAGCATGTGCGCGAGCAACACCCTGCCTATGCCACGGCTCCTGAGGTCAGGGTTCACCCCAAAGGGGCCAAAGCGCTCAGCCCTGTGTTGGGCGTACCCCACGACCTCTTCCTCCAGGAAGGCCACCACCATCCCCACCGTGCGAGGGTCACCGGCAAACAGGTCTCCCAGCACCCCCGAGGCCTCACGGTGCCAGTCCCAGGTGAAGTGCTGCTGGACGAACGCCAGCACAGGCACTATGTCCCCAGGTTCGACCTCCCTCACCACCACCCCCTCGCCGCGCAGCCTCTCCTCCACCTCCTGGATGTGGGCCGGTATCTGGAAGCCCGTGAGCTCGGCGCGCATGCTGAGGGGACGCTCCACGACCTCCCAGCTATCGCGCAGCAGCCACTCCACCGCCCTCCCGTAGGCGTGCACATCGACGCCGGGGGTGAAGTAGTTGGGCACGTACGGCGAGATCGCGACGGTCCTCGCCCCCAGGCTCCTCAGCCGCTGCAGCGCCTCATCCAGCAGCCTGCGCCCGATACCCCTGCCTTGCCAATCCGGCTCGACCCCGAAGGCCGTGATCCAGGCCTGCTCCGGCTGGAGGCCGTCGTTGAAGAACGGTACCCGCCGTCTGAGCGACAGGACGAAGCCCCTTAGCTGTCCTTCGCACTCGGCTACCAGGCAGCCCTCCGGATCGAAGTTAGGATCGAGCAGCACCTTGGAGCGCCAGGTAGCGGGGTTGATGGGGTCCACCACCAGCGCCGAGTTCCACACCCTGAGCAGGGCTTCCTCATCGGTGGCCCGATAGGGCCGAACGGAGATGTATGCTTTATCCATGGATCCTCACCCCTTCATACCAGTCATAGCTATACCTTGCACGAAGTACCGCTGCAGCGCCAGGAACACCAGCACCACCGGGACGATCGCCAGCGCGGAGCCCGCCATCTGCAGGTTGATCACCTGTGGGCTGCTGGCGTAGACCTTCAGGCTGTTGAGCCCCAGCGGGATCGTCCACATGTCCGAGGACCTCACCACCACGAGCGGCCAGAGGAAGTTGTTCCATTGGTAGACGAAAGCCAGTATGCCCAGCGCGCTCAGCGCCGGAGCGCTCAGAGGGACGGCGATCTGCCAGTAGATCCGGAACTCCGACGCGCCGTCTATCCTAGCCGCATCCAGCAGCTCCTCCGGCAGGCTCAGCATGTACTGGCGCATCAGGAATATGCCGAAGGCGGTCACGATGTTCGGTACTATCAGTCCCCAGTACGAGTTCACCCAACCGAGCTCCTTCACTATGTAGAACACAGGGATGAGCACGACGAAGAAGGGGATCATGATGGTGGCCAGCACCAAGACGAAAAGGAGATCGCGCCCCGGAAATTGAAACTTGGCGAAGCCGTACCCGGAGAGCGAGCTGGTGAGCAGTATGCCCAAGGTGGTGGTCAGGGCCACGAAGAGGCTGTTGAAGTACATCCTGCCGAGGGGCAGGACCTCTCGCAGCCGGATGTAGTTCTCAAGCTGCGGGCTGTGCGGGAACCACACCAGGGGACGAGCCATGACCTCCGCGGAGGTCATCAGCGAGGCCAGGATCATCCAGATGAACGGCAGCAGCATGAGAAACGCCCCCACCGATAGCACCAAGTACTTCAGAGCGTTCAGGAACGCGCTCGATGGCCTGAGTTGTGCGCTCATTCTCTCTCCCTCAACAGGCGTAGCTGGATCAAGGTCATGGCAAACACGACGACGAACAGCAGGATCGCCATAGCTGTAGCTCGTCCCATGCGCAGGAACTGAAATGCCGTCTGGTACATGTACAGCACCAGCGTGTTCGTCGAGTTGACGGGCCCGCCGTTGGTAAGGATGAAAGGCAGGTCGAACACCTGCAGGGACGACAGCGTGATGATCACGGCGACGAACAGGATCGTGGGGCGAAGCAGCGGCAAGGTGATCCTCCAGAACTGCTGCCAGCTACCAGCCCCGTCCACCTTGGCGGCATCGTACACCTCGCCAGGAATGCTCTGCAGCCCCGCCAGGAAGATGATCATGTAGTATCCCAACTCGTGCCAAATGGAGGTAGCGATAAGGCTGGGCATCGCCTGGCTTGGGCTGTTCGTGAAATCCAGCGTCGGCAACCCCAAGAACTGGAGGACACCGTTGAACAGCCCATACGTGGGGTGATAGAGGTTAGACCACACGATGGCGATGGCCACAGAAGAGGTAACGTAGGGCATGAAGAAGGCCGACCTCCAGAGAGCCCTCAGCCGCAGGCGGGAGTTGAGCAGCAGCGCCACCGCCAGGGACAGCGCCATGGTCAGCACAACGTTGCCCAAGGCGAACACGACGCTGTTCCTGAACGTCTGCCAGAACAGGGGATCCTCGAACAACAGATAGCGGTAGTTCTCGAACCCCAGAAAGCGCGCTCTGCTCAGGGGGACCAGCATGTTCCAGTCGTGCAGGCTCACGTAGATGGTGAACAGGAAGGGGATGAGAGCGAAGACCAACAGGAAGGCGATGGAGGGGGCTATGAATAGGTAGCCCGCTACCGCCTTCCTGCCGAGCACCCTGCGGTGCGCGCGCCTCTCACGTGCTGCTTCCTTTGTGGCACTGATCGTGCGCATGGGCTGCTACTGCCTCTTCTCTTTCAAGATGCGGTCGGCCTCCTGAGCCGCCGTATCCAGCGCCTCCTTGGGTGACTTCTGCTTGTACCAGGCCGCCTCTATCTGTTTCTGCAGAGACGTCTTGATCTCCTGAGCGCCAGGTATGATCGGCTCGGTACGCGCGTTGCGGAGGGCATCTACGAACGGCTTGATGAACGGGTCGTTGATCCTGTTGGCCAGGGCCTTTTGGTCGGACAACTGGCTGGGTAAGGCGTTCAGCCCGGTGGTAAGGTACTCCCCCATGGGCGAGGCCTTACCGTTCCTGGGACTGTTGAGGCATTCGATGAACTTCCAGGCAATGTCCGCGTGTGGGCTGTTCTTGTCAACCCCCCACAGCCAGTTGTACTGCAGCGCCACCGACTCATGGCCGTCGTTGTACGGGATGGGTGCAGAGCCAAAGCTCTTGATGCCCAGAGAGGATGCTCGGAGGGATGCCCCCCACCAGTTGGCCATGATCGTCATGGCAGCTTTGCCGGAAACGAAGTCCTCCAGCCCAAAGCCCAGGTTGACCGAACCGTCGTTGATCAGGTCCATCTCGAACCCGAGGGTCTGCACACCGGGCTGCTGGTTGAACAGGGCTCGCGAGTAGTCCTTCGAGACGAACTCGCCGCCGTTGGACCACAGCAAGGAGAGCCAGGGGTGCACCACCCCTGAGTCCCAGCCCTTTATGAGCATGAATCCGGCCTGGGATATCTTGCCGTTCGAGTCCTTCTTGGTGCACCGCTTCGCCGCGGCCCTGACGTCGTCCCAGGTCTTGGGCACCTCGTCCACGCCGGCCTCATCGAAGATGCGCTTGTTGTATATCAGCTGATAGGAGTCGACCTCCGTGGGATATCCCCAGACCTGCCCGTTGTAGGTCACGCCCTCCACGGAGCCTTGGCCGTAGCTGCTCTTGATGTCGTCGACTACGTCCACCGGAGGGGGCGCCAGGAGGTCGCTGCCCACGAAGTCCGGCAGCCACAGGTTATAGAAATGATAGATGTCTACGGACTGGCCTCCCAGCCTGCCGGTCATGATCTTCGTCAGCAGCTGGTCGAAGGCGACCGTCTGGTGCACGATGCGGACGTTTACCTTGCGGGCGCACTCCTCGAACCAAGGAGTCAGCGCCTTCAGCAAGCTCTGGTCCCCCCAATGCGTCAGCACCGTCAACGTGACGCTGGCTCCGCTGGGGCCGCTTACGTGGGGCGCGGCCGTGGGGGTGATGGCTGGCTTGGCCTGTGGGGCTGTGGGGGTAGATGTGCCAGCGCCCCCGCAGGCCGCGATCAGCGCCGGCAACGCCGCCGCCGATGCCTGCAGAAAACGCCTGCGATTTATCCTGTAGTGACTCATCTTGCTCCTCCTGCCTGATCTTTACTGGGTGCTGTTCTCAAGCCCTTAGACCTATATACCTCACCTCCATTCCCTGGTAAGACGGGTACAGAAAGTGTATCTGTCGCCTCTGTAGGTCGACACAGCGTACTCCACTGGATGACCGTGGTCGGTGTACGTGGTCCTACGGGTCAGCAGCACCGGAGACCCCGGGGATATCCTAAGCAGGTTCGCCTCCTCCTTGCCGGCCAGTCCGGCCTCCACCTCCTGCAAGGCCTCCACCAGGGCTATCCCGTATTTAGTTTCGAGCAGCACGTACAGCGAGTTGTGTTCGAGATCCTCCTCTAAAAGCCTCTCGCACCCCGGAAAGTAGATGTGGGTGAGCTCCAACGCCAGCGGTTCCCCGTCAGAGGTCCGCAGGCGGTAGAGCCGGAACACTTCCTGTCCCGGGGGCAACTGGAGCCTCTCGGCCACCATGGAATCGGCCTCGCACATACCGGCGGACAACACCCTGGCGTTAGGCGTCTGCCCCCTGTTAAGCATGTCCTCGGTGAAGCTGGTGAGCCTGTCCAGCTGCTGGTTGATGCGAGCCCTGCGCACAAACGTGCCCCTGCCCTGCTCCCTGTACAATAGCCCCTCGTGAACGAGGTCGGTGATGGACTGCCGGACAGTCATCCGGCTCACCCCGTACTGCTCGCACAGCTCCCTCTCCGAAGGGAGCCGCATGCCCTCCGCCCACTCCCCGGAGCGGATCTTGTCGCGGATGAGCTCTTTCAGCTGGTAGTACAACGGCACCGGGGCCCTGCGATACAACGCACCTCTCCGTACTTTATGATGTCATGATGTATATACCAATACTGTTATAGCTCTTATAAACCCAAAAGAGGCTGTTGTCAATACCCCAAACGGACGACCTTGCTGCTCGCGATGTACCCTTAAGGCCATGCTGCGCGTCGAGGTGGATGCTAGCTTGGCCCCGTGAATACCGCCGCGTCTCGATCCCTGTGGGGTGATGGGCCCCGGGGCTTTGGGGTGTACGTCTCAGCGATCGTACCTGCGGCGTTCGAGGTCCACGCCAGGGTGTTTCATCCCGCCTGCGATCGAGATACGGCACTCCCGGAGTGAGGTCGCAGCTCGCCGCGGCAAGGTGGCCCATCCAGAGATGCAGCGGCAAGCCATCACCCAGGATGGCCAGTCCTTCCTGCCGCCGGAGGGTAGTCTACCGGTGGAGATCAGAGGCCGAGTGCTGGGCATCCTACGGAGATGCCCAGCGACGCCCAACGATTGCTTCCTAGGGGCGCGGGCGGGCTATGGCGGCGCGGAGTCCTCTGTCCCGCAGCCGCTCGCTTTGGTACCCAAGATAGAGGGCACCTTAGAGGACGCTCTCTCACTCGACGATTCAGGAGAAGACCTGGAAGCCCTCGAGGCCTGGCCCTGGCACAGAGCTGATGCCGGCGGCACATGGGCCTCTCGAGGTTTCGGTCCATAGGTAGTTGAAGTGGGGCTGACGCGTGGTCGTAGCAGCTCCATAGGTTGGGAGACGTCCGGGGAGTCGTTGGGGTTGATGCGCCTGGACACGGGGAGCACTCCGGCCAGTCGGGGACAGGCAGCAGCCTCAGGCGCAGGGTGAGCCCGCGACGCAGCCCATCCAGCCGTCCCACGGACGGAGCAAGCATCCTCCCATGACTCCCTAGGAGAACGCCTCCAACACCGTACAGGCACACCTCCCCGGCAGGCCAGCGACGACAGCCGAGCCCATAGGCAGCGCAGCCAACGGGCATTCAAGAGATATGGACGCCGTGGGACGTCTCGGGACTGGGGTGGTCAACCAGGGTACCCATCGCTCGCGCACCCCTCAAACGGTGCAGCGGCTGCCGCACCTCACGCGAACCTTGCTCCCGCATCACCAACCGGGCAAGGCACCGATCTAGGGCCGACCGCGCGGACGGCCCCGGGAAGAATCCATCTCCGCAGCTCTTGAATGAACGTTCAATCAACAGTATAATGGCCGTGGCACCACTCGGCCAGGAGGGAGGCATGGAAGGTGAGGATCGCAGGCAACAGATCCTGCGCGCGGCGTTCGAGGAGTTCTCTGAGAAGGGTTTCCATGGCGCCACCATCAAGGGCATCGCCGAGCGCGCCAGCTTGCAGTCCCCGGCCCTCATCTACTGGTACTTTCCGGGAGGCAAGGAGGAGCTGTTCGCCTCCGCAGTGGAGAGCCAGCTGTCCTTCCTGCAGTCCTTCCGGGATCCGGAGGCGCTCCTGGACCTCCCACCGGACGCCCTGCTCCGCAAGGTGGCGGACGCCTACGGGGAGTTCGTGTCCCGCCCGGTGACGATCAGGCTGGCCCGACTGCTCCTGGGGGAGGCCCCGCGTCACCCAAAGCTGTTCGACCCGGTGGTGGCCCGCGGCCCCATGAGGGTGTTGCGGTTCCTCGAGACGTACCTGGAGCGCCAGGTGCAGCTCGGGAGGCTGCGGCCCCACGACGTGCGCGCGAGCGCGAGAGCCTTCCTGGGCATGCTGTTCCCCATGGGGCTGTCCCATGTGCTGCTCCCGCAGCTGCGGGAGCACGGCCCCACGGACGAGGAGTACGTCGCCACCATGATCGAGACTTTCCTGGATGGCCTTAGACCTCATCCACAGGAGGCAGGAGATGACGGCGATTGAGGTACAAGGGTTGACCAAGCTCTACGGCCGCACGGAAGCGCTGCGGGGGATCGACCTGGCCGTGCCAGAGGGCTGCCTCTTCGGTTTGCTCGGGCCCAACGGCGCGGGCAAGACCACGCTCATCAAGGCGCTCGTGGGGGCGCTGCGCCCCAGCGGGGGCAGCGTGCGCGTGCTCGGGCTTGACCCCCTCAGGCAGCGCCGGCAGCTTCGCCAGCAGATAGGCTACATGCCGCAGTCGCCCGCCCTCTACGAGGACCTGTCGGCACGCGGCAACATCGCCTTCTTCGGCGGCGCGCACATGAGCCACGGCCTGGATAAGAGGGTCGAGGAGGTGTTGGAGCTCACCGACCTGACCGGCAGGGCCGATGATCCCGTGCACACTCTATCCGGAGGCATGAAGAACCGGGTGTCCCTGGCCGCGGCGCTGGTCCATAGCCCGCGCGTGCTGTTCCTCGACGAGCCGACCGCAGGGGTGGACCCGCACCTGAGGGCCAGGTTCTGGGAGCTGTTCCGTCGGCTGACCTCAGAGGGCACCACGGTCCTCATCAGCACGCACCTGATGGACGAGGCGATGCTGTGCGATCGCCTGGCGATTCTCCTGCAGGGCAAGGTGATAGCAGACGCCCCGCCGCGCCAGCTCGTGGAGCACGGCAGGGCCCACCTCCGCGTGCGGGAGCAAGGGCGCACGCACGAGGTGCTCATAGGGGGCACCCCCGAGGACCTGGCCGAGGCGCTGAGGCCGTACGGCCTCAGGCCCAGCGTGGAGGCCGTGAGCGTGAGCCCGGCCTCCCTGGAGGAAGTGATCCTCTCGCTTTGGCAGGAGGTGGCACAATGAGGAGGACATCACTGGTGGCCCGCAGGGTGCTCGCGCAGCTGGCGCACGACAGGCGGCTGCTCGGGCTCTCGATAATCGCCCCGCTCGTGATAGTGTACTTCCTGAAGCTCTTCTTCGACACCATGCCCCCGGGATTCGACGTCGCCCGCTACGCGGTGCCGATCGCGGCGTTCCTCGTGCACTTCCTGGCGTTCCTGCTCAGCGCCATCGTGCTGGTGCAGGAGCGGACGGCGGGGACCATGGAGCGGATGTTCATCAACGGCTACCAGAGGCACGAGATCATCGGCGGCTACCTGCTGGGCTACTTAGGGCTGGCCACGCTGCAGGCGGTCGCGGCGCTCTCGGAGGCGCTCCTGTTGTTCGGCCTCAGCTACAGCGCCGGCACGCTGCTGGTGCTGTTCGTGGTGATATGGCTGCTGGCGATCGCCTCGGTGATGCTGGGCATCTTCATCTCAACTTTCGCCCGCCACGAGGGGCAGGTCTTCCCGTTCGTGCCGATGATCATCGTTCCCTCGGCCTTCCTATCTGGGCTGCTGGTGGATCCGGATCGGCTCCCGACGTGGGCGGACTGGCTGGGCAGGGCGTTCCCCCTCCGCTACGCCAACAAAGTGATTCAGGAGATGATCCTGCCCGGTGGATCCCTCGGGGATGTCTGGCTGAACTTCCTGGTGCTCGTGCTCTACATCTTCGCCCTCCTTGGGCTGGCCGCCAGGGCCATGCGCGAGGTGGAGTAAGGGGTCATCACCAGCGCCGGGTCGCGGCGTAGTTGGCAGGCGGGGTCTTCCCCGCCTGCGGTGAATGGATCAGGGAGCGCCGTACCATGCCTTGCGCCAGCGGCGCATCTGGTCGATCTCGGCCTGCTGGGTCTCGATTATGTTCTGCGCCATCTTCCTCACCTCCGGGTGCTCGGCTCTGCGCAGCGCCATCCGCGCCATCGAGACCGCCCCCTGGTGGTGAGGGATCATGGCATCTATGAAGGCCTTATCGAAAGGCTTGGCCCGCCGCAGCTCATCCAGATCGGTGCCCATCATGCCCTCCCCGTGCATCCCGGGCATGGATCCCATCATGTCCTCATCAGGCCGCGGGACCTGGCTTGCGCCGTACCACTGCCTGTACCAATCGCGCATCTGGTCGATCTCGGCCTGCTGGGCCTTGATGATCTCCCTTGCGAGCTGCTTGACCTCCGGGTGCTCAGCCCTCTGCAGCGCGATCTTGGCCATGTCGATGGCCGACTGATGGTGCGCCGTCATGCCAATGATGAACATCTGGTCGAAGGGCATGTGGGCCTCTCCCCCGTGACCTCCGTCCATGGGCGGCATCATCCCGTGCGCCTCGGTGGGCACAGGGGTCATAGGCATCTCACTGCCTGCCGCTCCCTGCCCAGTGGTCGGTGACGGGGTAGCCCCCGGAGAGGCTCCGCCCCCGCACGCCACCAGCAGGAGCAGCATCGTCACGGATAGCAACTTTAGGATCCTCACAGTTAGTCCTCCCTTCTATAGCTCACATGCTGTATGCCCGGCTGCGATGGGGAGGACTACTAAATGCGAAACACCTGCATGGCAGCTCGTAGCTTGTCACGCGACTGCCCGGCATCCAACTGCGCTATGTGCCCCATCGGCGGACTGGGAACGACACGGTACAGCTGCGTGCGCGCCTGGGGCATCACGGCTACGGCGGCTGCCTTCCTGGCCAGGTCCGCGCTGATGCCGGCAGCACAGGCATCCCGTGGGTGCTGCCCAGCCCAGACCTGGCCGTCGTGCCCGGCGTCCACCACGGTGTGCGCTGATGAGTGGTCGAGCACGTGCTCCACCGTCATCGGCAGGTGCGTGGAGTGCAGGGCCAGCGCCAGCAGTGCGCAGAACAGCAGGCCGAGACCAAGGTGCCTATCCACAGCTCTCACGGCTCAAGCCCTCACGGTCTTGCGCAGGACGCGGATCATCTCCCTGATCGCGGCCTCCCTGCCCTCGCCCTCGACGGCCTCCGCCACGCACTTGCGCAGGTGGTCCTCGAGCACGATCAGCGCCACCTCCTGGGCGGCAGCGTTCATGGCGCTTATCTGCTGGACGACATCGAGGCAGTAGCGATCTTCCTCGATCATCCTCCGGTGCCCCGCACCTGCCCCTCTATGCGGTTGAGCCTCCTGACGAGCTCTTCCCTATGGTCGGCATAACTGGATGTTCTCTCCATACCTTATAGTTTTACCCCATAACTTGACTCGTGTGCTAGTATTATACAGCATACTGGTAATGAGTATATTGTGAGGAGGCGTCAAGATGACAAGCAAGCACACCGAAGTCCTGATCGTACCCGACATGTCCTGCAGCCACTGCGTGAGCAGGGTGGATAGGGCGCTGAGGAGCCTAGAGGGCGTCGAAGGCGTCTCGGTGGACCTGGACTCGAAGCGGGTCACCGTCCAGTTCGATCCCTCCGTCACCTCCCTGGAGAAGATAGAGGCCGAGTTGGAGGCCATAGGTTACCCTAGTGCCGGGAGAGGAGTTACGGATGGCTCACCACGCACATGACACACACCAAGCATCTGGACACACCCATCATGAGATGAGGCACGAGGGGCACCCACATGGAGGTGCGGAGCACGGGCGCGGCACGCACGATGCGCACGCAGGCCACTCGGAGGCCGCCTTTGCCCGGGTCTTCTGGGTATCGCTGATCCTCACGATCCCCGTGCTGCTCTACTCCGACCTTCTGCAGCACATCCTGGGATACTCCGCACCCACGTTTACGGGATCTAGCTGGCTGGCGCCCGTCCTGTCCAGCGTCATCTACTGGTACTGCGGCTGGGTCTTCCTGAGGGGAGCGGTCTCGGAGGTCGGTCAGGGGCGTCCAGGCATGATGACGCTGGTGGCGCTCGCCATAACCACCGCCTACTTCTACAGCCTCGCGGTCACCTTTGGGATCCTGCGCGGGATGCCCTTCTATTTCGAGCTCGCCACCCTCGTCACGATCATGCTCCTTGGCCACTGGATGGAGATGAGGGCCATAGGCAGGGCGCAGAGCGCGCTGGAGGAGCTGGCGAAGCTGCTGCCCGATACGGCCGAGCGTCTGGTGGGCGAGGAGACCGAGGAGGTGCCCGTAGCGGAGCTGCGCGTGGGGGACCTGGTCCTGGTGCGCCCGGGGGCCCGCGTGCCGGCCGACGGCCAAGTCGAGGGCGGCCGCAGCTCCCTCGACGAGAGCATGATCACCGGCGAGTCCAGGCCGGTGCACAAGGAGGAGGGAGATGAGGTGGTCGCCGGCACGGTCAACGTGGGCGACGGAGCCCTGCGGGTGAGGGTCACCCGCGTGGGCGAGGATACGGTCCTCTCCGGGATCATGAGGCTGGTGCGCGAGGCACAGGCGAGCAAGGGCAGGGCGCAGGTGCTCGCCGACAGGGCTGCCTACTGGCTGACGATCGTCGCGGTGGCGGTGGCCGTTATCACGTTCGCGATCTGGCTGTCGGTCAGGGGGTTGGACAACTACACCATCGAGAGGGTGGTCTCAACATTGGTCATCGCGTGCCCCCATGCGCTGGGGCTGGCCATCCCCCTGGTGGTGGCGATATCCACCACGATGGCGGCCCGCAGCGGCATCCTGGTCCGGGACAGGGCTGCGCTCGAGCGGGCCAGGAACGTGGACGTGGTCGTGTTCGACAAGACCGGGACCCTGACCCTGGGACGTCAGGGACTGGTCGACATGACCACGGTGCAGGGCTTCGATGCGGAGGCGGCGCTCTCGCTGGCGGCATCCGTCGAGCAGGAGAGCGAGCACGCCGTGGCGAGGGCCCTGGTGGCCGCGGCCAGAGACAGGGGGCTGCCCCTGCAGCGCGCGGAGGACTTTCGTGCCCTCCCGGGCAGGGGCGTCAGCGCCAGGGTGGATGGTCGCCAGGTACAGGTGGGAGGCCCAGGGCTGCTCGAGCAGGCGGGGATCGCCCTGCCTGAGGAGTTATCGGCCAAGGCCAAGGAGTGGGGTGGGCACGGGCAGACCGTGGTCTACCTGGTGGTGGACGACGAGCCCGTGGCAGCCTTCTCACTGGCCGACGTCGTGCGCCCCGAGAGCTTCGAGGCCGTGAAGACCCTCACCGGGATGGGGGTAAAGGTCTCCATGCTGACTGGGGACTCCGAGGCGGTGGCCCGGTGGGTAGCCTCCCAGCTGGGGATAGCGGAGTACTTCGCAGGGGTGCTGCCCGAGCACAAGCACGAGAAGATCCTCGAGCTGCGATCGCAGGGGCTGGTGGTCGCCATGGTGGGCGATGGGGTCAACGACGCCCCCGCGCTGGCGCAGGCCGACGTGGGTATAGCGATAGGTGCGGGCACGGACGTGGCCCGCGCCTCGGCGGCGATCGTGCTGGTGCGGGACGACCCCCGGGACGTGGCCAGGGTCATAACGCTGAGCCGAGCCAGCTACAGGAAGATGGTGCAGAACCTGGCCTGGGCCGCGGGGTACAACCTGGTAGCCCTGCCGCTGGCCGCGGGCGTGCTGGCTCCCTGGGGACTGGTGCTCCCCCCGGCGTTGGGAGCCCTGCTGATGTCGCTCAGCACCATAGCCGTAGCGCTCAACGCGCAGCTCCTGCGCAGGCAGGTCCCCAGCAGATAGCCCAACGGCGTAAGCTGGCTGGAGGGTTCCCTGGTCCCTCCAGCTAGTCGGCATCGTGCTCGCCACGATGCTAAGGCCGGCGCGCGGGCCACGTACAGCATAGTCGCCCCGGGCGGAAGCTGCCCCAACTAACGAGCCCCATTACCCGACCGCTCTGGAGGGAAGCCGTACCTCCCGTACAGCCGGACGAAGTGAGCCCCGATGACCGTGCGCCGGCGCACCAGCCCCTCCGGCCTCTGCTCGAACAAAGCGACCTCCTCCTGGCCGCCGGGGCCTATGGGCTGCACAAGCCTGCCGCCGACGGCCAGCTGCTCCACGAGGGGCGGGGGTACCGCCGGGAACGCGGCGGAGACGAGGATCGCATCGAACGGGGAGTGCTCGGGGAGCCCCAGAGTGCCGTCCCCCACCACGACCTGGGCGTTCCCAACGCCCTGCCTCGCCAGGTTGGCCCTCGCCACCTCCGCGATATCGGGCCAGCGCTCCATGCTCCACACGCACCTGGACAAGTAGGCCAGCAGCGCCGTCTGGAAACCGTAGCCCGTACCCACCTCGAGCACCTTCTCCGAACCCTTCAGCTCGAGCGCCTCGATCATCTTGGCGACGAGGGATGGCTGCGTGGTCACCTGCCCGTGCGGGATCGGCAGGGGCTCATCGTAGTAAGCGCGCTCCACCAGGTACGGGGGCACGAACCCGGCCCTGGGCACCCTGCGCAGCGCTTCGAGCACCCGCGGGTCGCGCACGCCCGCGGCCATCACTTGGCGGACGAGGTCCTCCTGATCGGGATGTGCCGGCATACAGCGACATTATCCATACTGCGCCCTGAGCATGCAACCCACCACAGGGCTTGCCCAGGACGAGGCTTGCCCTTATAATGGGGAGGTCTTGTAGCTGGCAATTCAGTAACGCACTTTGCAGGGAGGTAAGGGACTATGGCAGGGGTAATCCGCTGGGTAACCAGGGCCCGTACCAGGGCCGCGGGCGCGGGGAGCAGCAACGGTCTCAAGCTCACAGCTTTCTGTCCCAAAACTTCCTGCGAAGTCGCCAGCTCGTCGACTACCTGCTCCAAAGCTCCGATATAGGTCCTGAAGACATCGTCTACGAGATCGGACCAGGTCGCGGGATCATCACCGAGCGATTGGCCCGTCGCTGCCGGGAGGTGGTGGCGATCGAGAAAGACCCCTCTCTGGTGGCGCGGCTGCGGACCGAGCTCGCCGACCTGCCGAACGTGCTCGTCCTGGAGGGGGATTTCCTGGAGCACGATCTGCCCAGGAGCCGTTACAAGGTGTTCTCCAACCCACCCTTCAGCATCACGGCGCAGATCGTGCAGAAGCTCACCGGCGCGCCACGCCCGCCGGAGGATACATATTTAATTGTGCAGCAGGAGGCTGCTTGGAGGTACCTGGGCACTCCCCGTGAGACGCTCTCCTCGGTGCTGCTGAAGGCGGACTTTGTGCCCTCGATCACCTATCGCTTCCGGCGCGAGGACTTCCATCCGCACCCCGGCGTCGAGGTGGTCATGCTGCGGTTGCTCCGCAGGGAGGCGGATCCCTTGCCGTCTGGGATGCGGCAGGTGTATCGGGATTTCGTCACCTACGGTTTCACGGCGTGGCGGCCGTCCCTCAAGGAGACGCTCGGCCCGCTCTTTGCCAGGAGCGGAGTCGACCGCCTGTGGAAGAGGTTGGACCTTCGGCCCGATGCGACCCCGACGTCCCTGGCTTTCGAGCAGTGGCTGGGGCTGTTCTACTCCTACCTGCTGCTGGAGTATCCTCGAGGCAAGCACCTCTTCTCGGGAGCCGAGGACAGGCTGCGCGCCCAACAGGCGCACCTGGATAAGCCCCGCCGGACCCGTATCCGGCGGGATCAATAACCTTGGAGGTGAGCGAATTGACTTTGCAAGGGCTATGGCGAGGGCCACTGTCTGGGCTGATGGCCACCGCAGGGGACGAGGACTGGGCATCCCTGCTGAGCGAGATCGCATGGCAGGTGCGCCAGATGCTGGGCAGGGAGCCGCTCTCCGCCCACGCCGCGGACGTCAGCCTACTGCTGGTGGGCTCGGCCGCGCTCGGCGTGGTGGACGAGGTCTCGGACGTGGATCTGCAGTTGGTGTGCCGGGAGCAGCTGGTCGAGGAGCTCAAGCGCTCCCATCGGGAGCTAGGGATCGTGGGCGCGGAGGAAGATCTATTCGTAGAGCTCAAGCTGCGGGGCGGCCGCGGCGGGCACTACACCCTGCGGACCGTGGAATCGCTGGCCGAGGAGCTGGCAAGGGGTGAGGACTCGGCCCTGTGGCTGGCGGCCACGGCTTGCGCCCTGCACGACCCGATCGAAGTAGCCGGGCTCCTCTCGCAGCACTACCCCTTGAGAGAGGAAGCGTGGCTGCAGCGATGCCGATCGACCTATGTGGCCTTCCGACAGGCAAGCAGGGTCATGGACAACGCTGCCGAGCGCGGCGACGGGTGGGCGCTGCTCTGGGCCACCACAGAGGCCCTGCGTCAGGCCCACAGGTGCGCGCTGGCCGTGGACGGGGTGCCGGCGCCCTACGACAAGTGGCTGCACGCGGTGGCCACCAGGTTCCCCACCGGGGCCGCCGTAGCGCAGGCCGCGGACGCCTGCCTGCGGTGGTTGCCCAACGGCTCCGCCCCTCAACCCCTGCCTCACAAGGAGCACCCCCTCGTGCGAGCCGTGGAGGAGGTCCGCAGGGTGCTGATCGCGGCCCTGCACGGGCGCGGCATCCACACGCCCTGGATCACCCATTGGTGGAGGCACATGGGGTAGCACCAAGAGCTTGCTCGGCAGCGCGCGGCAACGATTTGTATATACTGTAGTTTGTAGCCAAGACGAACACACTCCAAGAGGTTGAAGATGATCGCACAGGTGCTATCTGACAACTGGCAACTGAGGCAGCGTTCTCCGAGGGCAACGCTGGAGGAGGACCTTGCATCCCACAAGGGCTGGATACCCGCGACCGTCCCTGGCTACGTCCACCAGGACCTGATGCGCGAGGGCGTCATACCGGACCCGTTCGTCGGGCTGGCGGAGCTCGAGGTCCAGTGGGTGGGCGACGCCGACTGGCTGTACAGGTGCACCTTCGAGGTGGACGACGAGCTGCTGCGCATGCCCTACGTGGATCTCTGCTGCGACGGGCTGGACACGTTCGCCACCGTATGGCTCAACGGGCAGGAGGTGCTCCACAGCGACAACCAGTTCGTGCCCCACAGGGCGGCGGTCCGGGAGATCCTCCGGGAGGGGAGCAACGAGCTGTGGATACTGTTCGAGTCGCCACTGCGGGCGGGGCGTAGGCTCCAGGAGCAGCACGGCGAGATGAGGGCCTGGAACGGCGATCCCAGCCGCGTGTACGTTCGCAAGGCGGGCTACCACTACGGGTGGGACTGGGGGCCGACGCTGCTGGCGATCGGCCCCTGGCGAGAGATCAGGCTGGAGGGCTACAGCGCCAGGATAGACACCGTGAGGATCCTGCACGAGGTGGCCCCGGACCTATCCTCGGCGGCGGTCAGGCTGTACCTTGGGCTGGAGGGGGACCTGGAGGGCCGCGAGGTGCTTGTGCGCCTGCTGGATCCCGAGGGGCACCCAGCGCACACCGACCTGATAGTGGCGCGCAACCACATCGAGCACGAGTTCGACCTGCAGTTCCCACACCTGTGGTGGCCACGAGGTCACGGCCCACAGCAGCTGTACACCCTGCAGGTGAGCGTGCGCGAGGGCGAGGCCACGCTCGCCAGCCGCACCCTGCGCACGGGCTTCCGCCGACTGCGGCTCCTGCAGGAGCCGGTGAAGGGGGAGGAGGGTAGCAGCTTCACCTTCGAGATCAACAACGTGCCCCTGTTCTGTGGAGGGTACAACTGGATACCCGCGGACTCCTTCACCACGCGGGTGGACCGCCGGAGGTACGAGCGCTGGCTGAGGTTGGCCGCGGAGGGCAACGCCACCATGCTGCGCGTATGGGGCGGCGGGATCTACGAGGCCGATGCCTTCTACGAGCTGTGCGATGAGCTGGGACTGCTCGTCTGGCAGGACTTCATGTTCGCCTGCGGGATGTACCCTGCCCATGAGGAGTTCCTCCAGAGCGTCCGCAGGGAGGCGGAGTCGGCCATCACTCGGCTCCATGTGCACCCTTCCATAGTGATTTGGTGCGGCAACAACGAGGACTACCAGGTGGCACAATCCATTGGTGCCTACGACCCCGACATCTCGCCGGAGGAGGCCCGGGACACCTTTCCTGGCCGCATGATCTACGAGCGCGTGCTCCCCGAGGTGTGCGCCAGGCTGGATCCGAGCCGTCCGTACTGGCCGGGCAGCCCGTACGCGGGCGCGGACCCCAACGACCCCACGCAGGGCGACCGCCACGTGTGGGAGGTGTGGCACGGCCAGCTGGCGCCCTACCAGCGGTATCCCAGCTTCAGGTCGCGCTTCGTGAGCGAGTTCGGGATGCAGGCCCTGCCCTCCCGGCGCACCATCGAGGCTTTCGCTCCTCCTTCCGAGCGCTACCCAGAGAGCCGGACGCTCGACCACCACAACAAAGCCCAGGACGGCCCCAGGAGGATAGCGGTCTACCTCTCGGACAACCTGCGCGCGCCGTGTGGCCTGGCGGAAGCGGTGTACGCCACGCAGCTGGTGCAGGCCGAGGCCCTGGCGGCCGGGATCCGCGGGTGGCGCAGGGAGTGGAGGGGCAGGGGGAGGTACGGCTGCAGCGGCGCGCTCGTCTGGCAGCTCAACGACTGCTGGCCGGTCACGAGCTGGGCGGTGGCGGACTACTACCTCCGGCCCAAGGCCGCCTACTACGTGGTGCGGCGGGAGCTCGCGCCCATCACCATAGGCTACAGCCGGGAGGGCTCCAGGCTGCAGCTGTGGTGCTCCAACCTCACGGGCGAGCCGTTCTCCGGGCAGCTGGAGGTCACCCAGTGGTCCCTGCAGGGGGAGAAGATCCTGCAGACTTCCCTGGAGGTCAACGCCCCCGCGTACGGCAGCGTGGAGCTGGGGGAGGCCCACGTGCACGCCTTCCGCACCACCGTGGTGGGCCTCCGCCTGCTGGCCGGCGGGAGCGTGATCGCCAGGGCGGCCTCATGGCCGGAGCCCCTCAAGTACCTGCACCTGCCCAAGGGCGGGCTGGATGTAGCGGTCGACGGGCAGAGGCTGAGGCTGCGCGCCACAAGGCCCCTCAAGGGCGTGCTCCTCGAGGCCGAGGGGGACGTCACCTGGAGCGACAACGCCCTCGACCTGTTGCCCGAGGACGAGCAGGTGGTGGTCGCCGAGGGCCTCGAGGGCGAGATCCAGGTGCGCTACCTCGGAGATACCTGGAATTGAGTTTGCATGTTATGTCGAGTGTTGCTATAATAATAGCGGATCCCAACTCATTCCCCCCTCCTTGACTCCCGGCTCCCCCAGGCCGGGAGGCCAGCGCCGACGGGTGCCCCCTCCTCACCCGTCGGCGCGGAGGCCCCTCCCAAGGAATCTACCGTACACCTCCCGCCTAAAACAGCGGGAGGAGCAGTCCGCCACTCCTGCTCCTCCATATCTATGAGGGATGTCATATAATTCCGCTGTCCAATCTGAGGTTAGCACAAAGCCCCTGCAGGTACCATAAGCCATTTGGCTTAGTCTGGATATGCAACTTTGCTTAACCCAGCTTGCCTCGGGGCCAGCCGGCATCTATCCTTATATCAGGATGGAAATAAGACGCTACCTACAGCCCGGAGAGAGGATCCAGCTGCTGGCGCACAAGCACGCGCTGTGCCTGGTGCGGGCGCTCGTGCCGCCCATCCTGCTCGTGCTGCTAGCCACCCTCTCATCCTGGGGCTACGATCTGTACCTGGGCAAGGGACAGCTACCCCTGTGGCTGTTGGCGGTGGTCGCGCTGGTGGCGATCGCGTGGGGAGCCTACGTTTGGCTCGACTGGAGCGGTAAGGCGCTGATCGTCACCAACAGCCGCGTGCTGTGGGTGGAGCACGTGCCCGGCTTCAAGGAGAAGCACTGGCAATCCCCGCTCAGGGGGCTGCAGAACGTCAGCGCGAGCAGCAGATGGCTACAGAGGCTGGTGCGCAGCGGTGATCTCCTGCTGGATACCCGCTCCGAGGGAGCCCTCCAGGTCACGTGGATCACCCGCCCACACCACATAGCCGCGCGCCTGGGTTCGCTCATCCGGGCCGCCGAGAGCACCCCCATCAGCCCCATCAATGCGGGTGGGGAGACCCTGCCTCCGCTGGTGATCCACAGCCACCCGGTGGCGCTGGCCTCCGAGCTGTTGCGCCCCTTGTTGCTGCTGGCGGTCGCGGGGCTCGCCGGCTGGTGGAGCGGCTACCTCGTGGTAGGCATCGCCGGCCTGTGCATGAGCCTGCTGTGGGCCGGCTGGCTGATAGACTCCTGGAGCAACCATGAGATAACCATCGACGATGAGAAGATAGTCGAGCACAAGGTATCTCCGCTGGGGCTGCGCGAGGAGACCAAGAGCGCCCCCATCAGCAGCCTCCAGGACATGTCGTACGTCATCAAGTCGCCCCTGGCGTACCTCCTGCAGTACGGAGACCTCAGGCTGCAGACCGCTGGGGACACCGAGAACTTCTTCTTCCGCCACGTGCCTTCCCCGCGCAAGCTCTGCGACGAGATCGCGCGCCGCCAACGTGCGCAGCGACGGGTGTCGACGAGCAGCACCACGGTCACGGGCTGACCACGTGGGGTTCTTTGGCGGTGGCGGCGGTTATAAGGTAGCATATAGTGTGAACACATTCCCTCATGGAGAGTGCTGCTAGTGATAGCTCAAGATCTGTCTGCTCGCCCTATGAGCGGCGAGGCCAGGATGCTGGCCGCCTGCAGGCGCCAGCCCACCGACTCCACCCCCGTCTGGTTCATGCGGCAGGCAGGCCGATGCCTTGCCGAGTACCGTGAGCTGCGGCGCAAGTACGACATCCTCACGCTCGCCAAGACCCCCGAGCTCTGCGCGCAGGTGACGCTCATGCCCGTGGACGCGCTGGGGGTGGACGCGGCCGTGATGTTCGCCGACATCATGCTGCCGCTGGGGGGCATGGGCGTGGAGTTCTTCATAGAGCCCGAGATCGGGCCCATCATCCCCCACCCGATCCGCACCAGGGCGGATATCGAGGCGATCAGGATCGTGGAGGCCGAGGAGGCTACCCCGTTCGTCTTCGAGGCGATCCGGATCGTGCGGCGGGAGCTCGCGGGCAGGGCCGCGCTGATAGGCTTCGCTGGCTCGCCCTTCACCCTCGCCTGCTACATGATCGAGGGCAGGCCCTCCAGGGACTACGCCCACGCCAAGCGGATGATGTACGGCGAGCCCGAGCTGTGGCACGGCCTCATGGCCAAGGTCACGGAGGTGATAGTCCGCTACCTGCGAGGGCAGGTACAGGCCGGCGCACAGGTCATCCAGCTGTTCGACAGCTGGGTGGGCATCCTGGGCCCCGACGAGTACGCCGAGTACGTGCTGCCCTACTCCAGGCGCATCTTCTCCGAGGTCAAGGCACTGGGTGTGCCGACGATCCACTTCGGCACAGGCGCTGCCTCCCTGCTGGAGCTCATGGCAGAGGCGGGGCCAGACCTGGTGAGCGTGGACTGGCGGGTCAGGCTGGACGAGGCCTGGGAGCGCATCGGCCACGACAGGGGCATCCAGGGCAACCTCGACCCGGCGGCCATGCTCGCCCCGTGGCACTACGTGGAGAAGAAGGCGCTGGATATCCTGCGCAGGGCGAACGGCCGCCCCGGACACGTGTTCAACCTGGGGCACGGCGTGCTGCCCGACACGGACCCGGGCAAGCTGAGGATGTTGGTGGACCTCGTGCACGAGAGCACGAGTAGATCAAAGGAGGAAGGCGTATGACCATAGAACAACCGGAGACCATAGGTGTGCTGCTCATGAGCTACGGCGCCGCCAGGACGCCGGAGGACGTGCCCGCCTACATGAACCACGTCTACCACGGCAAGGCGCCCCAGGAGCTGATCGAGGAGTTTCAGCGCCGCTACCGGCTGGTAGGCGGATCCCCCCTCATAGAGATCACCCGCCAGCAGGCCGAGGCGCTGCGGGATCTCCTGCAGGCGGAGGCCAGGGAGGGGACGCGCTTCGTAGCCGAGGTGGGCATGAGGCATACTCCCCCGTGGATAGCCGACGGGCTGCGCAGCTTGGTGGAGCAGGGTGCTCGCCGGATAGTGGCGATCATCATGTCCCCGCAGTACTCGCCAATAATCATGGGCGGCTACCACAGGGCGATCGAGGAGGCGCTAAGGGAACTCCCGAGCGATGTGCAGGTCACGATCGCCGGGCCGTGGCACACCGAGCCCGACTTCATAGAAGCGCTTGCACAGCGAGTCAGAGAGGCCCTGGAGAGGGTCCCCGCCTCAGAGCGCGACACCGTGCCGATAGTGCTCACCGCCCACAGCCTGCCCAAGAGCGTAGTGGACAGGGAGCCCTTCTACATCGACCAGCTCATGGAGACCGCCCGAGCCGTGGCCGACAAGCTAGGCCTGGCGGACGACCGGTGGATGTTCGCCTACCAGAGCGCCGGGCACACCCCAGAGGAGTGGCTCAAGCCGGACCTCAAGGACGTGCTCCCGGGCATCCGCCAGGCAGGCCATAGCAGCGTGCTCGTGGTGCCCGTCCAGTTCTTGGCGGACCACCTCGAGATCCTATACGACATAGACGTGGCCGCCCGCGAGGAGGCCGAGTCCGAGGGGCTGAAGTTCTATCGCATAGAGGTGTTCAACACCATGCCCCTGTTCATCCGCGCCCTGGCCAACGTGGTAAGGAAGGAACTGAAGACCGAGGCCATGGTCGCCCAGTAACGAACTTGCACCAGTATAGGTGGGCGGTAGAGCCGCCCACCTATTTTTACGCCTAATCTCCTTGAAAATGGTAGTGGGGATGATTATGTTGGTGATCCGGCAGGTGCCGATGGGGATGCACATGAGGCACACCTGGAGGGGGCAGCTCCTCCGGTGGATGGAAGTGGTCGGCATCCACGTGCCTGGGGTGATCGTGCTCCAGCCAGCGCTCCACCTGTCCATCTCTGGCCACTAGCAGGCTCTCACCATGATGCCATCTAGCTCTGAACAAGTCGTAGTTGTGCTTGCTCTTGGTCTGACGTTCCTCTGGCAGTAGGCTGTACCATTCCCGATGGGGGTGTAGGATGATGCGCCGCTCAACCTCCGGCACCACTACGACGCGCAGCCCCGCAGCCTTGAAGAAGAAGCTGTAGTACACGTCCGCCAGGCGGTAGAACCTGAACTTCTCGTTGTCCAGCAGCCCCACCTCCTCCAGTAGCGCACGCCTGAAGGCGAACAGATACCCCTCCATAGCGTCCGCATCCGGTCCAGGAGTCCGCTCGAACTCCCGGAGGTCCTCCGTCACCAGGCCAAACGGCCCAGCCACCCCGACCGACCTATCGGCCAGGGCCTCCTCAAGCGGGGTCCACACATCGCCCGCGAGCTCCACGGAGGTATCCAGCCAGACTACGTACCACCCCTCCGAGGCGCGCATCGTGGCGTTGCGGGAGGCGGCGAACCCGATGTTGTGGTCCGCAAAGAGCACCTTGAGGGGTACCCTGACGCCCTCCTCCTCCCAGTAGCCTCGGTGGTACAGCTCGAGCATCAGCCCCAGGGTGTCATCGGTGGAGCCGCTGTCGACCACTACGACCTCCAAGCTCCTGCCGTGCAGGTGGCGCGCCAGGCTGCGCAGGCACCTCTCCAGGTCCTCCCTGTTGTTGCGGGCTATGAGGTTCACCGACCACTCGTAGCGGTCGGGCTCGCCCACGCGGCTGGGCACCTCGGCCGAGCTGGTGAACACGTGCGGCAGGCGGTTGATCCTGAGCCTGTAGGCGCGAGTGCCCTGCCGGGTGTCGCGCAGCTCGACCCCGCGCGCCTCCAGGTCGGAGCGCAGCGCGTCTGCCAGGGCGTAGTCTCCCCTTGCCCTGACCTCCGCACGCAGAGCCAGCAGCTCGCGCACGTCCTGCCGAGGCTCCAGGAGCAACCCAGAATCGGGCTCAGCGAACACGTCGAGCCCGAGCACCTCGTCGAACTCCGCCAGCAGCGCCGCCCTCTCCGCAGGTCCCAGGCCGGAGCGGCGCACCACGTCCCATACCACGGCCATGGCAGCCGGGAGGTTCAGGTCGTCCCTCAGCGAGCGGTCGAAGGCCTCGCGCCAGGGCCGCATGGCCTCCTCATCGGGAGGAGCAACGGCCTCATCCCTGGCTGCCAGGGCGGCCATCCTGAGCCTGCGCAGGGAGGTCTGCGCGCCCGCCAGCGCCCGGAAGGTGAAGTTCAGGCGGGTCCTGTAGTGCGCCGTGGTGAAGAGGTAGCGCAGCGCCAGGGGCTCGAAGCCCCGGGCCACGATGTCGTCCAGGGTGTAGTCGTTGCTCATGGACTTGGACATCTTCAGGCCGTCGGTCAGCAGGTGCTGGGTGTGCACCCAGTGCCTCACCCACCTGTGGCCGACGTACGCCTCGCTCTGCGCCCGCTCGTTCTCGTGATGGGGGAAGATGTTGTCTACCCCACCGGTGTGGATGTCGATCTCGGTACCGAGGTACTTGATCGCCATGGCGGTGCACTCGATATGCCACCCGGGGAACCCCCTGCCCCAGGGGCTGTCCCAGGCCATCAACCTGCCGGGCTCCGCCTCCTTCCAGAGCGCGAAGTCCAGTGGGCTCCTCTTGTCGGCGGTCGCATCCTCCTGGGAGGAGGTGAGCTCCGGCAGGCTGTTGCCCGAGAGCTGCCCGTACTGCGGCAGGCGCGCCACGTCGAAGTAGACGTTGCCGCCCGCCCGGTAGGCGTATCCCTGCCGCTCCAGCTCGCGCACGATCTCGATCATCTCTCCCACGTGCTGCGTGGCCCGCGGGAAGACCGAAGCCGGCAGGATGTTCATCCTCGCCTCGTCGCGCATGAAGGCGCGGGTGTAGAACTCCGCGATCTCCCCCGGGGTGCGCCCCACCCTCCTGGCCTCGGCCTCGAGCTTATCCTCCCCCTGGTCCAGCAGCTCCTGTCGCATGTGCCCTACGTCGGTGATGTTCTTCACGTGGATCACCTCGTAGCCCTCCCGCAGGAGCGCCCGCCTTATCCAGTCCGCGGTACAGAAGGATCGCAGGTTGCCTATGTGGATGTAGCGATAGACGGTGGGGCCACAGGTGTACATCCTGATCCTCCCGGGCTCCACCGGCACGACCTCCTCCACACGGCGAGTCAAGGTGTTGTACAGCCTCATGGGCGATGGCTCCTCCTGCTGGTGTCTGGTTCATTTTACCTCGATCTCGGAGAGGCTTCGACCCTTGCCACTAGACGTCGGGGGCCAAGGCCGTTTACCATACAGGCAAACCGCTCTGGAGGTCGGAAGTGAACTGCATATTCATCACGGTGGACAGCCTGAACCGCCACTTCCTACGGGCGTACGGAGGCAAGGTGGAGATGGAGGTGCGCACGCCCAACATAGATCGCCTCGCCGCCCGCGCCGCGGTGTTCGAGCGGCACTTCGCCGGCAGCCTCCCCTGCATGCCCGCGAGAAGGGAGTTCTTCGCCGGCGTGCAGGAGTTCCTGTGGAGGCCCTGGGGACCGATGGAACCCTTCGACGAGCCCCTGGCGCGCGTGGCCAGGCGAGGAGGGGTCGTGCCCCAGCTGGTGACCGACCACTACCACTACTTCCAGCACGGTAGCCACGGGTACTACGAGGACTACATGGGATACGAGCTGATCCGCGGGCACGAGTACGACACCTGGCGCACGACGCCCCGCAGGCCCGACCCCAACTTCCTCCGCCAGATACTCGCCGACCAGCCGGAGGACACGGGCTTCCTCAACCGCGCGGCCTACGCCCGCAACGTCGCGGGATTCCGCACCGAGGAGGACTTCTTCCCCGCCAAGGTGTTCTCCAGGGCGGCGGAGTGGCTGCGGGAGAACGGCCAGCAGCAACCCTGGCTGCTGGTGATAGACAGCTTCGACGTGCACGAGCCCTTCCACTGCCCCGAGCCCTACGCCTCGATGTACACCGATGAGGACCCCACGGACCCGGAGCTGATCCTCTGGCCCAGGTACGGCAGGGTCGATGAGGGGAGCAGTCGGCTCACGGACAGGCAGCTGGCTTTCGTGCGCGCCCAATACGCTGGCAAGCTCACCATGGTGGACAGGTGGCTGGGCGTGCTGCTAGACGAGATGGACCGGCAGGGGCTGTGGGCGAACACCCTGCTCATCCTCACCACGGACCACGGGCACTTCCTGGGGGAACATGGGTAGGTCGGCAAGCCCAACGCCCCGATGTACGACGTCCTGGCCCACACCCCGCTGTTCATCTGGCACCCCCATAGCCCCCTCATGGGTGGTAGGGTGAACGCCCTCACCTCCGCGGTGGACCTGTACGCGACGATGCTGGATGCCCTGGGGCTGGAAGTGCCCGGGAGCACGCACAGCCGCAGCCTGATGCCGCTGCTCCTGGGAAGCGTCCGGGAGCACAGGGAGTGGGCGATCTACGGCTACTGGGGCTCAACCGTGAACGTGACCGACGGCCGCTACACCTACCTGCACCCCTGCAGGGAGGACGTGGAGGCGACCTGCTACTCCACGATGATGATCGAGCCCATAGACTGGTTCGCCCCCCCGAGGCCCAAGCTGCACGCCACGGCCGGCAGGTTCCTGCCCTACACCGATTCGCCGGTGTGGCGCTACACCGCCAGATCGACGAGCAGGCACGGCTCTCCCCTCCTGTTCGATATCGAAAGCGATCCGGAGCAGCAGGAGAACCTGGCCGGACAAGGGGCGAGCGAGGAGGCCGCCATGCGCACGCTCCTCATCAACGCCCTGCAGGAGCTCTCGGCGCCCCCCGAGCAGTACGAGCGGCTGGGCATCTTGCTGCCGTAGCTACGCCCGCTTGCAAGCAGGGTCTTAAGGGAGGGGCAAGCATGAGCTTCGTACTACCGGGTTTAGCCAAGACGTGGCTACTGGGGCTTACGCGCTACCAGCACCTGCGAGAATGGGAAGGTATGGAAGTATCTCCAGATGCACAGGCTCTCAGCGTAGGGGCGTAGCTGCTGCGCGTACTCGCCCACGTGGTGGATGTCAGAGATCAAGAGGATGCCACCCGGTCGCAACGCTCTCCACATCTCGGCCACGGCCCTTTTCCTGTCTTCCCTGCCCCTGATGTTATGCACCACGAAGTTCGATACCACGGCATCGAACGTACTATCTGGAAATGGTAGGCTACGGGCATCACCCTCCACCACCCTTAGCTGTACGCCCTCCTCACGGGCATTTCTCTCCAGTCCGGCTCTGCCGTTGCCGCTCAGATCCCAGACCGACCACATATCGAGAGCCACGACATCAGCCCCGAGCATGGCCGCGGCCACGGCCAGCAGCCCCAGCCCCGTACCCACGTCCAACACCTTGTCACCAGCTCTCACATCGGCCAACCGCAGCAATGTGTAACGATGGCGCAGCTTGATGCATCCCGAGTAGAGCAGCATCCAGCCACCCACTAGCAAGAAGGATAGTGGCCATAGCAGCTCCCACGGGTTGAAATATGCAGGGGCACTCACCCAGAAGTAGGCAGCAACACCTAGCAGCAAGGTCCCCACGGCCAAGATGCAGGCCACGACGTAGGGAGCATCCAGACCATATCTTAGAGAGAACGAAGGGCTCCTATTCACGTTGATGATTATAGCCTTCAGTGCAACAAAGACACAAACCCTCTCACCTTGGAAAACTTGTCGCAGCAATGCGTCCCACAAAGCTAATCTGGACCTTTCAGAGGCTTATTAGTATCATCTATGCATATAAGTAGTAAAGAGAGGCAAGGAAAGATGGCCAACCTGATGGACAAGTTTATAGGGTGTATCGCCGGCTCATGGGTGGGCTCCGCCATGGGTGCACCAGTGGAGGGTTGGTCCTTTGAGGAGATCGAGCGACGCTACGGCACGCTCGACCGCATGCTCCTGTACAAGCACAATATCACCCACACCGATTGGGAGCGCCCTCCGGGCACCACCGAGGACGGCATAGAGCGGCAGAAGCTGATCGCCACGGCGATCATCGACAAGCAGGACCGCATCGACTGCTACGACCTGGTGAACACCTGGCTGCGCGACCTCAGCCCCGCCAAGATGCTGTTCAAGATGGAGAAGTTCGATATCTCTCTCCTCGAGTGGGCCAGGGCAGGCGTAGAGCCCACAGAGCTTGGCAGACTGGTGCCGTTCGGAGAGCTGGTGACCGTGGCCAGGTCCTCCCACCCCATAGGGCTGATCAACGCGGGTGATCCCGAGTCGGCCGCCAGGGACACCTTCGAGGTCGGCCGGGTCTATGCCCCCGACGGCAGCGCAGCCCTGAGGTGGGGGGCGCTGTACAACGCCGCCGTCGCGGAGGCCTGCAGGGAGGAGGCCACCGTGGAGTCGGTGCTCGAGGTGACCCAGAGGTACGCACTCTACCGGGACTCGCGGGGGCTGAGGTCGATGTACGACTACATAGGGCAACAGCTGGAGTGGGCGCTGGAGCTGGGCACGACGCACAGGGAGCCCCAAGCCCTGAGAGAGGCGTTCTACCGGCATTACCACGGCGGGGAGCACATCCCCTACGGCGCCTCCTACGCCAGCGAGGTGGTCACGAAGGGGCTAGCTATATTCGCGGCCACGCACGGTGATCCCCGGAAGGCCATCCTGTGCGCGGTCAACTTCGGACGGGACACCGACTGCCTGGCGGCCATCGCCGGCGGCCTGGCGGGCGCCCTCCGCGGCGCCGGGGAGATCCCCCAGGAGTGGATCTCGCAGGTCGACGAGGCTACCCGTCAGGACCCCTACACCAACAACCGCAGGACGATCCGGGAGACGGCCGAGGGGCTGCACGCCGCCTTCGTGGTCAGGCTCAGGCGGCTGAGGCGATACCTAGACGAGATGGAGGATAGGTAGATGCGGGTGTCAACGACCTCGGCCGGCAAGGTAGTGCTGGTCAGGTTTGATCCCGACGAGGACCTGCTGGTGGGGCTGCGCGGCGCCGTTGAGGCGGCGGGGCTGCGACAGGCTGCCATAGTCAGTGGTGTGGGATCTCTCCGACGCTTCCGGGCGCACGTGGTGGGCAAGCCGGAGCTACCTACAGTGGATAAGTTCTTTCAAGGCGAGGGCCCCTACGACATCCTAGCGGTCACTGGACTCGTGATAGCAAGCAGGGTACATGCACACATCACTGTGGCCAACACCGAGCGGACGTTGGGCGGGCACCTGGAGGAGGGGTGCAGGGTGCTGACCTTCGCGGTGGTGACCCTGCTCGAGCTGCCCGAGGCCGAGATCGCCGGATGGGACAGCGTGGGCCCGCTGCGCTAGATCTCCTCGGACAGGAGAGACAGACCCCGCAGCACGGGCGACATCAGCCCTTTGTGGGCCACGAGCACCTTGAAGCCGCCCAGGCCATCCGGCCTGACGAGCTCCTCCACCTGCGCCCTGACTTGCTCGAACTCTCGCGTGCTCTTCGCCCTGCGCAGGGCCCACTCCACGGCCTCTCCGATCCCCAGCGCCGCCAGGAAGTAGCCCTGCGTGGTGTACCCCGTGACCTCGCCCCCAGCCTCGCGCACCGTCTCCGCCAGCGCGCTGAAGTTGACGTGGGCGGTGATGTCCTGCTCTCCCACGCGCCGCAGGGGATCGCGGTTCTGGGTGTGGCGGTAGTAGCAGGTCAGGGTGCCGTCCGGATGGTCGGGGCCGTGCACCTCCTCCGCCCTACCACCGTAGTCGATCGTGAGGAAGAACCCCCGCCTCAGGGATCGCACGACCCTCCTCGCCCAATCGATCGCGCGCAGGTTGGCCTCCGCCTGCTGCCCGGGCCGCAGCGCCCTCCCCCAACGCTCGACGTAGGCCTCCAGGCGCCTATCGGACGGCTCCCCCGGCGCCAGGCCGAGCGCCAGCCCATCATCCACCACCCACAGCTCATCGATCCCCGCACCCGTCATCCTGATGCGGTGGAACGGCAGAGCGTCGGCGAGCTCGTTGGACAGGCACACGCCGATGATGCTGTCCTCTTCGAGGTCCGCGTCGTCGGCCCAGCTAACCGGCAGCCTCCATAGGTGCTCCCGCTGCCGCTCCCTTGCGGCTGGCGACACCTCCACGATGAGGTAGCGGACGGCACGGTAGAACTCGGGGTGGGCGGCGCCAGCCCACCCAAGCAGGTCGGCCGCGAGCAGGCCCTTGCCCGCGCCGTGCTCCACGACGTGGAAGGGGTCCGGGCGGCCCAGCAGCTCCCACATCTCCACCACCTGCCTCCCGAGGGTGGCCCCGAACAGGGGGGAGACGTCGGTGCTGGTGTAGTAGTCGCCCTCCGGCCCTATCCTCGGTCCTCCCGCCGAGTAGTAGCCGTGGGCTGGATGGTACAGCGCCAGATCCATAAAGCGCTCGAAGGTGATCCTGCCGCGCTCGGCTATCTCGCGCCTTATGATCCTCAGCAGCTGGGGGTTACCCTTCGGCTCCCGCGCCCCTGAGCTCATCGGCCAGCGCCTCCTTGAGCTTGTGGTAGCTCTCCTCCAGCCTCTCGGGGATCACCTTCACGTCCGCCAGGGACGGCATGAAGTTGACGTCGCCCACCCACCGAGGCACGACGTGGATGTGCAGGTGATCGGGCACCCCCGCGCCAGCGCACCTGCCCAAGTTCATCCCGATGTTGAATCCCTGGGCCCCAAATCCCCTCTCCAGCGCCCCGACGCACAGCTGCACCAGCCTCATCATCTCCAGCATGGTCTGGGGCGGGAGGTCGGCCATCCGGCCGATGTGCTCGTACGGCACGACCATGACGTGGCCCGGGTTGTAAGGGAAGCGGTTGAGGATGATGTACGCCATGTCTCCCCTGTGGAGCAGCAGGTTCCCCTCATCGCGCTCCTCCTGGGGAAACCTACAGAAGATGCACCCGTCGCTGCTCGCGTTGCCCGTGACGTACTCGGATCGCCATCCACTCCAGAGTCTCTGCATGTCCATCTCCCTATGCGTTATCTCGCTGCACCGTTATACTGAGTTAGAAGATCTGCAATCTACTGTAGCACACGAGCTCAAGGGGTGAGATGAGGTACCTGGTGACCGGTGCCACCGGGTTCATAGGTTCGAAGCTAGTCTGGGAGCTACTGCAGCGCGGCCACGAGGTGGTGGCGCTGGTACGCAATCCCAGGAAGAGCGGTGCCCTGCGGGAGCTAGGGGCTGAGGTGAGGCACGGAGACATCACCGACAGATCCGCGGTGGTGGCGGCCATGCGGGACGTGGACGGCGTGTTCCACGTGGCCGCGCGCTATAAGATAGGGGATCGCGACAAGCAGGCCCTCTACAGGACCAACGTCGAGGGCACTCGCCAAGTGCTGGAGGCCATGGCCGAGCTCGGGATACCTCGCGGGGTGTACACCAGCAGCATAGCGGTCTTCTCGGACACCAAGGGCCACATACCAGACGAGTCCTACAGGCACGAGGGGCCGTTCCTCAACGAGTACGAGCGCACCAAGTGGATCGCTCACTACGAAGTAGCACTGCCGATGATCGCCCGGGGGCTGCCGCTGGTGATCGTCATGCCCGGCGTCGTCTACGGTCCAGGGGACACCAGCCTCGTGCACACCCTCCTGCGGCTGTACCTGCGAGGCGTGTTGCTGGCCGTGCCTGGAGGCGTGACTTACTCCTGGACCTACGTCGACGACGTGGTCGAGGGCCACATCTCGGCCATGGAGCGAGGCAGGGAGGGGGAGAGCTACATCCTGGCCGGCCCCGGGGTCTCGCTGCGGGAGGTGCTGCGGGTGGCCTCCGAGCTCACCGGTGTGCCGGCCCCCAAGCTGGAGGTGCCCCCAAGGCTCATCTCGATGGCCTCCGTGCTCGCCTCGGGCCTGGAGCGGGTGGTGCCGCTCCCGCCGCTGCTGGCCTCCGAGACGCTACGGACCATCGCAGGCACCACCTACCTGGGGAACAGCGCGAAGGCCGGGCGGGAGCTCGGGTTCTCTCCCCGCGAGCTTCGGGAGGGCCTGGAGCCCACCCTGCAGTACGAGAAATCAAGGCTTTGATGCATCCAATCTAAACCTTTTATCGTAAACTATAGTATAATCGGTCATAGATCATGGGAGGGGATGTATGGCCGCGCCCTGGATAATACGCTCCAAGCTTAGCGCGCCGGCTCAGAAGTCGGGAATTATCCATCGCAGGGCGCTCGTGGCTTGGTTCGCGCGCATGCAAAGGCACAAGCTCAGCCTGCTGACCGCACCGCCGGGCTACGGCAAGACCACCACTCTGTCCCTCTTCGCTCAGCGGCACCCGAGGACCGTGTGGTACACGCTCTCCAGCGCCGACGAGGATCCCAGCGTGTTCCTGCAGCACCTGGTGGCGGCCATGGGCACCTGCTGTGTTCTCGGGGAGGGCGAGGATCCATCGGCGTGGCTGCAGGGCTCGGACCTCGACAGGGCCCTGCTCGGCATCATCCACGCCATGCAAGGCTCGGCGGGCTTCGCCCTCGTGCTGGACGACTTCGATTGCGTCCGTGACCAGAGAGAGGTGCTGCGCCTGCTGGACTCCCTCATCACCTACTCCCCCCAGCAGGTGGTCTTCACCCTGGCCTCGAGGACGCGCGTCCACCTGCCCTGCATCCCCAAGCTCAGGGCTAGCGGCAGGCTGCTCCGGCTGGACTCCGAGATCTTCAGGTTCTCACGGGAGGACGTGGCGCAGCTACTTAGGGCCGAGGGCGTGCACCTGGGCACAGACGACCTCGAGACCGTATATGAGCTGACCGAGGGCTGGCCCCTGGGGGTCAGGATAGTGGCCCAGTACCTGGCCTCGGGTGCTACCCTGAGCGACCTGCGCGCCAAGCTCGCCTACAGGGGCAGCGAGCTGTACGAGTACCTCGCACAGGAGGTGATAAGCAAGCAACCCTCGGAGGTCGTAAGCTTCATGCTAGAATCCAGCCCGCTGCCGACGCTGGAGCCTGCGCTGCTGGACAAGGTGCTCGGGCGCAACGACAGCCAGCAGATGCTGGAGGACCTGGAGGAGCGCGGGCTGTTCGTCTCCAGGCTGGGAGAGGACAAGCTCAGGTATCACCCGCTGGTGAGGGACTACCTCCTAAGGCAGGCGCGTGCCGCCGGGGCACGCGTGGCGGAGGTGGCGCGCCGGGCTGCCAGGTACTACGATACTAAGGGCGAGCCGGAGCACGCCCTGGAGCTCTGGCTGCTGGGCGAGGACTACGACGAGATCTACAGCATGCTCGCCAGATGGGCGCCGCGCTGGCTGCGCGAGGGGCATTACTCGCGCCTATTACGCGCGATCGAGAGCATCCCTGCCCCCAGGCTGGAGGATTACCCTGAGCTGACCTACTACAAAGCCAGGGCGCTGCAGGCCATGGGCAAGCTGCACACCGCCTTCGAGCTGTACGGCGAGGCCGCCAGGCGGTTCGAGGAGGAGGGAGATGGCAACTGGGTGTCCAGGGCGCTGCTGGGGAGGGCCAGCATCTACCGTGAGAAGGGACAGATCTCGCGCGCCGGCGACACCTACTTCCGCGTGCTCTCCCTGCTCGAGCCCGAGGACATCTCCACTAGGGCGGAGGTCGTCATGATGCTGGGGATCAGCGACGCCGCCTCGGGGCTGCTGGGCAGCGCCGAGCGGCGGCTGCGCGACGCCCTCGAGCTGTACGAGCTGGGGGAGGACGCGGACGGCCAGTTCCACGTCTGGAACAACCTCGCGCAGGTGGTATACCTACGGCGAGGCGACTTCCCAAGAGCTCTCGAGGCCGCCTCGAAGGCCCGCCAGATAGCCACCGAGCTGGATGCAGACGTCTATATAGCTAGTGCCAACGCCACCCTAGCCACGGTGCTTTACATGCAGGGGGACTACGCGCGCGCCAGGCAACTTGCGGACGCCAACTATAACCTCGCAAGCCGCCTGGGCAACCAGGCTGAGACAATCGACGCCCTGGTAGTGAGAGCCCATACCCTGCGGTATGGCAGCGACCGGGACAAGCGCGCGGCGAAGGAGCTTTACAGTGATGTGCTCAACAGGATGTCTATCCTGGAGACTAATCGTCACCTTGCGGTAGAAGCGCTGCTCGGGCTCAGCTCCCTCCATCGCCTGCTCGGAGACCCCAAGGGCGCCGAGGGCTACGCCCAGCAGGCGGCGACGACCGCCGAGCGCATAGGTCACGAGTGGTTCCGGCAGGTGTGCCTCCTCGAAACGGCGTCGATTCTGGCTATGATGAATCGGCGGGAGGAAGCAATTGCCATGGCTTCGGCTTGCCTGGAGTGGTTCCGGTCCTGCGGAGATAGATACCATCAGGCACACAGCCTGCTGTTGCTGGCCTATCTGGAGGGCGAGGTAGAGCCCATGCTGAAGGTCGTGGAGGAGGGCGGGTACTGGGCACTGCTCTCCCGTGAGAGGTACTTCGCCCTGCCGCTCCTGGTCAGCGCCTTGGGCAACGCGGGCACAGCCGAGGCGGCCAAGCGCGCCCTCCTGACCATGGGAAGCGATGTCCTGGGAGACGCCCACAACTGGCTGCTGGGCGACGCCGCCGACGAATCCCAGCAGGGGGGCATGCTCCTGGGCTCGTTGATCGACGACGCCGCGAAGTCGGCCACCTCGGCCTCCAAGCTACGCTCCCTGGCTGAGGAGGCCCTGCGACACATGATATCTCGCCCCCCCTACACCCTGTACATCCAGATGCTTGGAGGCTTCAGGGTGCTCCGAGGGGATGAGGTCGTGGGCGAGAGGGAGTGGCGAAGCACCAAGACTAGGATCCTGCTGCAGTTCCTGGCCTCTCATAGAGGACAGATGTTCCCCAAGGAGAGGCTGCTCGAGCTGCTATGGCCGGATATGGAGCCTGCAGCGGCCGATAACAACTTCAGATTCAGCCTGAGCATACTGACCAAGGTGCTGGAGCCGCATAGGCCGAAAGGCGCCCCCCCATACTATATCGTGCGCAGAAACGAAGCCTATGGACTGGACATGTCGGCCGACGTGGTGGTGGATACCGAGGAGTTCGAGGAGCTGGTGCGACAGGGCAAGGCGGCCTACCGTCAAGGCCTGCACGGCAGGGACGAGGCGATCGAGCTGTTGCGTAGGGCTATAGATCTCTACAAAGGCGACTACCTGCCGGAGAGCCTGTACGACGATTGGACATTGCTGGAGCGAGAGAGGCTGAGGGAGCTGTTCTTCGATGCCTCCTCCCACCTCTCCTTGCTGCTGCTGCAGGATGGGGAGTACGACGAGGTGATCAAGCTCGCCTGGCGCACGGTTGAGATGGACCCGTGCAGGGAGGAGTCCTACAGGCTACTAATCAGAGCGTACGCCGAGAAGGGCGATAGGATAGCCGCCATACGTGCCTACAAGCTATGCGCCTCCAACCTCCAGCGGGAATTGGGGATGGACCCCATGCCGGAGACACAGGAGCTATACAACCGTCTCCGTCAGAGCGGTTACTGACGGTACTACCAACGGGAGCGCATCATCTCACCGTCGTCGTAGATCCCCAGCAGGTACAGCACGCAGCACACCAGCATCACCATCAACCACGCGGGCGAGAGCATGAGCCAGCACAACCAGTACTGCAGACTCCTCCGGGACATACGCAGCCTCCACGGGGATTCAAAAGCTCGCTGGCTAATTAACTCCCCCTAGGAGGCGAAAGGTTCCAGCCTAGCTAGACGTGCTGCACCCTCGATACCTGGGCACTACGGACCGATTCATAAGCTGCGTGTACAACCTCCACCGCACGCAGGCCATCCTCACCACTGGCCAGCGGCGTACGTCCCTCCCTGATGGCAGCAAGGAAGTCCTCGATCATTAGAGCATCTCCGTCCTCACCCCAGGGCAACTCGGCGGCACGCACTCGGGAGTTGCTGTAGAATTTGCTGTGCTGCGCCGTGTAGTTGAAGTCGGCGATGCCCTCCGTGCCGACCACCTGCAGAGTAACATCTCCCCAAGTGGGAAACGCCTTATTGGGCCGGGACCAGCTAGGGTCTAGGGTAACCACCACCCCGCCTTCCAGGCGCATCACTAGCAGGCCACAGTCCTCCACTCCCAAGTCCTCGTAGAAGCGTGTATCCGCCTCGGCATACACGGACTCGAACTCACGCCCTGTCACGAAGCGCACCAGGTCCACGACGTGCACGGTGTGATCCGTGACGGCCCCACCCCCCGAGAGCTCGGGCTGCACGAACCAGCCCCCAGGCATCGTGCCTCGGTTGGTACCCCTGATGGATACCAGCTCGCCCAGCTTGCCCCCCTCCAGGGCGGCCCTCAACTCAAAAGAGGCCGTGGCGTGGCGGACCGGAAAGGCGGTCCCCAGCAGCACGCCGGCCCTGCGGCAGGAGTCGACCATCTCGCGAGCGTCCCCCGGAGAGGTGGCCAGCGGCTTCTCGCACAGCACGTGCACCCCGGCGGAGGCGGCCGCCAGGGCGAGCTCCCTGTGCCGGGAGTTCTCCGCACAGATCACCACCCCATCGCAGGCCCCCAGCGCCCTCTCCAGGTCGGGCTCGTACCGCGTGTGGTACTCCTCGGCCTTGGCCTGGCCTCGCGCCGGGTCGTCGTCCCACAGGCACACCAGCTCGGCGTCCTCGCGACCACCCAGCACCCGGGCGTAGGAGTCGGCGTGCAGGTGGGCCGCGGACAATATGGCTACTCTTATCTTGGCGTTAGCGCTCACCTCAAGACCTCCTCACAGCGTTACTGGCACATCCCTCTGTGCCGATTCCAGGGCGGCTAGCCCGACCCTCAGGGAAGCCAGGGCATCCTGGCCGCTGCACCTGGGCTCGGGCCCACCAAGCAGCCAGCGCACCCAGGCGTGGTCCTGCTCCTCGTAGGGCCCCCTGCGGGCGGGCATCCTCACAGGCACCTCCACCGCCGGGCGCTCCCCCTCGGGCCGCTTGAGCTGCAGCTCAAGCGGCCTGGTGGACGCGCTGTCGGTCGTCAGCAGAGCCTCGCTCCCGGCCACCTCCAGGGAGGTGGCGAAGCCCATGTGGGCCCAGCTACCCTCCACGTAGGAGATCGCGCCGCTCTCGTGCCGCAGCGAGACCATCCCCACCATGCGCTCGGGGCTGTCGCTGGTCAGCTGGGCGTAGACCCTTCTGACCGGGCCGAAGGTCCACAGGAGCCAGTCGATGTCGTGGATGGACATGTCGAGGATGACCCCCCCGCTGAGGCCGTAGTCGGCATACCAGTTGCGAGTGCCCCTGGGAAAGGCATTCACCCGGATGGTCCTCACCGTGCCAACGGTGCCCAAGGCCCCCTGCTGGACCAACTCCCTTGCCTGGTAGTACTCCGGGAACCAGCGCACGACGTGGCCCACACCAAGCTTGACACCCGCCTTGGTGACGGCGTCCACCATCGCCTCGCCGTCCTCCAGGGTGCGGGCGAGTGGCTTCTCGCAGAAGACGTGCAGCCCTGCCGAGGCCGCCAGCTCCACGTACTCCCTGTGGTACGGCGTAGGGGTAGCCACGACCACGGCCTCCAGGTCATCCCTCTGCAGCAGCCCACGCGGGGACTCCTCCACCTGCGCCCCCACGCTCTCGGCGAGCGCCCTGGCCCTCTCCGGGCTGGTGGAGGCCACCGCGACTATCTGCGCATCCGGCTCCTGCGAGAGGATGCGCGCATGGTAGTTGGCCATGGTGCCAGCACCTATGATGCCTATCCTGATCACTTCTCCCTCCCTATGCAGCGGTATGTGCTCATTATAGGGCTAGTCGCCACAGGGTACCAAGTCACGCGAGGGCGCACACCACGGCGTTGTGGAAGCGCCGGCGCAGGGAGACGATCCCTGGGCGCAGCGTGGCGTGCACCCTGTTGGTGAGCAGCACCACCTTCAGCCGGTACTCGGGATCCACCCACAGGCTGGTGCCCGTGTAGCCGGTGTGCCCGAAGGCCCGTGGCGAGGTCAGCTGCCCGCTGTTGTCGTAAGGGTCCCCCTTCAGCACCCAGCCCAGCCCCCTGTGCCCCCCAAGCCCCGCGGTGTAGTCCCGCAGGGCCGCGGCCACCAACGGCTTGGGGAAGAACCCTCCCTCGGTCCAGGGCAGCCAGCAGGCGTCCAGGTAACGCGCCAGGTCCTGGGCGGTCGAGAAGAGCCCCGCGTGCCCGCTCACCCCGCCCAGCGCCCAGGCGTTGTCGTCGTTCACCTGCCCGCGCTGGTAGCCCCCAAGGTAATCCCTGTACTCGCACGCCGCGATCCTGTCCCGGAGCTCCGGCGGCGGCGAGAACATGGTATCCCTCATGCCCAGGGGCTCGTAGAGGCGGACGCGGGTCCATTCCCCCAGATCCTGGCCGGTCACCCTGCGCACCCATTCCCCGAGCAGGATGTATCCCAGGTCGCTGTAGATCACCTTGACGCCGGGCGGGTGCACCAACGGGGTGGCGAGCACCTGCTGGAGGATCTCCTGGGGAGGCCAACCGTGCTCGTACAGCTTGACGTGGGCCGGCAGCCCCGAGGTGTGCGTCAGCAGGTGCAGGAGCGTTATCCCCCCCTTGCTGGGGTCGTCGGCCCACTCCTCGAACACCTCCGCCGCGGGAGCCTGCAGGTCGGCCACGCCCTCACTGACCAGCAGGAGCATGGCCGGCAGGGTGGCCACCACCTTGGTGAGGGACGCCAGGTCGAAGATCGTGTCCGCGCGCATCGGCACGCGCTCGTGCGGCAGGTCGACCGCATGGCCCACGACGTGCGGCTCCAGCCAGCCCCGGTCCACCCCCACCAGCGCCACGGCTCCTGGGATCAGCCCGGCCGCCACGGCCTCGTCCAGGATGGCGTAGGCCCTCTCGATGCCGCTCCTGACCAACCCTGGGTTCACCTCCCGCGCCCCCCGCGCTTGAGGCCGTGCCCGCGGGGGTACAGGCCGGGCAAGCTGACCGGCAGCCTGCCCCTGGGCTCCACCTCCCCGAACATCACCCGCACGGCCGCCTCCACCGCGCCGGGCGTGTACTCGTAGGTGGCCAGGTAGGTCCCCAGGGCGGGGAACGCCAGCAGGTCGTAGGGGTTGCGGACGGCGATGCCTATCACCCTCACCTGCGCCTCCAGCAGCTCCCTCATGAGCGCCGCCTGGTCGGGGTAGAGGTGGGCGTTGAGCGTGGCGTAGATCACCAGGTCCGCGCCCTCCACCTGCCGCAGGATGGCCGCCCGCGTCTCTGCGTCGTGGGCGGCGGGCACGGGCATGCCCTCCACCGAGACTCCCCTCCTGGCCACCGCGGCCGCCGCGAAGCCCTGGGGGAACCTGTTGTCCTCAGCCCAGGTGACCTCCTCCCTGGCAGGGTACAGCACGGCCACCCTCTCGAGAGCGGAGGCATCCAGGGGCAGCAGCCCCCAGTCGTCCCTGACCAGCGTCACACTAGCCTCGTAGACCCGCTGCGCGAGGCGAGCGTGCTCCTCACCTCCCACCCAGTCCGGGACGCCGCCCCCCAGGGCCTCCCGCCACGAGAGGCGCTCCTTGAGGCACATCACCCTGTCGGCGGCCTCTTGCAGCCTGTCCTCGGAGAGCGCGCCCTCCCGCAGCGCAGCGTACAGGGCGCGCACCGCGCCCACCTGCCTGTCGTGCCGGTGGGAGACGAGCGCGACGTCGGCCCCGGAGGCGATCGCCAGGACGGCCGACCTCTCAGTGCCTATGGTCTCCGACACGGCCCTCATCTCCAGGCAGTCGGTGATCACCAGCCCACCGAAGCCCAGCTCCCCCCGCAGGAGGCCATCTATGACCTCGGGCGATACCGTGGAGGGCGCCTCGTTCGCCATGATCGCCGGCAGGTGCAAGTGTGCCACCATGATCGAGTCCGTACCGGCCTCTATGCCCCTCCTGAACGGGGGCAGCTCCACGCTCTCCAGCCTGGCCCTGTCGTGGGGCACTACGGGCAGCGCCAGGTGCGAGTCCACCGCGGTGTCCCCGTGCCCTGGGAAGTGCTTGAGGCAGGAGATCACGCCCGCCTCCGCGTAGCCCTCAACCGCGGCCGCGACCATGTCGCCCACGGCCTGTGGGTCCTCCCCAAAGGACCTCACACCTATGACGGGGTTGGCCGGGTTGTTGTTGACGTCCGCCACGGGCGCCAGGTTCATGTTGACGCCGAGCGCGCGCAGCTCCCTGCCAGTGGTGAGCGCCACCTGCCGGGCGCACTCGGGATCCCCAGCGGCCCCGAGCGCCATGCTGCCGGGCAGGACGCTGGCCCCCTGGCCCAGGCGTCGCACCACGCCGTTCTCCTGGTCGATCATGATCAGCAGGGGCTGCCTGTGCCCTGCATCGAACGCCGCGCGCTGGAGGGTGGCCGTCAGCTCCCTCAGCTGCTGGACGTCCCGCACGTTCCGCGAGAACAGGATCACGTTGCCCACCCGGTAGCGCTGGATGAGCTGCAGCACCTCGGGCGTGGGTGCGTGCCCCGGGAAGCCCACCGCCACCACCTGTCCCACTAGGTCCTCTATCCTCAGATCTTCAGGCAAGACGTCACCTCCACTCTAGATAGTTATGTCCACCGGCAGGCGTCGCTCGGCGCTGTCGACGGCCGCGAACACCATCGCCAGGCTGCGGATGTTGTCCGAGGCCACGGTGTCCACCTGCCCGCCGGAGAGCACCGCCTGCACGAAGTCGCGGATGAGTCCTGCATGCCCCCCTACCTTGTCGCCCTCGTACGGGGGCACCTGCACGTCCTCCAGCTCTGAGAGGAATCCGCCCGTGGCCTTCACCACCTGGGCGCGGAAGCCGTCCTCGCCGTCCCAAGACACGCTGCCCTTGGGCCCTATCACCCGCCATTGGCCCGACCATGAGGTGTTGAGGCCCTCCGCGCACCAGCTGCCCCTGAAGTTGAACACGAGGCCACCCGAGAGCTCGAACACCGCCACCGCCGAGGCACCGTGGTCGTACCATGAGCCCTCCGGGTTCCACTCCTTGCAGTAGACCGACACAGGGTCGGCGCCCGTGATGAAGCGCGCCATGTCGAAGATGTGGATCGCCATGTCCACCAGCAGCACGTGACGCATGTGGTCGCGAAAGCCCCCGAAGTGGGCGCCTATGTAGAAGTCTACGTTCACGGTGTGAGGACTGCCTATGACGCCCTCATCCAGGAAGCCCTTGAGGGCACGCACGCCGCGGTTGTACCTGTAGTTCTGCATCACCGCCAGCATCTTGCCGGAGGACGCCGCCGCCTCCACCAGCCTCCGCGCCCCCTGCAGCGTGTCCGCCAGGGGCTTCTCGGTGAGAACGTGGCAGCCATGGCTCAGGGCCTCCAGCGTCACCTCCACGTGTGCCTCGGGGATCGTGCAGTTGAACACCACGTCGGGCGCCGTGGCCGCCAGCACGGACTCCAGGTTGCTGCCGATGAAGGCCGACCCCAAGTTGAACTCCTCCGCCCTGTTGTGCGCGGCCTCCTCCACGACGTCCACCAGCCCCACCACCTCCACCTCGGGCATCTGGGACAGGGCGCCCAGCCAAGCCCGGCTTATCCCTCCACAACCCACAAGCACAGCTTTGATCTTATCAGGCAATGTACCACCCCCTTCACAAAGATATCTAAGTTAGGATAGCCCAGGGCACTCGGCGGCACAAACCGTCACCCCGCCTCCCACTAGCTCTCTATCATACATACGAGGCGGGCTCGGTGCCAGAGGCCGAGGCCAACGCGCCGAGCAACCTCCCACAGAGTACGCACCCAAGATGCGCTACCTCGAGAGGCAGCCCCTCATGAGCTCGACGCCCACGTCGCTCTCCCTCCCGCCAGGGAGGGTGGGCGCTCCACGCGCACCACAAGCTCACCCCCGGTCCTCAGGGTCAAGATGTAGCGCACGGGGCCCCCACGTTGCGGGCGCACACGCCCACGATCACGAGAGCGGCGTAACCGGGGGTAGAGCCGAGGCGGGCCCCTCTACCCACAGAGAAGCCCGCCGGATGGCCCCGTCCTAGCCCGATGGCGGCCGCGGGCCATCGAGGCCCCGCACCAGCACTTGATCCCGCTCCCCTCCGGGCAGAGCTCAACCCCAGGCATCCGCTACTGTCCGCCCGCACGCTCGCCCGAGCCCAGCATCTGCCTGATCTCGTCGGCGTACAGCACCTCGGAGTCGTCCTGGGGGTCGTAGCCGACCACCCTGCGGGCGTTGACTATGCTCCAGAACTTGCGGGCGTTGTTGGAGACGCCGTAGAAGATGTGGAAGGGCACGCCGTGCTCGTCCTCTATGTTGGGGGTCTCTATGGACCTGCAGAAGAGCTGCTGGAGGTCCCGCGGGGAGACGTAGCCCGCCAGGTCGCGCAGGTACCGGAACAGCGGCTTGTCGGCGTAGTCCCGCGCACGGATCTCCCTAGGGGCCACTATGCGGATCTGCACCACCTCCAACTTCCTACCTAGGGCCCCACACGCGTACACGAAGCCCAGCGACTCGTAGGCAGCCTTGGCCCAACCATAGAAGCTGTCCGGCCTAGGGTAGTCCTCTGGGCTGACCGTGTCGCGTAGGCCGCGCGACCAGGGCTGTTCGTACCACTTGGCGGCCTGGTTGGTACTGGCAGCCACGACTCTGCGGACACCGTTGTCCAGAGACAGCTGGTACACCCTCTGCATCATGTCCACGTTCGTGCGCTCGACCTCGTACTGGACCCGGGGATCCGAGCCCTCCGGGCGGACGTAGGCCAGGTGCACCACCACGTCCACGCTCTGGAAGAGCAGGGCCAGCGCCTCCTCCCTCTCGCGCAGCAGGTCCACTACCTGGACGCCTTTGACCGGGCGGCCCTCGGCGTCGTGCGTGCGCAGATCGATCAAGGTCAGCTCGTACCTCTCCCTGAAGGCCGGCAGCAGCTGCTTGGCTATGTAGCCTGTGGCGCCCGTAACCAGCACCCTGAGCCTAGGCATGCTCCCCTCCTACACGTAGTTCTGGCCCTCGTCCCGACGGTAGAACCAGAGCGCCACGACGAGGAACAGCAGGGTGTAACCCAGCAGCCACAGCCAGTCCTGGAGCCTCCAGGGATCACCCCGCACCACGTCCCACACGATGTTGCCCCAGCGCCTGGTCGGCAGGTAGGGCGACACCTTGGCGGCAGCGCTCGGCAGCGCGTCCGGGGGCACCCACAGCCCGCCCAGGAAGGACAGCGGCAGCCAAAGCATGTTGGCGACCGCTATCGCGGCCCTGGGCCCCGTGGAGTACCCTATGGCTATGCCGAGCAGCGTGAACGGCACCAGCCCCAGCAGGATCGCGACCGCGAAGCGCGCCCACTGCCCTGCCCCCATCGACACCGGCGTGGTGAGGAGAGCGAGCACGAGCACCGCCAGCCCGGTCAGCAGCGCGAACAGGAAGGAGTTGAGGAAGCGGGCGGCCGTGCGCACGCTCATGGGCAAAGGCAGGGTGCGCAGGTAGACCTCCCAGGGCGTGCTGCGCTCGGTAGCGATCCCCACCCCGAACTGGAAGATCGCTACCCCCAGCACGGCGAACACCATGAAGGAGCCCAGGACGAAGTTGGCCGCGCTGGAGCTATCGGCGTTAGGCACCGCGAAGAAGAGGAACAGCACCAGCGGCAGGAGCAAGGTACCGGTGATGTACTCCGGCGTCCGCAGGTACAGCAGGACCATCGATCGAGTGTGCGCCCACAGCAACCTCATCTGCTACCCTCCGTGATCGCGATGAATGCCTCCTCGAGGCTAACAGCCAGCACCTCCAGGTTGGCGAAGCTCACGCCCGAGGTGACCAGCGCCCTCACCAGGGCATCCGAGTCCTTCGTGTAGACGGTGTAGGTGCAGCCCTCCTGGTGGACGCTGACGACCTCCGGCAGCGCCGGCAGCGAGGGAGCCTCGAAGCGCACCCGGCGCACGCCAACGATCGCCTTGATCTCGTCGACCCGGCCCTCCGCCACCACCTTGCCCTCGTTGATCACCACCACCCGGGTGGCCAACGCCTCGGCCTCCTCCAGGTAGTGGGTGGTGAGCACCACCGTCCTCCCCTGGGAGACGAACTCGCGGGTGGCGTCCCACAGAGATCGCCGGGACTCGACGTCCAGCCCGGTCGTGGGCTCGTCCAGAAAGACCACCTCCGGGTTGCCCACGAAGGCCAGCGCCACCGCCAACCTGCGCCGCTGGCCGCCGCTGAGGGCGCTCGTGCGCCTGCCCGCCACGTCCTCCAGCCCGAACCTGGCCATGGCCTCCTCAGCGGTCATAGGCCTGGGGTAGTGCGCCCGCACGAGCTCCAATACTTCCCTCACCTTCAGCTCCCCTGGGAAGCCTATGTTCTGAGGGGTCGCCCCCACCCGCAGCCGGCACCTCCAGTCCCGGGGATCACCACCGAACAACCTGACCTCGCCCTCGGTCGCCCTCCGCAGACCGAGCATGATGTTGATCGCGGTCGTCTTGCCCGCACCGTTGGGGCCCAGCATCGCCAGGAGCTCCCCGGGACGCACGTCGAGGTCGATCCCACGCAGCGCCTCCACGCTGCCGTAGAGCTTGCGCACCCCCCTCATGGTCACCACCGGGGACCCCACCCCGGCGTCCTCGTCGCCTACCAGCCTAGCATCCATGCCTCCCTCCCATGCGCCATCACGACGCGTCGTATGGATTCGAGTACAAATATGTCACAATCGGCCGAGGATTTCCACCCCTATGGGCAGGTGAAGGCCCGACAGCCCTCGTACTCCCGCAGCTGCTGGTGGAGCCTCTCCAGGGGTAAGCCCTGGCTAGTGGCTATCCCGCTCAGCAGGTTGTGCAGCTCCCAGGGATCTCTACGCAGGTCGTAGTACTCCCTGAACGTCATGTGCCGCAGTCCCCAGTCGTGGTAGTACTCCACGTACTGGTAGCCGGGGGTGATCAGCGACGACCAGGTGGGGGACCAGTGCTCCAGAAGCAGCGCCGACCGACGGAAGCGCCTGTCCAGCAGGGAGTGGCCGTCCATCGGCGCATCAATCTGGACGCCGGTGGCCTGCGCTATCGTGGGAGCTATGTCTATGTTGGCCACTAGGCGATCGTCCACCGCACCGGCGGGCACGTGCCCGGGCCAGCGCATCATCATGGGCACCTGCACGGACTGCGTGTAGGGCCAGGACTTGGACACCAGCCCGTGCTCGCCCCAGAGGAAGCCGTTGTCCGAGATGTAGATCACCAGGGTGTTGCGGTCCAGCCCCGTGCTGTGCAGCGTGCTCATCACCCTGTTCACTAGGTCATCGGCGGCCATGAGCATCCTCTCCTGCTGGGTGGGGATGATCTGTGTGAAGTAGCGCTGCCGCTGCGCACTCGACCAACGCATGCGCCCTCGGTCGTCCGGAGGCAGCTGGTAGTGCTCCACGCGGTGGGTACGCTCCAACCTGCGCACGAAGGGAGGCTTGTCGGATATGTCCCGCTCACATGTGGCAGGATCACCACGGAAGGGAGGCACAGGCGCGTCCGCGTACCTCTCCGGAGGTTGGAACGGGGCGTGCGGCACGTGGGGGGCAACGTATAGGAAGAATGGGCGCCCGTTGCCGGCTGCTGCCCTCTCGCGGATGAACTCCACGGCGTCGTCCGCGACGTGGTCCGTGGAGTACCCCGGCACGCGCTCCACCCTGCCCTGCTCGTTGAAGAGCGCGTTGACATGTACGGGCTCCTGTATCCCCCATCGGTCGAAGTAGGGAGGAGCCCGGTACACGTCCCAGTAGTTGAGGTACTTGCCGAAGATCGCCGTCACGTAGCCGGCGCGCTGGAGGTAGTGCTGGATCGTGAGCTGCTGAGGGAGCCTGTCGCCGTACACGTTCTGCACGACGTGGTGGTTGTGGGCGTAGAGGCCGGTGAAGATCGAGCTCCGGGAAGGACAGCACAGCGGCGTGGTGACGTAGGCGTGGCTGAAGTACGTGCCCCCGCGCACCAGCCAGTAGCGAGTACGAGGCATAACCCCCAGCGTGCCCACCCGCTGATCGTCCGTGACGATCAGCACGACGTTGGGGCGAGGGTGCATGCTGTGGACCCGCCGAGCGTCGAGGTGCAGCCCCAACACCACCATCAGGGCCAACAGCCCGGATATCAACGCCCTGCGCCAGCCAGGAGACGCCAAGTATTTCCCCATCTAGCCACCTCCAAGGATAAAACCCTATGATGTGGGCAAAAGTTCCTTGACAAACAATTAGGATGTAATATACTAAACGTAGTTAATAATTAAAATATCTTAATTACCGGGAACGAAAGGTGATAAGGATGCATGCGACACAACAGCAATGCGCCGAGCTGCTCTTCTCGCTGCTGTTCCACCTCCGGTGGGTGCTCTCCCACACGCTGAGGCAGGAGAGCCAGCAGCTGGGGTTGAGCATCCAGCAGCTGTTCGCGTTGGGGGCCATAGCCTATGGTTGCAGGCAGCCCAGCGACCTAGCGCGCAAGATGTTCGTCTCCCTGCCAGCTGCCACCAGCATGGTGGACACCCTGGTGGAGCATGGGCTAGTGCACCGCGAGAGGGGCAGCGACGACCGCAGGGCGGTCTACCTGTCGCTGACCGACAAGGGTCAACGGCTCCTGGAGTCGGGCAGGGAGAGGGTGTTGGGCGCCATAGGCGACGTGATCGCCTGCCTGGAGGCGGACGAGCAGGAGGAGCTTAGGCGCATACTGCAGAAGATGGACGAGTGCGCGGCGGGCCTCAAGGAGGCTTACCTGACGCACCGCGAACCGGATCGATCAGTTGAGTAAGAAGGAGGGATAGATACATGGCGCAAACCACCGTTGCTGCACCCAAGGCCACAAGCCTGAGCGAGCTGCCGCGCAGGCAGGTCTACCTCACCCTAGCGGGGCTGCTGCTGGCGATGCTGCTGTCGGCGTTGGACCAGACGGTCGTCGGCACCGCGATGCCCAGGGTGATAGCCGAGCTGAGGGGCTTCAACCACTACGCCTGGGTGTTCACCGCCTACATGGTGACCTCCACCACGATGGTGCCGATATTCGGCAAGCTGTCGGATATCTACGGCCGCAAGTGGTTCTACCTGGGGGGAGTGGCGCTGTTCCTGGTCGCCTCCTGGCTCTGCGGCCTCAGCCAGACCATGACCCAGCTCATCCTGTTCCGGGGACTGCAGGGAGTGGGGGCAGGCGTGATGCAGGCCATAGCCTTCACGGTGGTGGGGGACCTGTTCCCGCCCGCGGAGAGAGGCAAGATCCAGGGAGTGTTCAGCGCCGTGTTCGGCCTGGCCAGCATAGTGGGGCCGACGCTCGGCGGCTGGATCACCGATAACCTGAATTGGCGCTGGGTGTTCTACGTGAACGTGCCGATAGGGGTGCTGGCGCTGGGCACGCTGTTCCTGTTCTTCCCCAACATCAGGCCCCACGGTCACGAGCGCTCGATCGACTACTGGGGAGTGCTGGCGCTGATCTTCGGCGTGGTGCCGATGCTGATCGCGTTCTCCTGGGCGGGCACGGAGTACCCCTGGGGCTCCAGCCGGATAATCGGGCTGCTGGCGTTCTCCGCGGTCATGATCCTGGGGTTCATCTGGCTTGAGACCAGGGCCCAGGAGCCGGTGATACCGCTCTCCCTGTTCCGCAACCGCACATTCACGGTCTCGGTCATCTCGACCTTCATCACCTCCGCGGGGATGTTCGGCGCCATCATGTACATCCCCCTGTTCGTGCAGGGAGTCATCGGGACCTCCGCCACCAGCAGCGGCACGATCCTGATGCCGATGATGTTCGCGCTCATCTTCTCCAGCATCGTGTCCGGGCAGATCATATCGCGCACCGGCAAGTACAAGGTGATCACCATCGTGGGGCTGCTGGTCATGACCGGAGGCCTCTACCTGCTATCGAGGATGGATGCCTCCGCCACCAACGCCCTGGTGGTCCGCAACATGGTCATCACGGGCCTCGGGCTGGGCGTCACGATGCCCGTGTTCACCATGGCGGTGCAGAACGCCCTGCCCTACAAGATGCTGGGCGTGGGCACCAGCTCGCTCCAGTTCTTCCGGGCCATAGGCGGCACGATAGGCGTGGCGATCTACGGCTCGCTGCTCAACAACCGGTTCCAGGACGCCCTGCAGACCAACCTGCCTAGGCAGCTGACCCAGATCGTGCCCGCCGACAGGCTGAAGGCGCTGGACAACCCGCAGGTGCTGGTCAGCCCCGAGGCTAGGCAGGCGATGCAGCGAGCGTTCGCGCAGCTGGGCCCGCAGGGCGAGGCGATCCTGCGGCAGCTGATGGAGTCGATCAAGGTATCGCTCTCCTCGGCGATCACCGGCATATTCCTGGTGGCCGCAGTCGCGGTGCTCGTATCCACCGTAGTTACCCTCTTCCTGCCCGAGCTCCCGCTCCGGCGCAGCCACCAGGCCGCGCCCGTGGTCGAGACCGGGGAATTCTACTACTCCGACGAGGAGGAAGAGGAGGAGCGGCCCAAGCGCAGCCCCTCCTATGAGGTATCTTGACATCACCCACTACTCCTACCCCCTGCGCGTGGGGGGAGGCGATCGCCTCCCCCCACATATTTTGGCCCGCGCACCACAAACGATCATAAAAGAGCATCTACGATCATATTCGAGCGATCAAATATTGACATTTGCGCTTGGCAGTAGTAGTATTACCTCACCTCAGGATGAGAGGTGGGGCCAGGATGCTGGATGCGGAGCGACGGCAACAGATAGTCAGCTTCATCGAGGAGAACAACGGCGCCACCGTGGCCGAGCTGAGCAGGCAGTTCGGCGTGAGCGAGGCGACCATCCGGCGCGACCTCCTGCTACTCAGCAGGAAGGGGCTGATCGAGCGGGCCCACGGCGGGGGCGTGCCCCGCAGGATGAGGCACACCCAAGGCTTCCCGGAGCCCCCTCTCCTCAGCCGCGCCGCCCTGCAGGTGGAGGAGAAGAGGCGCATCGGGAGGGCCGCCGCGCAGTACGTCGATGACGGCGACTCCATCATGGTATCGGGCGGCACGACCACCGCCGAGATGATCCCCTACCTGGCGGACAAGCGGGACCTTACGGTGATCACCAGCGCGCTCAACATAGCCACTCTGCTGGCCTCCTACCCCAACATCACCGTGATCGTCCTGGGGGGCGTCCTGCGGCACGGCCACCTCAGCCTGCTGGGCGTGCTGACGGAGGAGGCGCTGGAGAACATACGGGCGGATAAGCTCTTCATGGGCACCCCCGCCATCCACGCCGACTACGGCCTCTCGGCGGACGACATGGCCGAGGTGCAGGTGGATAGGGCGCTGATGGACGCCTCCCGGGAGGTGATCGTGTTGGCCGATCACACCAAGTTCGGCAGGGTGGCCACCATCCGGGTAGCCCCGATCAGGAGGATACGCAGGGTGATCACGGACAAGGCCGCCCCGCAGGACGACATCGCCGCGCTGCGGGAGCAGGGCATAAAGGTCGACGTCGTCTAGGCACGGAGGTGATGTCTATAGGGCACGAGGACCGTCTTGGCAGAACCTAGAGACTATAAAGTGCAGGAGGAGCAAGATGTCACAGGGACGCATTCCCAAGCAAGTCCTAACCCGGAGGCGGTTCCTACAGGCCGCGGCGCTGGCGGGGCTGTCGCTGGCGGGCTGCGGCGCGCCCGGGGGAGGCGCCCAGCCCACGCTGCCCCCGGCCAGCCTGACCGCTACGGTCGAGGCCAAAGGGGTGTCGGTGTCCACCCCCATCGCCGGCAAGACCAACGTCACGTGGTGGACCCACAACAACCCGGCGTTCGTCGCCGCTAATAAGGAGATGATCCGCAGATTCGAGCAGGCAAATTCCAACATCCACATCGTGTATCAGTATTTTCCGTACGACGTGTTCATCCGCAAGCTGCAGGCGGGTTATAGATCCGGTACCGTGGCAGATATGCAGCAGATGTTCGGCACCTGGGTGACGGACTACGCCAAGAACGGCCTCCTGGAGCCCGTGCCGCCCGACATCGCGGGCTCGATGGAGGACAGGTTCTGGCCCGCGGCGCTGGGCGCCTACAAGTGGGAGGGCAAGTACTACGGCATGCCCAACGAGTACAACCTGGAGAACGGCGGCATGCTGGCCAACCCCAAGCTGTTCCAGGAGGCCAACATCAAGGCCTACCCGCAGACCTGGGCGGAGCTCATCTCGGACGCCCAGCGCCTGACGAAGAGGGACCAGAAGGGGAAGATCCAGCAGGTGGGCTTCGCCTTCACCAACAACGACAGCATCACCTTCCTGTTCCTGTCGATGATCCTGCAGCAGGGAGCGACCTACTGGGCCAAGGACGGCGTGCACGTCGACTTCTCCACGGAGGCCGCCAAGAAGGCCTGGGCCGACGAGACGGCCCTCGTCACCAAGTACAAGGTGGACAGCGAGCAGGCCTACACGGGCGACTCCTACGAGATCTTCTTCCGCGGCAAGGCAGGGATGGCCATGCGGGGCCCCTGGGTCATAGCGGTGGCGAAGGAGCAGTTCCCCCAGTTCAAGTTCGACTACGTGCCCATGCCCCCCTACGCCGGCACCGAGCCCAAGTTCGCGGCCGAGTCCGGCTGGGGAGAGGTGGTCAACGCCAAGGCCAAGCCCGAGATCAAGGAGGCCGCCTGGAAGTTCATCGAGTTCATCCACCAGCCGGAGAACCTGCGCGACTGGAACATCCTGACGTTCACGATCCCCTCCCTCAAGGAGCTCAAGGACGACAAGAAGATCCTGCAGAACGCTCCCCAGATGAAGACCTCCTTCGAGGTGCTGCAGTATGGCCAGTGGGTGGGGCCCGTGCAGGACAGGGATCGCTTCTGGCAGTACGTGCACGACGCCTTCACCTCCGTCGAGCTGGGCAAGATGTCGCCGGAGGACGCCCTCAAGGACGCCGAGAAGAAGATCAACGCCATGATCGATGAGCACGTGGGGCCCTAGGGGAGGTGGAGCCATGGTGATCACTAGACAACTCGGCGCCAGAAGGGTCCGCAGCCGGCCGCCCGGTCACTCCAGGCGGATGGTGTTCGTCGCCACCTGGCTGACCCCGATCATGCTGCTGTTCGTGGTCTTCTCGTTCCTGCCCATAGCGATGGTGATATGGCTCAGCCTGCACAGGTACAACCAGCTGTCGCCCACGGTGCCGTTCGTGGGGCTGCGCAACTACACCTTCGCCTTCACCAAGGACCCGTTCTTCCTCAACGCCCTGGGGAACACGCTGAAGTTCGCCCTGGTGGCAGTGCCCCTCAACATCGTGACCTCGCTGCCGATCGCCATAGGGCTCAACAGGATCTCCAGGCTGCGAGCGCTCTTTCGAGCCTCCTTCTTCATGCCCACGATCACCTCGGCGGTGATCGTGTCCCTTATCTGGCAGCCCATCTACGACCCCATGGCGGGGTGGCTCAACACCTTCCTGAGCGCCCTCGGGCTGCCCACGAGGGCCTGGCTAGCGGACCCGAGCACGGCGCTGTGGGCAGTGATGGTGGCGGCGCTGTGGCAGGACCTGGGGTACAACATCATCGTGTTCCTCGCCGGCCTGCAGGGCATACCCGAGGAGTTCTACGACGCCGCCAAGGTGGACGGCGCCGGCGCCTGGGCGCGCTTCCGGTACATCACCCTGCCGCTGCTGCAGCGCACGCTGGCCTTCGTGCTCGTGCTGACGATGATCTCCTACCTGCAGGAGTTCACACACGTCCAGGTCATGACCGGCGGCGGGCCCATCCACGCCAGCGAGACGCTGGTGCTCTACATCTACCTCAAGGGCTTCCAGGACTTCCAGATGGGCTACGCCTCGGCCATGTCCGTGGTATTGATGCTCATCATCCTGCTGATCACGCTCGTGCAGCTCAGGCTGCTGCGCGCGAGATGGGAGTACTGATATGACGGTTAGAACCACTCAGACCGCGGCGCTGGCGGAGCGAGAGCACGTCGTCGCCCGGGCCCGCAGGCGCCTCAAGGCCGGCGACCTCGCGCTGTACCTGGTGCTCACCCTGTTGGCCCTGGTGTTCGCCATGCCCTTCTTCCTCATGCTCTCCAACGCCTTCAAGACCTCCGCCGAGATCATCCAGATACCGCCGACGCTCATCCCCGAGCACCCCTCGCTGGACAGCTTCCGCGAGGTGCTGCGATCGGCACCCTACCTCACCTGGTTCCGCAACAGCATCGTCGTGGCCTCGTCGGTCACCCTGATCACGCTGTTCACGAGCTCGATCGCCGGCTACATCTTCGCCAAGTTCGACTTCCCTGGCAAGGGGCTGCTGTTCGTGCTCCTGCTGAGCACAATGATGGTGCCGTTCTCGGTGCTGCTCATCCCCATGTACCTCATAGCGGACTACCTGCACCTGCTCAACACCCTGTGGGCCCTGATAGTGCCCGGGATGGTGAGCGCCTTTGGGGTGTTCCTGCTGCGCCAGTTCATAGCCAACATCCCCAACGACCTGATCGAGGCGGCGCGGATGGACGGCGCCTCCGAGTTCTCCATCTACTCCCGGGTGATCGTGCCGCTGGTGGGCCCGCCGCTGGCCGCGCTGGGCATATTCACCTTCCTGGGATCCTGGAACGACTACCTGTGGCCGTTGGTGGTGGTCAACGACCTGAACAAGATGACGCTGCCCCTGGCGTTGAGCTTCTTCAACAGCGCCCACGCGCAGCGGTACGACCTGGTGATGGCCTCGGCGACGATGATGGTGCTGCCGGTGTTCGTCGTCTTCGGCATCTTTCAGAGATACATCGTCAACGCCTTTGTGCTGACGGGCATAAAGTGAGAGGAGGAGATGCATGGCCAAACCCAAGATAGTCATCATAGGCGCGGGCAGCACGGTGTTCACACCCGGGCTAATCGCTGACCTGACCCGCTCGGAGTCGTTGCACGATGCCGAGGTGGTGCTGGTGGACATCGACCCGCGCGCCGTGGAGGTGATGGTGAAGCTCGCCCGCCGCCTGGCAGACCAGAAAGGGGTGGCGCTGCGGGTCGAGGGCACCACGGACCGCCGCCAGGCGCTGCCGGGGGCGGACTTCGTGACCACGACTATCGCCGTTGGGGGCGCGCGGGCGTGGGAGCGGGACCTGCGCATCCCCGAGCGGTACGGCATCTACCAGACGGTGGGCGACTCCGTGGGGCCTGGAGGGGTGTCGCGAGCGCTGCGCCACGTACCGGAGTTGGTGGCCATCGCGCGCGACATGGAGGAGCTGTGCCCCCAAGCGTGGCTCCTGAACTACACCAACCCCCTGAGCGTCAACGTCCGCGCCGTGCGCAAGGCCACGTCCATCAGGTGCGTGGGGCTCTGCCACGGCATCCTGCACACCCGCCGGGCCATCGCCCAGGATCTGGGAGTGCCCCCGGACGAGCTGCACCTCGTGGCCGCCGGGGTGAACCATCTGTCGTGGGTGCTGGACATGCGCTACCGAGGGGAGGACGTGTACCCCCGCTTTCGGCACCTGGTCGCTCAGAGGCTGCGCGAGCCCGAGCGCTGGGCAAGCCGTGACCCCTACGGCGGCCTGCAGCGCGTGAGCGCCACCCTGATGGAGGTCTACGGGCTGTACCCGTCGCCGGGGGATCGCCACGTGGCGGAGTTCTTCCCCTACTTCCTGCGCGTGGAGGGCGGGCAGCTGGCCTACGGCCTCCAGCCTGGGCTGGACCTGACCAACGACATCCTCGCGGGCAAGGGCTCTCTGTGGGACCACCTACGCGCCGAGGCGGAGGGCACCGCGCCCATAGACCCTTCCCTCCTGGACGAGGCTCGGGAGGGCGAGAGGGCCGTCAGCATCATGGAGGCCATCCTGCGCGATCGGCCGCAGCACGAGCTCGCGGTGAACGTGCCCAACGAGGGGCTGATACCCAACCTGCCGCCGGAGGGGATCGTGGAGGTACCGGGGGTCGTCAGCGGCTACGGGGTGCGCGGCGTGGCCGTGGGGGAGCTGCCGGAGGGCATCGCCGCGGTGCTGAGCGCGCGCATCCATCAACAGGAGCTCACCGTGGATGCCGCCCTTACGGGAGACCGGGAGCTGGCGTTGCAGGCTATGCTAGCCGACCCACTAGTGCAGGACGTGGAGGCAGCCCGCGCCATGTTGGACGAGCTGCTCGAGACCCATGCCAGATACCTGCCTCAGTTTGCATTGTGAGAACATACCTCCGGCTCCTCCATCACCTGCCGCGGCCGTAGGACGTCGAACATGCCGAAGCCCTGGGCGTTCTTGGCGCCCAGGCCGGCATCGTAGGCCAGCCAGAAGTAGGGCTCCGGGAGCCGGAGCTCGTAGATGCCCAGCCATCCCTTGATGATGTTGCCCTTGTAGTTGACCACGCTCATGTCGCGGGTGGTCACGCGCAGGGGCTTGAGATACGAGCCCTCGAGGTCCCGCTCCGGGTCGGTCTGCCAGCACAGGGACTTGGCCTTCCTGGCCAGGTTGGAGATGATGCCCTGGCTCCACTCGTCCTCATAGGGCGAGTAATAGTAGGTCTTCCTGCTACCCCTGATGGTTGTAAGGGTGCTGTACACGGTGATGGGGGAGGCTGCCCTCACCACCAACCTGTCCTCCTGACCCACCTCGGGCTTGGGCTCCACCGCCACCTCGTCCACCCGGCAGACCTCGTTGCCCAGGCGTACCTGCGGCCGCTTGAGCAGGTGCTCGGCGATGGAGGCGAGCAGGTCCGCGTCCACCGCAGCTATGCGGATCGTCACCCCCTCTAGGAAGCTGATGCGGCCCTGGTGTATGCGGTACCTGCCCCCGAGGCGCGCGAAGGTGAACATCTTGAAGTTGCGGCGGAAATAGGCGTGGCCCTCGTCGTGCACCCAGCGCGCCAGACCGGCATCCAGGTTGCTGTAGACGAACCCCTGCACCGCGTGGTTGTAGTGCAGGGGCAACACAAGCTCATCGTGCTCTTCGGGGTAGAGCTTGACCCTGATCCTCAAGAGGCGTTCCCCTTCCACAAAAGACGTTGACGTTTGTTACACAAGGTTACACCCAAACGTCAACGAAAGCAAGGATCAGTTGGTGGGTTCCTCGAAGAGGCTGCCGAAGACTCCTCCGTAGTAGAACCCCAGCGTGCCCACAAGCATCACCACGCCCGCTAGAGTATGCAGGTCCCTGCCCGTCGCGAACCCCACCACCAGGGTGAGGACTATCAGCAACACGCCACCGATGATCGAACCCAAGAACGCCTTCATGCCTTGCTCCTTCGGGAAAGTTGTACAGCTTACATGTTACCATTATGTAGCATGCAGGAGAAGCTGGCAACCACGAGCACGCACGAGGAGGCCATGCGCAGGGCGCTGGAGCTCGCCGAGAGCGCCCTCGGGCGCACTTGGCCCAACCCGGCGGTGGGCGCCGTGGTCGTGAGGGACGGCCTGGTGATCGGCAAGGGCGCCACCCAGCCGCCCGGCGGGCCCCACGCCGAGGTGGTGGCGCTGGCAGAGGCTGGGGAAGCAGCCAGGGGAGCCATCCTCTACGTCACCCTCGAGCCTTGCTCTCACTGGGGAAGAACCCCTCCCTGCACGGAGGCGATCATCCGGGCGGGCGTGCGGGAGGTGCATGCCGCCACCCTCGATCCCAACCCCAAGGTGCACGGCAGGGGTGTGGCGCAGCTCAGGGAGGCCGGCATAGAGGTGCACCTCGGGCTTTGCGAGCGCGAGGCCACGCGGATCAACGAGGGCTTCTTCAAGAGGGTGAGGACCGGCCTGCCGTTTGTGACCCTCAAGTACGCCATGACGCTCGACGGGCGCATAGCCACCCGCACCGGCAGCTCCAAGTGGATCACCGGCGAGGAGGCCCGGACTTGCGCGCACAGGCTGCGGGACAGGGCGGACGCCATCATGGTGGGCGTGGGCACGGTCCTCGCCGACGACCCGCTGCTCACCACCCGCCTCCCACCCGAGCTGTGCGGCTACGGCGGCCCGCACCACCCCCTGCGTGTGGTGGTCGACAGCCGCGGCAGGACTCCCGCCAGGGCCGCCATGCTCCGGCGGGACACCCCGGGGAGGACGCTCGTAGCTTGCACCACCCTGGCCCCCGAGGACAGGAGGCTGGCCTGGCAGGATGCTGGCGCGGAGGTGGCGGTGTTCGCCCCGGAGGACGGCAGGGTGCCCCTGGAGGCGCTCCTGAGGTACCTGGGGGACACGGGAGTCAACACCGCGCTGGTCGAAGGCGGGGGAACGCTGCACGGCGCCCTGCTGGATGTGGGCCTGGCCGACAAGATAGTGGCGTTCGTAGCTCCCAAGCTGATCGGTGGCGAGGGCGCCCCCGCGCCGGTGGGTGGTCGCGGCGTGGCCGACATGGCCTCCGCTCTCGAGCTGGCCGATGTCCGCGTGACCCAGGTCGGGCGTGACCTCCTCATCGAGGGGTACCTCCGGATATAAAAATCCCATATGTAGTATTGACAACTGTCACATACCTCAATATATTGTAATTACCGTCGGTTCGCTGGTACGGCCAGCGAGGCAAGAGGGAATCCGGTGAGAATCCGGGACTGCCCCGCAGCGGTGAGCGGGAACGAAAGCCGCAGTACGGCACTGGGAGGTCCTCCTGGGAAGCCGCGGCGAGTAGGCCATCGGCCCGCAAGTCCGAAGACCTGCCGACGGTCCACGCGGTGCGTGGTTGCGGTGCCGACCTTCGAGGGTGAGGCGGACCGAGGAAAGATGCCATGGTGGAGCAGCATGCCTGGTGCTGTTCTCTCCCGCTGCTCTTGCCTCGTCCTACCTCTCCAGGCCCCCGGGTCGGCTCTCCCACAAATCTAGCAAGGAGTAAGGAGATGTCGACTGCAATCAGGGAGCTGGAGACTCAACGAGTCAGGGTGGTATCTCCGGAAGGCGGCCTGGTGCCGCTGGATCCGGATCGCGTACGACGACACCTACAGCATGCCTGCCGGGGACTACCGGAATGCGATCCCGATGAGCTGGCGAACGAGGTGGTGCGATCCTTGTACGACCGCGTGACCCCCGAGCAGATCAGGTCCGCGATGATCCTGGCGGCCCGGGCGCGCATCGAGCGCGATCCCGCATACGACAAGGTGGCATCGCGCCTGATGCTGGAGCAGATCTACCAGGAGTCCTGGGGGTGGGTACCCTCGGAGGCGGAGCTGGCGGCCACGTACAGGGAGATGTTCCCGCGATACGTGCACGCCTGCATCTCCGCTGGCAGGCTCTCGGAGGAGCTGGCCAGGTTCGATCTGGCGCGCTTGGCCTCCGCCCTCAGGCCCGAGAGGGACGAGAAGCTGCGCTACATAGGGCTGCAGACCCTGTACGATCGCTACCTGCTGGATGTCGAGGGCAGGCGCCTGGAAGCCCCGCAGTACTTCTGGATGAGGGTCGCGATGGGGCTGGCGCTGCGGGAGGACGATCCCAACGCCCGCGCGGCCCAGTTCTACGACCTGCTGTCCTCGCTGCGCTTCGTCAGCGCCACGCCCACCCTGTTCAACAGCGGTACGCCTCATCCACAGCTCAGCTCATGCTACCTGTCCACCGTGGAGGACGACCTGGAGCACATCTTCAAGGTCATAGGGGACAACGCCAAGCTCTCCAAGTGGGCCGGTGGCCTGGGCAACGACTGGACGCGAGTGCGGGCCACGGGCGCCCTCATCAGGGGCACGCACGGCAAGAGCCAGGGGGTCATCCCCTTCCTCAAGATCGTCAACGATACGGCCGTGGCCGTCAACCAGGGAGGCAAGCGCAAGGGCGCGGTGTGCTGCTACCTCGAGCCCTGGCATCTGGACTTCGAGGAGTTTCTCGAGCTGCGCAAGAACACGGGCGATGAGCGTCGGCGCACGCACGATATGCACACCGCCAGCTGGGTGCCCGACCTCTTCATGCGGCGCGTCCAGGAGGGAGGTACCTGGACCCTCTTCTCCCCCAACGAGGTGCCAGACCTCCATGAGCTGTACGGGAGGGCGTTCGAGCGACGGTACGTGGAATACGAGCGCATGGCAGAGGAGGGCAAGCTCCGGCAACACAAGAGGGTGGACGCCAAGATGCTCTGGCGGAAGATGCTCTCCATGCTATGGGAGACCGGACACCCCTGGATAGCTTTCAAGGACCCCTCCAACATCCGGTCGGCGCAGGACCACGTCGGGGTGATCCACTCCTCCAACCTGTGCACCGAGATCCTCCTGCCCACCAGCCGCGAGGAGACGGCGGTATGCAACCTGGGGTCGATCAACCTGGTGGAGCATCTGTCGGGCGACGGCCTGGACGAGGCGAAGCTGGCGGAGACGGTCAGGACCGCCGTGCGCATGCTGGACAACGTGATAGACATCAACTTCTACCCCACGCCCGAGGCCAGGAGGTCCAACCTCAGGCATCGACCGATCGGGCTGGGCATCATGGGATTCCACGACGCGCTGCTCGCGCTGCGCATCCCCTACGCCAGCCCGCAGGCCGTGGAGTTCTCCGACCAGACGATGGAGCTGATCTCCTGGCACGCCATCATGGCCTCGAGCGAGCTTGCGGCCGAGCGCGGCCGATACCCATCCTATCAGGGCTCCAAGTGGAGTCGCGGTCTGCTGCCGATCGACACGATCGAGTTGCTGGAGCGCGAGCGCGGGGGCGATCTCGAGATGGACCGCACGGCCAGGCTAGACTGGGGGCCGGTGCGCGAGGCGGTGGCCCGATGGGGCGTGCGGAACTCGCAGATCATGGCAATAGCTCCCACCGCCACCATCTCCAACATCGCCGGCGTCTCCCAGTCGATCGAGCCCCACTACCGCAACCTGTTCGTCAAGTCGAACCTATCCGGGGACTTCACCATCGTCAACCCGTACCTGGTGGAGGACCTCAAGCGGCTGGGGCTGTGGAGCCAGGAGATGCTCGACAGGATCAAGTACTACGACGGCTCCATCCTGCCGATAGAGGAGATCCCGGACGAGGTCAAGCACCTCTACCTGACGGCGCACGAGATCGACCCGCTGTGGCTCATCGAGTGCGCCAGCCGCAGGCAGAAGTGGGTGGATATGGGGCAATCCCTCAACATCTACGTTGCGGAGCCCAGCGGCAAGAAGCTCCACGAGATCTACTTCGCCGCCTGGAGGAAGGGGCTCAAGACCACCTACTACCTGCGGGCCGTCGGCGCCACCAACGTGGAGAAGGCCAGCATGGATATCAACCGCTTCGGGGTGCAGCCCCGCTGGATGAGATCCCGATCGGCCTCCAGCCGCGTGCGGATCGTGCGCGAGGGGAGCACCTGCCAGCTGGGCGAGGACTGCGAGGCCTGTCAGTAATCCACAGGGAACATAACTACAGAGAAGGAGGATATCTAGATGAGCGCTTGCTGCACACCAGACAGAGGAGGCATGTACGACCTGAGCCAGAGGATACGCGTGGAGGACAAGAGGCTGATCAACTGCAAGGCCGTGGACGTCAACCAGCTTTGGCCCCTCAAGTACGCCTGGGCTTGGGAGCACTATCTCAATGGCTGCGCCAACCACTGGATGCCCACCGAGGTGCCGATGCACAAGGACATCGAGCTGTGGCGCTCCAACGCCCTCACGCCGGACGAGAGACTGGTGATCATGCGCAACCTGGGCTTCTTCAGCACCGGTGAGAGCCTGGTCGGCAACAACATCGTCCTGGCGATCTTCAAGCATATTACCAACCCTGAGGCCCGGCAGTACCTGCTGCGCCAGGCCTTCGAGGAGGCCATCCACACCCATGCCTTCCACTATATAGTGGAGTCGCTGGGCCTGGACGGCCGCGAGGTGTTCAACATGTACCGCGAAGTGGACTCCATCAAAGGAAAGGACGAGTTCGTGATGTCCCTCACAGAGCGGGTGCTCGATCCCGACTTCACCACGGAGACCCTCGAGGGCATCCAGGACTTCATCCGCAACCTCGTGGGCTTCTACGTGATCATGGAGGGCATCTTCTTCTACAGCGGCTTCGTCATGATCCTGTCCTTCCACCGCCAGAACCGCATGACGGGCATCGGCGAGCAGTTCCAGTACATCCTGCGGGACGAGACCGTGCACCTCAACTTCGGCATCGACCTCATCAACACTATCAAGGAGGAGAATCCCGAAGCCTGGACGGAGGAGCTGCGCCGCGACCTCGTGGGGATGATCCGTCAGGCGGTCGAGTACGAGATCGCCTACGCCCGCGAGTGCCTGCCCAACGGCGTGTTGGGGCTCAACGCGGACCTCTTCCGCGAGTACGTGCAGTACATCGCCGACAGGAGGCTGGAGCGCATCGAGCTGCCGGTGCAGTACCGCTCCCGCAACCCGTTCCCCTGGATGAGCGAGACGATGGACCTGCCCAAGGAGAAGAACTTCTTCGAGACCCGCGTCACCGAGTACCAGAACGCCGGCACGCTGGTGTGGGACTAGCTCCCACACCAGCTTCTTCATCTGCGCGCGTACCGCTTGACGGGAGGCTGCACGAGCGGCAGCAGTGGAGGAGCGCCGAACGACGCCCTGCGCCGCTCCTCAGGCACATCGCCGTACAGCGTAGTCCTCTGCCTGGGCTCCCTCCCTATGGAGGTTATGATCTCCTCCATCCTCTCCGGCGGCAGCTCCTGCCCGTTCTCGCCACCGGCGGCGCGGGTGATGCTCTCGTTCATGAGCGTGCCCCCCAGGTCGTTGGCTCCCGACCGCAGGCAGAGCTTCACCCCCTCAACCCCCATCTTCACCCAGGAGGTCTGGATGTTCGTGATCTCGGGATAGAGCACGAGGCGGGCGACCGCGTGCATGAGCACAGCCTCCCTGAAGGTCGGCCCACGCCGGGCCATCCCCTTCCAGAACATCGGAGCCTCCATGTGGACGAAGGGCAGCGGCACGAACTCGGTGAAGCCCCCGGTCTCCCTCTGCAACCCCTTGATCCGCAGGAGGTGCCGCGCCCAGTGCACCGGGCTCTCCACGTGCCCGTACATGATGGTGGCGGTGGTGCGGATGCCGAGCGAGTGCGCCTGACGTATCACCTCCAGCCACTGCTCCGTCCGGATCTTGTCCGGGCAGATGATCGCCCTGATCTCGTCGTCGAGGATCTCGGCAGCCGTGCCCGGCAGGGTACCCAGGCCGGCGGCCCTCAGCTCGGATAGAAACTCCCGCACTCCCATCCCCAGGGTCTGTGCCCCCTGCCACACCTCCAGTGGGGAGAAGGCGTGGATGTGTATGCCGGGCACGGCCTCCTTCACCGCCCGGCATATGCGCAGGTAGGTATCACCCGTGTACTCGGGATGGATGCCCCCCTGCATGCACACCTCGGTGGCCCCCCTGTCCCAGGCCTCGCGGGCCCGCCGCACGATCTCCTCCAGTGGCAGGTCGTAGGGTGCACCCCGCAGGTTCTCCGAGAGCTTCCCCTTGGAGAAGGCGCAGAACTTGCACCGGAAGTAGCAGATGTTGGTGTAGTTGATGTTCCGATTGACGACGTAGGTCACCACGTCACCGGACGCCCGGCGCCGCAGCTCGTCGGCGGCCTCGCACACCACACGGAACTCCTTGCCCCTGGCGCCAAAGAGACGCACCAACTCCTGCTCCCCCAGGTCTCGACCGGCCATGGCGTCGTCGATGATCGCCAGGAGCTCTCCCGACACCTCGCCTCCGCCGTGCACCACGGGCAGGTCGCCCGAGCTGCCGGGTGACCAGTCATCAGTCCGGGCATAACCCTCGCTGTCGGCGTGGTGCAGGAGCTTGGGCAGCACCCTTGGATCCACCCACCTGGAGGACTCGCGCACATATTCGGGATAGATCGCCAACCTCTCCACGAGCTCCTTGCCCGCCTCCTCCGTCCTCTGGGCCAGCTCCCGCAGGTGCGGCCAGGGAGCCTCCGGGTTGACGTGATCGGGCGTCACGGGCGATACCCCTCCCCAGTCGTTGATGCCGGCCTCGATCAGCCGGCCGTAGGTACCAGGGCTCAGGTTGGGCGGCGCCTGCACGTTCATCTCCGGCCCCAGGAGGATGCGAGCGACGGCCACCGTCCACAGCAGATCCTCCAGGGATGGCTCGGGCGCGTTAGCCATCCGCGTGCCCGGCTTGGCCCTGAAGTTCTGCACTATCACCTCCTGGATGTGCCCGTAGCGCTGGTGCAGAGCGCGCAGCGCCAACAGCGACTCTATCCTCTCCCTGCGAGTCTCACCTATCCCTATCAGGATGCCGGAGGTGAAGGGCACGGCCAGCTCGCCAGCGGCCTCGATCGTCGCCAGGCGCACCTGTGGGTGCTTGTCCGGCGAGCCGTAGTGAGGGCCGCCCTTGCGGGACAGGCGCTCGGAGACGGTCTCCAGCATGATGCCCTGGGACACGGTCACGCCCCGGAGCAGGGCGATCTCCTCCCGGGTCATCACCCCGGGGTTGGCGTGCGGCAGCAAGCCCGTCTCGCGCAGCACGAGATCGCACATCGCCGCCAGGTAGTCGATGGTGCTTGAGTACCCGAGCCTATCCAGCTCCTCGCGGGCAACTCTGTAGCGCAGCTCGGGTTTATCCCCCAAGGTAAACAGCGCCTCCTTGCAGCCGGCCCTGGCGCCGGCCCTGGCCACCTCCAGCACCTCCTCGGGGGTCATGTAGGCCCTCTCCACCCTGCGGGGGGACCAGGCAAAGGTGCAGTAGTGACAGACATCTCGACAGAGGTGGGTTAGCGGGATGAACACCTTGCGGGAGTAGGAGACCCTGTTGGCGTGGGTGGAATCCCTCATCGCCGCCGCGACCTGCATGAGGGTCACCAGGTTGTCATAGTCGGCCAGCAGCAGCGCCTCCTCCGTAGACGGCAGGCTCCCATCCAGCGCCCGCTCGAGTACTTGGTGCACAACGGTCACTCGTAAGCCCTCCTTTCCCAAATATGCGTGCATCAAATACGGCAGTATGAAGCGTCCGCGAGAGCTTTGCACCACCTCGCGCGCAGGCAGATATGTAGCTGTACACAGGGCTTGGGGATCGTGGGAGAAGGGCAAGGCTCACCCGTTGCGGGTACGGTGCCTGCGGTTTGCCCGCGGAGGCGCGGCGCCCCACGCAGCAGCCGCGCCTCTATTGAGTTGTTGGCTGGGTTAACGTATCTGGGCTCTAGGTTAGCACACGCGCTGGCAGCTGTGCAAGCCTAGTACTGTCTACGGCGCTGGAGGCTGGAGAGGTCGAGCTCGCCCTCGATATACATCCCCACCAGGTAGCCCACTATACCGCCGAGGATGATGAGCGCGGTGGCCCCCCAGCCCAGCCACAGTATGAGCAGGACGATCAGGGCGCCCACCAAGGCTCCCAAGTACTTCGCATTGATCACCATCTGGTACTCCTTATCGCTTCTTGCTAACTTCCGACAGCACGACAAGCACTCGCCGCACAGGCACTCGCTGCAGCTGCAGCTCCTGTGTGACGCGCGTCTTGATCCCCTCACCGTAGTCCGCAAGCTTGATGCCCATAGGGCAGGCCACATCACAGCGGACTTCAAAAGCTCCTCGGTGCCACCGCAGGCTCACGCGCGGCGAACTCGCCCCGGCAGCGCGCGCCGCTTGACCCGCCAGTTTGGCCACAGCGCCCGAGGATATCCTCAACTCCCGCCCAGGAGTGTCGTCCACGACCACTTCACGTGGGTTACGCACCACGGACAGCTCACGCAGCAGCAGGGCCAGGCCTATCACAGCCACCACCAGCGCCACGATCGCGATGATGGCCCTGCTCGCCGGTGACACGCCCTGAGGGGATAGGCGAGAGAACGCATCCACGGCCGATCTGTAGCCTGTGTAGTAATTGAGATCCGACGGGGAGATAACCCCGAAGTTCACCAGCAGCAGCAACAGGGACGCCGCGCCCACGAGCAGCGCGAGGAGCAGGATGACTACTCTATTGAAAGCGTTCACTTTACCCTCACCTTCGCCCTTCTGGGATCTATCTCCCTGCAATCCAAGGACATCTTCCGCAAGGGCACGCCCCAGGACTCCACGAGCGACCTGCGCAGGTTTGCATCCAGCCTGGCCCTCACCTGCGATAGGTCCTCACCCCGCCTGACCAGCGCCAAGGCCCTTAGCCCCACTCCCCCCCGCCGGTAGAGCTTGACCCCGCGTCTGGAGTCCAGCACCGCGGCATCGGACTCCAACACCTGCTCAGCGCCAGCATCCACCACCCTGGGATGGAGGCAGACGTCCTCGGTCAGCCTCGCACAGGCAGGGCGAGCCGGCCGCAGCTCGAGCACGAGCAGCACCAGGCACACCAGCAACACCAGCACGAGCACCGCCACGGTGGCCGCGGGAGCCCTGCCCTGCTCCAGCTGGGATACCAGCTGCACGATGGAGTCGCGCCATGCACTCAGCTGGGCTCCCTCCCACAGCGATTGCAGGTCGTAGCCGAAGAGCCCCAAGCTATAGATAAATACTATGATACCCCCCACAAGCAGTGCCGCCGACAGCAGCACCATAAGCAGTCTATTGAGAGCGTTCAACTTCAGGTACCCCCTCCAGGTCCTCCACCACGATGGTCAGCCGACGATCGCCCACCAAGGGGGTGACCGCCGCCCTTACCCGCTCCACCAATAGGGGCACGGGCACGCCATCCGGGTAGGCAGCTATGACGTGCACCCTCACGTCCGAGGGAGTCACCACCACACCCTGGACCTTCTCTCCGGCCCCGTACGTGGCGGCCTCGGCGTAGGTGCCCTTTCCAAGCGAACTAACCCCATGGACCGCGAGGGCGGCTTCAGCCACCGCCCTCGCCAAAGTTATCTCATCCAACTTGGGCTCTCCTTACCGCACTCTCTGCGTCTCTGCTTCCTCCTCTGACTGCTGAGGCTGTGGCAGGATCACATCGTTGACGGTTATGTTGACCTCGGTCACCTTCAGTCCCACAAGGTTCTCCACGCGGTTGATGATGTTCCTGCGCACCGCCTCCGCTACGGCGGGGATAGCTATCCCGTAGTCGACGGCGAGGTTCAGGTCTATGGCGGCTTCCTGCTCGCCCACCTCGACGTGCACACCCCTGGTCACGCTGGGGGAGCCGGTAGCCCTTTCAACCAAGCCACCTATGGCCCTGGAGGCGCCGCCTCCCATATGCACGCCCTCTACCTCCTGCGCGGCCATGCCGGCTATCTTGGCCACCACCACGTCTTCAATGGTGGTCTTGCCGCGCTCGGTCTGCAGCGGGCTGGTGCTCTCCGTGATAGACCTCTCCTGTGTGTTGGACATCTATAATCTCCTTTCCTTACAACACGTGATGTTTATTTGTCTAGACGCTACGGCCACGAACTACCAATCTGTAGAGCGCGAGGAGTACTATCGACCCCACGACAGCTACAAGAATGGACCAGAGGTTAATGCCGGTCACGCCCTCCTGGCCGAATAGGTTGGCTATCCAGCCACCGATCACCGCTCCTATGATGCCGATAATGATCGTGACTATAATGCCGCCCGGGTCGTCACCTGGCATGATCCACTTGGCGAGTACGCCTGCAATAAGCCCTATAACGATCCAAGATATGATTCCCATTCCTTTCGCCTCCTTATTGTTCCGATATATAAGACAATGCTACGGGCTGTTTGTTACAGCCTCTAGACTTTATCTCCGGCCGCTCCAGCGACCACCCGCTATATAGCAGGTAATGTGCCATGCTGGTGCACTTCTTGCTAAGAATCGGTGTGATCTATTGTTGGGGAGGAAGGCACCTCACAGTTGGAGAATCCTGAGGGTACCAGAGAACTCTTGGCAGAGATGGAGCTGGTGAGAGCAGCACGTGATGGCGACAAGGAAGCCTTCTCGGCGCTCGTACGGCTCTACCAGCAGGACGTGTACCGTCTCTGCTACCGTGTGCTGGGCAACCACCACAATGCCGAAGACGCATCCCAGGAGGTGTTCCTGCGGGCGTACGATCGTCTCAAACAGCTAGAAAGCAACGATAAGTTTCGCAGCTGGCTAATGCGCATCGCGGTCAACATCTGCCTAAACGAGCGTCGACGTCGCCACCCTATCACAGAGATAGAGGAGTGGCACCATCCCGATACACAGGATCCAGAGACCAACACGCTCCGCTCGGAGAGACTACAGCTAGTAGAGAGGGCTATTCAGGAGCTGCCAAGAAACCATAGAATAGCATTGGTGCTCAAGGATCTGGAAGGGGTAGATTACGCGCAGATCGCAGACTATCTGGAGGTGCAGGAGGGCACAGCCCGCGTGTGGGTCTACAGGGGCAGACAGAAGCTGAAGGAGATCATAGAGCGATGGAATGGGACATGATCCTCCAAAGATACGTCTGGGGAGAGCTAAGCGAGGAGGAGAGGGCTTCGCTTGAGCTCGAGCTGGAGCACAGCCCTGAGCTGAGGGCCACGCTGGAGGCTTATGTCCGCCTGCACTCTGCCCTGGAGGATATCTCCAAACAGGGGGTGACAGCCCCCGACCTGAGCAGATCAATCGAGAGGAGGGTACAGTTGGCATCGTACTTACGCGGCATGCTGCAGCTGTGTGGGGGGGTAGTAGCCTCCTACGCAAGGGCTATCCTCGCCATGCTGGGGTTGAGCCGATGATCACCATGGCAGACCTGAGGGAGGTCCTCGTAAACTACATCCCACGGGTGACCGTAGCGCTCCTGGTGTTCATCATCGGGGTGATCGTCGCCCTGGTCATCCGACGGCTACTCGTGTTCATGCTGCGGCGAGCGCAGTTCGACCGTCTATGTCAGCGCCTGGGCATCGCGGAGGTACTGGGCGTTGTGGGGCGTAGCCCCTCCAGCACGGTGGGGGCGATCGCCTTTTACCTCCTGTTGGGGCTGGCTTTCCTGCTAGCTCTGGGGCCTCTGGGCGCGCAGTTTATATCAGATACCCTGAGCCAGCTGCTGCTCTACGTACCCAGGGTGCTGGCCGCAGCGCTACTATTGGTGCTGGGGATCGCCATCGCGCGAGTCCTTGCCGAGATGGCAGACAGAACCCTGCTAGGGTTCGGAGTATCAGGCAGTAGGTGGCTGCAAGGGGCCGTACAGGGTTTTGTGTTGTTCGTAGCTGCCCTGCTGGCTGCCACGATGCTCGGGATAGATGTCACCGTCATCGTCGTGCTGATGGTGGTAGCACTGGGCGGAGTCGTGCTCACGGTAGCCCTGGCGCTAGGGCTGGGCCTGCGCACCATGTCGGAGAATATAGCCGCCGGAAGGTACATCTCTCAGGAGGTATCCAAGGGCGATGAGATAGCCGTAGAGGGATACGTGGGTCGCGTGCAAAAGATCAGCTACACATTCACAGTTATCAGCGCGCGCGATGGTAGGACGTACATAGTACCCAATGCCTACCTCATGCGGCACGTAGTGGAGAAGAGGAGTCCCGGCCAAGATACCACACAGGACAATCTATAGGCAAAGCTAGTCACGCGATTGCCTGGCCTTAAGCCGATCTTAATGCACCCGCTCTATCCTCCCAAGTAGAGCAAGCTCTTAGGAGGTAACGTGGTGTTCGCTAGAGAGGTAGCGCATACGATCAGGCTGGCCACAAGCAGGCGCCGGTTCTTGCTTTCCACGGGGTGGTTAGCAGGGATAGCCCTCTCCGCCGGTCCCATCTCCCAAACACGACCGGTACAACCCCCACGTGGCAGCTACCCGTTCACTCTGGGGATAGCCTCAGGAGACCCTTTGGAGAGCTCGGTCGTCTTGTGGACCAGGCTGGCCCCAGATCCCCTGGCACCCGACGGAGGCATGCCCCCTCGCCCAATACCTGTCAGGTGGGAGGTGTATGCAGATGCCCATATGCAGAGAGTGGTCAGGAGAGGTACTGCCATCGCCAGGCCGGAGTATGCCCACTCGGTGCACGTTGACGTGCAGGGTCTCAGTCCCGACCGCGAGTATTACTATCGCTTTATGGCAGGCAAGGAGGAGAGCCCCCTAGGCAGGACGCGTACCGCTCCTTCTCGTGGATCGCAGATCAATCGCTTAGCTTTCGCCTTTGCCTCCTGCCAGGAGTTTCACTCGTACTATCCTGCATACGGCCACATGGCCAGGGAGGATCTGCACTTCGTGGTGCATTTGGGCGACTACATCTACGAGAACGTACTGCGCGCCCCAAGGGGTTTGAGCCTGCCGGCGGAAGTCGCTCTCGAGCCCCAGGAACTGGCATCCTACAGGATAAGGCACGCATTGTACAAGTCAGATCCCCAGCTACAGGCGGCTCATGCTGCCTTCCCATGGATAGTGACCTGGGACGACCACGAGGTAGAGAACAACTACGCCAGCGAGTACTCCGAGGACTATCCAAGCGTGTCTCCAGAGGAGTTCCTGGTCCGCAGGGCCGCTGCCTATAGAGCCTACTGGGAACATATGCCGCTACGGGTACCCTCTCCAGAGGGTCCCAGTCTAAGGCTGTACAGGCAGCTATCCTTTGGAGACTTGTTGAAGCTGCATGTGCTGGACACGCGCCAGTACAGGGACAGGCAGACTAGCTGCGCAGGCGAAGCAATGGTCGAAGGCTACTGTCGATCCGCGACCGACCCAACAAGAACCATCCTAGGGGAGGAGCAGCTGCAATGGCTAATGCAATCACTGGACAGCTCCCGAGCGACCTGGAACGTCCTCGCTCAGCAGATCATCTTCTCGCAGCGGGACAACCTACCAGGACCGGGGATGAACTACGTGGGCAACGGAGATCAGTGGGATGGCTACAAGTCAGACCGCGACAGGCTGCTGGATTTCCTCCGAACGCGCAGGCCATCTAATCCGATAATCATCACCGGGGACGTGCACCGCAACTACGCCTATGAGGTCAAGGCCGACTTCGCCGACCCCAACTCCCAGACACTGGGAGCGGAGTACGTGGGTACGTCCATCAGTTCTGGAGGTACCCCCACCAAGCGGGAGATGGTGCTGGGCGGTACGCAGGACGATCCACACCAGGTAATGTACAACAACTCCAGAGGCTACGTGCGTTGCAGGATCACCAGAGAAGTATGGCAAGCGGACTACAGGGTGGTGGATACCGTAAGCAGGCCGGAATCTCCCATATCCACCTTGATCACCCTGACTAGCGAGGACGGCGACCCTGGGATAAAGCTCTAACAGGGACAAGTGGGTCGGGGGATATCCCCCGACCCACTCGATGGATCCTCTACCTAGCTCGAGTACTCGTACTCTCTCGAGATCTCCACGTGCCTCTCACCCGACTCCTGACGAGAGGCAACGAAGGCTGTGACACATGCTGCCAACCACACCACGCCGATCACGCCGTAGGCGGTGGCGGCGATGGATTGGCTGGCATCCAAGGATGTCAGCAGCGTGCGGGCGTTGGTCAGCAGGATGAGCCCTCCCACTGCGGACCCGAGCACGCGCGGGTGCATCTTTCGCACCAGCCAGGCCGCGATCGGAGCGGCGATCATACCCCCTATCAGCAGCGCCAGCACGAGCTGCAGGGCTATCTGGCTGCGATCCAGGGACACTAGGAAGCCGGCGCTGGCGGCTATCGCCACCAGAAACTCGCTCGTGTCCACCGTGCCCACAGTGCGGCGGGGATCGAGCCTACCTGAGGCCAATATGGTGGGGGTGGATATTGGTCCCCAGCCACCGCCACCGGCCGCATCCAGGAAGCCGGCCAACGCCCCAAGGGGGACCAGGAACTTCGGGGTGAGCTGCTTCTTTATCTGAGGAGTGCTCTGGCCCAGGAAGGCAAAACGGATCAGGATATAGGTCCCCAGGAGGAAAAGGAACAAAGCTATCCAGGGCTTGGCGGCCTCAGCAGACACCGAGCTGAGCACCACAGCCCCGCAGAAGGCCCCTACGGCCCCCGGCACAGCTAGCCAGCCTACTGCCGACCAGCTGACGTTGCCCAGCTTCCAGTGCGAGAGGCCCGACACCAGCGTAGTCCCCACCTCCGCAAGGTGCACGCTGGCGGAGGCAAAGGCTGGCGCTATCCCAGCCAGCACCAGCAACGTGGTCGAGGTCACACCGTAGGCCATACCCAGGGAGCCGTCGACCAACTGCGCGGCCAACCCCACTATGGCCAGTATCAACAACTTGCGCAACTTACAACCTCCAGATCGCGAGATTCTCTACTGTGTCAGTCAACTTAGTTGAGAGTTTACAACCTGGCCTCCAAAGATGGAAGATCAAACGCTAAAGTATTAGTATTGAAACTTAGGCAGGCTATAAAACTTTCTTATAGCATCTTGGGAGGCTAGGATGCGCAAGGGGTGCTTTCGAGCGGGTCTCCACCGGCAGCTCTTCCCCCTGGAGGGGGCCAGCGACCTCAGGGTCGTCCTGCTCGTGGCCTATCTGCCGGTGCTGCTCTGGTTGGTGGGGCTGGAGCTGCCGGCATCGGTGGCCAGCATGGCGTTCGCGATCTCCCTGGTCAGCATAGGGCTAGGTGCGCTCCTCGGACGGCGGCTGGGGGTGAGCCCTTGGGGCACTATCTGGAGGTCGGGGATGTTGGCCGAGGCCTTCTTCATCACCTACATCGGCAGGTCGCTCTGGGGCAAGTGGTGGCTGGGTATGGGGCTGGCGATAGCTGGCCTGGGGGTGATGGTCGTGGCGGCCGCCCTGCTGCGGTGTCTGCTGCCCTCAAGGGACTGACCCCTATCGCGAGCCCTCCGTCGTGGCCCTGGCGGTGACCCAGGGCACCCAGCTGGGGATGATGGATATGTGACCGTCCCTCTCGAGCACCGCGTACTTGATCTGCTCCATCCGCTCCAGCCCGTGGATGGTGCGGGCGTTCTCCAGCACGTCATCCAGGCTGACCCTGGCGCGCCTCAGCCGGTCGTGGTGCACCACTCCGTTCTCCACCAGCACGAGGGGCACATCGTTCACCAGCTTATCCAGGGCGCGAAAGCGCAGGGTGAGGAAGGAGAGCACGAGATCCGTGCCCACCAGCGTCAGCACGATGAGGAAGGCGTTGGTCAAGGAGTTGTCCCCGTCGATCATCGCCTGCTGGATCGCTTCGGAGATGATCAGCAGGAGCACCGCGTCGAAGGTGGTGATCTGCGCGAGCGATCGCTTGCCGTTGATCCGAAAGATCACCAGCAGGAAGAGGTACACCGCCAGTCCCCTGAGTATAGAGTTCATACTACCCTCCCACTATGGCCATACTATCTGCTTGAGGCTCACGCGGCTGCCCTCATTGAGGAGCACCTCACCCGAAGCTACCCCCGCCCTGTCGAACTGGAAGCTGAAGATCACCTCGGGGCGCGTCACGCCTCTGCCCACCTGGAACTCGAAGACCGTGTAGCCCTCCTCGCTCCTGGCGCTGGACGGCAGGGGCACTATGTTGGAGATGTCCACCTCGTCCAGGTAGGAGCGCGGCAGCGCCAGGCTGAATCGCCCATCCCGCGTGGCGCTGCCGTCCACCTCAAGGGACATCCGCGCGGGCGTCTCCAACCGAGCGAAACGAGGGTAGCGGACCAGCAGCCGGCCGTCAGCGGACCTGGCCTGCCCCCAGCTCAGCGGCCCTCCGCCCAGGATACCGAGCAGCCCCGCCAGGAAGGCCACGAGCAACAGCAGCCTCCCAGCGTACTCCACCAGCCACTCTCGCCGCTGAAACCGCAGGTCCTGCTCCAGCTCTAGGCCGTCCACCCTCTCCATAACCTCTATGCCCCCATCAGAGATATCTAATAAGAGGATGCAGGAAAACTGGCACGGATGGAAGGACTATCGCGCTGTAGATATAATGTCTCAGACTCTATCTGCGCCGGGAGCGCGACCAGGGGGTAGCATGCACAGGGGAAAGATATTCGTGGTGGACGACCTGGAGGACTTCAGGCAGCTGCTGGAGGATGTGCTGTCGGAGCAGGGGTACGAGGTGCTGAGCTTCGAGCGAGCAGCCGATGCCCTGGCAGCGCTGCAGGCCCAGGCACCTGACCTGCTCATAACCGACATAAGGCTGGGGAACGAGAACGGTTTGGGGCTGGTACGCACAATCAGGGCCAACGCGGAGACCCGGCAGCTACCGGTCATCATCTGCACCGCGGCCATCCTGGACCTGGAGGAGGTTGAGCCGATCGCGGACCCATGCCTACACGTCCTACCGAAGCCGTTCGAGATCGCTGACTTGGTGCGAGATGTGAGCGACCTGCTGGCGAGGGGATGTAAGTGAGCAGGGTGGAACGGGTCTTGCGATAGCAAGCCGTGACGTTATATAGGAGGCAGTAAAGATGGCTACCGTAATCAAGAGCATAGACGTGAACGTGCCGGTGCGCACCGCCTACAATCAGTGGACCCAGTTCGAGGAGTTCCCCAGGTTCATGGAGGGCGTCAAGGAAGTGAGGCAGCTGGATGACAAGCGCCTCCACTGGCGCGCCGAGATAGGCGGCAAGGAGGAGGAGTGGGACGCCGAGATCACCGAGCAGATTCCGGACGAGCGCGTGGCCTGGACCAGCACCACGGGCGCGCGCAACGCCGGCGTGGTGACCTTCCACTACATTGACGACAACACCACCCGAGTGACTCTGCAGCTGGAGTACGAGCCCGAGGGCTTGGTGGAGAACATAGGCAGCATGGTCGGCGCGGTGGACCGCAGGGTGGAAGGCGATCTCAAGCGCTTCAAGGAGTTCATAGAGAGCCGCGGCGTGGAGACCGGTGGCTGGAGGGGCACCATACAGGACCACCCGGAGGCCGGCCACGATCCCTCCGAGAGGATGTGATCGCTGGATAGGGGGGCGATGCTGGGCACCTGGGCACCGCCCCCCGCACGGCAGGTAGAAGGGATCTCCCCGCCAAGTACAATTATCTCTGAAATCGTTTCCCATGTCTAGATCTGGCAACGATTTTCTCCCATTGTAGGCTCAAGGGGCAAGCTATCCCCAGAGATGAAAGGTTTTACGTCGCCCCCCACCTGCTACCCCTATCGTGTATCATCTCTAGGAGAGACCGCGAAAGGGGTAGGAAAGAGTGGACAAGCAAGACAGGTACGCCTCCGCTGGCGTGGACTACGATGTGCTGGACAGGGTGAAGCGGTTGGCGCTCGCGGAGGCCGGCCGCACGGGCGGGCTTCTGTCACGGTTGGGCATGAGCGAGATCCCCGAGAGTCGAGGGGAGACCGCCTACGTAGTGGATGCCGGAGACCACTACATCGCCACGGTGCTGGAGTGCCTGGGCACGAAGAGCCTCGTAGCGGACGCGATGAGGCCCCACCTAGGCAGGTCCTCCTACGACCGCATCGCTCAGGACGCCGTGGCCGCGATCGTCAACGACCTCGTCGCCGTCGGCGCCACCCCGCTGGTGGTGCACGCCTACTTCGCGGTGGGGGCCTCGGAGTGGTTCGCGGACGAGGAGAGGGCCTCGGACCTGGTGCGCGGCTGGGCGCGGGCCTGCTTGGAGGCCGGGGCCTCCTGGGGTGGCGGGGAGTCGCCGGCCCTCGGGGGCATCATCCGCACGGACGCGATAGACCTCGCGGGCTCGGCGGTGGGGATCGTGCGCCCCAAGAGCCGGCTGGTGACCTCGGACAAGCTGCGGGAGGGAGACGCGATCGTGCTGCTGGCCAGCACGGGGATACACACCAACGGGCTGAGCCTGGCGCGCAAGCTCGCCGCCGAGCTGCCCGACGGCTACCTCACCCCCATGGAAGACGGCAGGTACTTCGGTGACGCCCTCCTGGACCCCGCCCCCCTCTACTCGCGCGTGGTAGAGGGCGCCCAGCAGGCAGGGCTAGAGATCCACTACATGGTGCACATCACCGGCCACGGCTGGCGCAAGCTGATGCGCGCCCCCCAGGACCTGACCTACCTCCTGGAAGAGGTGCCCACGGTACCCCCAGTACTTGAGTTCATCTGTCGCGAGGGACGCATCCCGGAGGCCGAGGCCTACGCGCTGTTCAACATGGGAGCTGGCTTTGCGATCTTCCTGCCGCCGGCGCAGGCCGACGAGCTGGTGCGCCTGGCCTCCCAGCAGGGCGTTGATGCCCTGGTGGCGGGCAGGGTGATCGAGGGGCCGCGCAGGGTGGTGATCCAGCCCAAGGGCATAGAGTACTCCGCCGAGGACCTCCGGATACGCTAGAGCAGGCCCCGCAGGGTCGCGGCGTTCTCGACCGCGTAGGCGCGCACGTCGTTGTTGAAGTAGACGTAGACATCCCGCTCGCGGAGGCGCTCCCTGATCCAGTCAGCCCAGGACCGCAGCTGCTCCTCGGTGTACCGCGAAGCGTACAGCTCTCCCGGGCCGTGCATCCTGATGTAGGTAAAGCCGCCCATCTCGATCCGCCAGGATGGGAGGTGAGGGGAGTCGTTGAGCACCAGCGACGCCTCCAGCGCCCGCAGCGGCTCGAGGGCCCCCTCCGCGAGCCAGGAATCGTGTCGAAACTCAAAAGCGTACCTCAGACCCCTCGGCAGCAGCCGACAGAAGGCCGCGAGCCTCTCCACGTGCTCCTCGTCGGCGCGCATGGAGGCCGGGAACTGCCACAGGACCACCCCCAGCTTGCTTCCCAAACCCCTGGCTCCGAAGAGAAAAGCCTCCAGGGGAGCCTCCACCTCCCGCAGGCGCCGCACGTGCGTGATCAGCCTCGGGCCCTTGAGCGCGAAGCGAAAGCGCTCGGGGGTGGACTCGCCCCAGCGCTCGAACACCCCGCGCGAGAACCTGCCGTAGAAGGTGGCGTTGATCTCCACGGTGTCGAAGCGCTCGGCGTAGAACCCGAGCCACTCCCGCTGCGGCAGGGACTGCGGATAGAACCTGCCGCGCCAATCCCTGTACACGTAGCCGGAGGTGCCCACGTAAGGGGTGCCCACGGCCCCGCCCTCAGGCGTCGGCCCGGAGGATCCGCACGTCGTAGGCGGCCATCACGATCTCTCCCCGGAGCTCCTCGCCGCTCAACAGCTCCAGGAAGGCCTCGCCCTCGGGCAGGCGAACGGTCACCTCCTCCGGGTTGTGGTTGAGCAGGAACACCAGGCGCGCGCCGTCCTTCTCCCGCAGCGCCGCCTCCACCCCTGCGGGGGTCTCCATCACGGGCTGGACTCCCTGCTCGAGCAGCAGCAGGCCGTAGAACTCGTCCAGGAAGCGGTCCTCCGGGTGGCTGGCGATGTAGTAGGCCCTCCCCTCGCCGAAGCGGTTCTCGGTCACCACCGGCGTGCCGGCGTAGAAGTCCTCGCCGTAGGTGGCCACGACCCTGGCGGTCTCCGTCCGCACGATGTCGCACATGCGGCCACACTCGTAGGTGCCCGTGCCGTCGGCCATCACGATGTGGTTGACCTGACCCTCATACAGGGCATCTATCTCCTCCACCCAGATGCCCAGCACCCTCCGCAGCGGCCCGGGATAGCCCTCGAACGCCAGGTCGTGCTCGTCGGCCACGCCCGAGAACTGGGTGGCCACGAACACGCCCCCGCCGCGCACGAAGCCCTCTATCCGCTCGGCCACGCCGGGCTTCACCATGTACAGCATCGGGGCTATCACCAGGTCGTAGCGGGACAGGTCCGAGTCGCTGAAGACCACGTCCACGGGCACGTTCTTCCGCCAGATCGCCCGGTAGTGCTGGCGCACGGTCTCGACGTACCTCTTCTCCCGGACGGGCCCCACAGCGTCGTCTATCGCCCACCAGTTGTTCCAGTCGAACATCACGGCCACCCTGGCGGGCGTGGCGGCCCCGATGGTCGCATCACCTAGGCGCTCGAGCTCGGCGCCCAGCTCCGAGACCTCCCGGAACACGCGGGCGTCCGTCCTGCCGTGGTGCTCCACCACGGCCCCATGGAACTTCTCGCAACCACCCCTGCCGCGGCGCCATTGGAAGTACATCACCGTCTCCGCCCCGTGGGCCACCGCCAGGTAGCTCCACAGCCTGAGGACTCCCGGCCGCTTGAGCTGGTTGACCGGCTGCCAGTTCTGGCTACTGGGCGTCTGCTCCATGAGGATGAAGGGCCTGCCGTCCTTCAACCCCCTGTTGAGGTCGTGCAGGAAGGCGATGTCGCCGGGATCGGCCGTGGGCCATGGGTAGCAGTCCCAGGAGACCACGTCCATCTCCTTAGCCCACTCGCGGTAGTCCAGCAGCGGGTAGGTGCCCATGAGGTTGGTGGTGACGGGCACGTCCGGGGAATGCTCCCGGATGGCGTCGCGCTCGATCTTGAAGCACTCGAGCATAGCCTCGCTCTGGAAACGCTTGTAGTCGATCGTCAGGCCGTGCGTCAGGTTCTCGCCGTTGGCGTAAGGCGGTGTGATCTGCGACCAGTCGGTGTAGGTATGTCCCCAGAACCGGGTCCACCAGCTGCGGTTGACCTCCTCGAGGCTGCCGTAGCGCCTCCGCAGCCAGGCCCTGAACGCCTCCGCGCACACTTCGCACATGCAGGTGCCGCCGTACTCGTTGGAGACGTGCCAGGCCAGCAGGCCGGGATGCCCACCGTAGCGCTGCGCGAGCCGGCTCGCCACCTCGCGGATGAACCGCCGGTAGTTGGGGGAGTTGGGGCAGTAGTTGACCCTGCGGCCGTGGTGGTGCCTGCGGCCGGTGTTGTCCGCGCGCAGCACGTCGGGGTAGCGCTGCGACATCCAGGCGGGCTGCGCCGCCGTGGGCGTCGCCAGCACGAAGTACCTGCCCGAGGCGTGCAGCATCTCCAGCACCCTATCCAGCCACTCGAAGTCCCAGGTGTGCTCGTCGGGCTGGAGGGACACCCAGCTGAACACCCCGACGGTGGGGACGTTGTAGTGGGCCTCCTGCATGAGACGCACATCCTCCACCCACACCTCAGGGGGCCATTGCTCGGGGTTGTAGTCACCGCCGTGCCAGATGAAGGGAGCTTTGGGGTTTATGGGACCGTACAACTTCACCTCCTTGGAGAGCTTTGATCGGTATCACGGGCTTCCTGCTTGCGTCTGAGCTCCTCCTGGATGCGTTCTACATCGGCCCTGGCGCGCTCGGCCTCCTCCTCGGAGAGGGGTTGCCGGCTGTAGCGAGCGCGCACGAACTCCGAGGTGAGGTCGTCCAGCGCGGGCTCGGCCTCGGGCACCTCCGGCCTGAGGGTGCGCTCGAAGTCGTAGGGCGTCTGCGAGCGCCGGCGGGGATGCCCCGCGCCCTCGGCCACCTCCAGCATCCGCAGGTAGTAGTACCTCACCCTCCCCCTGGGGTCCAACCTGCTGGGGTCTATCCTCTCGCCGCGGGCAACGCCTCCGAGGGTGCGGCCCGCGGCCCTGAACCGCTCGGCGAGCCGTCGGGAAGCGCTGGACGCTGCGCCGGTGATCCGGGCCCACAGCGACCGCCACCAGGCGCGCAGCACCTCGAGGAGGCGCAGGCGGGCCAGCGGCGCCAGCAGGTCCGGGCGAGTGCGCAGGTACGCCCGCAGCACGTAGACCAGGATCGCCGCCACTATCGCCCAGAAGATCAGGGAGTTCAGGAAACCGGGCCAGCTGAAGCCCCCGTCCTGAGGCCGGCGCATGAACTCGGGCAGCTCGCGCGGGGGAGGGGGATTATCTCCCGTCCGCCCGCCGCCGAAGAGGTGCGCTATCACCCATAGGAAGGGCAGCGATATCAGGAACCAGATGGCGCCTATCGTCCAGATGATGGCATTGAGGACGAGGGCGAGCGTCTCCAGCAGCCCCATCGTGTAGGTGGTCGGCAGCAGGGCCACCAACAGGAGCACCGACACCAGGAAGAGCAGGCTGTACCGCAGCCAGCGGGAGCCCAGCGCCGGCTGGACCCTGGCGCCCACCTGTTCCCAGTGGGCGCGCAGCGTGGAGTACCTGATCTGCCCCAGCATCAGGAAGCCCAACAGGAAGTACACCAGCACGTTCAGGATGACCCCGCCCACCGGCGGCCGCGAGAGCTGGAACAGGCTGCGCAGCCCCAGATGGGTCATCCCGGCGAAGATGAGCAGGATGACCGCCCCGAAGAGGAAGCGCGAGGCCAGCCGCTCCTCCGGGGGCACGTAGGTGGCGGACCTCTCGGGCGTCTCCCCCAACGCCTCCAGATCCCTGGCGGTGAGCGTGCCCCCGAGCCAGCACGCCACGACCACCCCGTAAGCCACCAGCGCCGGGGGGCTGAAGTCGGGGATGCCCGCCAAGGGGTTGGCGCTACCCTCGTTGAGGCCCTCCGCCAGCTGCAGCACGAGGAACAGTCCCACCAGCTCCATCAGGCGATAGCGCAGGGTGGGGTAGCTCCGGGGGAGCCGCTCCCTTATCAGCCGATAGGAGACCTGCGCCTCCAGCGCCGCCAGCGCCGAGATCACCACCAGGTAGCCCCCGCGCCACTGGGGCTGGAGCAGCTCGATGAGCTGCACTATGGAGACCACTATGCAGCCGAACAGCACGGCCACGGCCAGTGGTCTGTAGACTGTCACCAGCAGCCTGTCCCTCATCGTACTCGCATGTTACTCCCATCCCGGCCAGCAGGTCAAATATCTAGCCAGCACCACGACACGTGTTGACTCAAAACTAAAGTAGATATACACTAAACTCCGCGTTACCTGTATATAGGATATATGCAGAGAAAGGAGTGTTGAGATGCCGAAGGTCCTATCACGGCGCGACTTCCTGGCCAGGGCCGCTGCCGGCCTGGTGGGGTGCGCGCTGGCGTCGATGGGCTGCGGCACCCAGACGCAGGGAGGCACGGGAGGCGGCCGTACCACCCTCAACCTGTGGTACTGGAACCGCTCGATCGACGACAACATCCTCGAGCAGGTGAACAAGCGCTTCCCCAAGGCCAACCTCGTGCCGCAGAAGATCGGCGGCGACTACCGATCGAAGCTGCTGATCACCTTCGCCGGCAAGTCGTACGTCCCCGACATCGCCGGCATCAACGTGGACATCGCGACCTACTTCCCGGACGCCGACCAGTTCGTGGACCTCCAGAGCGTGGGGGCCAACGAGGTGAAGTCCGATTACCTGGAGTGGAAGTGGTTGCAGGGCATCACCCCTGAGGGCAAGATGATAGGCTTCCCGATGGACATCGGCCCCATAGCGCTCTTCTACCGCGAGGACATCCTGCGGAAGGCCGGAGTACCCACCGATCCTGACCAGCTCTACGAGCGGATCAAGACCTGGGAGGAGTACTTCGAGCTGGGCGAGTTCCTCAAGTCCAAGCTGCCCCAGAGGGTGTCCCTCGCCGACGAGATCACGCAGATCTTCCAGCACGTGATGGCTCAGGGTGCCGATTGGTACCAAGACAAGAGCGGGCACTTCATCGGCGACCAGGCCCACGTCAAGCGCGCCTGGGACCTGGCGGTCACCGCCCACAGGAAGGGGCTCCTGGCCAACTCAGCCCGCTACTCCACCGACTGGAACGCCTCCGCCGACACCGGCAGGTTCATCACCTTCCACGGTGCGGTGTGGATGAAGCTCATCCTCAAGGACGCTGCTCCAGACACCACCGGTCTGTGGCGGGTGTGCCCCGCGCCGGGCGGAGCGGGCAACAGCGGTGGCTCCTTCCTGTCGATCACCCGCTACTGCAAAGATCCGCAGCTGGCGTTCGACATCATCAGCTGGGTGCAGAACCCCGAGAACCAGCTCAAGGCTTACGTGGAGATAGACCTCTACCCCTCCACACCCAGCATCTACAACCGCCCCGAGATGAACCACCCAGAGGAGTTCTTCGGCGGGCAGAACACGAACCCCATCTTCAGCGAGTCCGCCCGCCAGGTGAAGCCCTTCTACCTGGGGACGGAGTACAACATCATCAACCCCATCTACGCCAAGGAGCTCACCAACGTCGCCACCCAGGGGAAAGACCCCGAGCGGGCCTGGGAGGACGCCCTGCACGAGATACAGAAGAGACTACAGCTGAGAGGTGCATGGAAATGAGCACAGTAGGAGTGGCCACCAAGGAGAAGGAGGCGGGCAGGAAGTCCTGGCGGACCTGGAGCACGTACGTGCCGATGTACATCGCCATCGCCCCCTTCTACATCCTGTTCGCGGTGTTCGGGCTGTTCCCGATATTCTTCTCCCTCTACCTGTCCTTCCACAGCTGGGACGGCATAGGGGAGATGCGGTTCGTGGGGCTGGAGAACTTCCGCTACCTCGTGACTGACCCCAACTTCTGGCAGTCGATAGTCAACACCTTCGTCATCTGGATCATCTCGACGATCCCGATGCTCGTGCTCGCCCTGGTCCTGGCGTTCCTGCTCAACTGGCCGATCAGGGGCAAGGGCTTCTACCGGGCGGCGTACTTCATCCCGAACGTGACCTCGATCGTCGCGATCGCGATCATCTTCGGCTCGATCTTCGGCAACAACGCCGGCCTCCTCAACGCCGCGCTGCAGGCCGTGGGGCTGCCCACGGTGCAGTGGCTGAACAACGCCTGGGGCATCAAGATCGCGATAGCCTCCATGGTAATCTGGAGATGGACCGGCTACAATGCGATCATCTATCTAGCAGGGCTGCAGGCCATCCCCTCAGCGCTGTACGAGGCCGCCAGGGTCGACGGCGCTACTGGTCCACAGATCTTCTACCACATCACCCTGCCGATGCTGCGGCCGGTGATCCTCTTCACGGTGATCACCTCCACCATCGGCGGCATGCAGCTCTTCACTGAGCCTCAGGTGCTGGTGGGCAACGGCGGTGGTCCCGGCCAGTCGGGACTGACGATGGTGCTGTACCTCTACCAGCAGGCGTTCACCCAGAACATGTTCGGCTACGGCGCGGCGATCGGCTGGGGGCTGTTCGTCATCATCGTGCTCTTCTCGGCCTTCAACTGGCGGGTGGTCCAGAGGGCCGGCACGGTAGGTCTGAGATAGGAGGCGGCCATGGCAAAGCGCTACTTCACGAGCTCGATCATCCACATCCTCCTCCTGCTGGGGGTGGTGATCTCCATATTCCCGTTCTACTGGCTGGTGGTCATGTCGACCAACACCACGGGCGACATCTTCCGCTACCCCCCGAAGCTCACCTTCGGGGACCAGCTGGTGACCAACGTCCAGCACGTGTTCCAGAGCATCAACTTCCTGGACTCCTTCATTAATACTCTGATCGTGTCGGTGGTCACCACCATCCTGCTGCTGGTGTTCGACTCGCTCGCCGGCTTCACCTTCGCGAAGTTCGACTTCCCGGGCAAGAACATCCTGTTCCTCATCCTGCTGGCGACGTTCATGGTGCCCGGCCAGCTCTCCACGGTGCCGATGTTCGCCATCATGGCGACCCTGGGCTGGGTGGGTTCCCTCAAGGCGCTGATCATCCCGGGGGCGGCCAACGCCTTCGGCATCTTCTGGATCCGCCAGTACGCGCAGGAGGCCGTGCACGACGAGCTGCTAGAGGCGGGCAGGCTGGACGGCTGCGGGCACTTCCGCCTGTGGTGGCACGTGGGCCTGCCGGCGCTGCGGCCGGCGCTGGCTTTCCTGGGCATCTTCAGCTTCATCTACACCTGGAACGACTACTTCTGGCCCCTGGTGGTGCTGATCAACCCCGAGCACATCACCCTGCAGGTGGCGCTCTCGCAGCTCAACGGCATCTACAACACCGACTACAGCATGGTGATGGCGGGCACGCTACTTGCTACCTTACCCCTGATCGTGATATTCCTGCTGGGCAGCCAGCAGTTCATATCCGACCTAACGGCAGGTGCCGTGAGGGAATAGAGAACACCAACCGTGGGCACCAAGCCCGCATGGCTACTACCTCCCCGCTCAAGGGCCTCCCGCAAGGGGGCCCTTTCTCATGCCCGCGGGCTTGGCGCGACTCCTGCTAATGGCGAGTCAGAACCTTCCGGAGGATAAGAGGATGTCAGAGGATGAAGCTATCAGGGTGAGGATCCCAGTGCGGGTGGACTTCGCGGGCGGGTGGACCGACGTCCACTACTTCTCCAGCCAGGAGGGGGGCGAGGTGCTCAACGCCGCCGTGCTCCCCTGCGTGGAGGGCGAGGCCAGGTGGCGGGGCACGCAGCTGGACCTGCGGTACAGCCTGGACCTGCCGCCCGGCACGGGGCTGGGGACTTCGGCATCGGTGGACGTGGCCTGGCTGGCGATGACCTACCGGCTGATGGGGCGCGAGCTCACCGCCGTCCAGCTGGCCGAGGACGCTTACCGGCTCGAGAAGCTGCTCGGCGTGGAGGGCGGCAAGCAGGACCAGTACGCCGCCGCCCTGGGAGGCTTCAACTACCTGCGCTTCGGGCCCGAGGACGAGCCGGCGGAGGTGGAGCAGCTGGACATCCCGCTGGAGGTCAGGGCCGAGCTGGAGGGAAGGCTCCTGCTGGCCTACACGGGTCAGGCCCACGCCTCGGGCGACCTCCACGAGCGGGTGTGGGAGGCCTTCCGCAGCGGCGACCGCGACAAGCACGAGGTGCTCTGCCGCATGCGCGACCTGGTGCCCGTCGCCCGCCAGGCGCTCCTGGACGCCCGGTTCGAGGAGCTGGCGCGCGTGATGACCGAGACGTACGAGCTCTCGCTCCGCCTCGACAGGGGGCTCGTGACGCCCGAGATGGACCGCCTCGCCGAGGCCGCCCACCACGCCGGCGCGATCGGCTGGAAGGCTTGCGGCGCCGGAGGGGGCGGCTGCATGCTCTTCCTCTGCCAGGAGGGCGCGCTCCCCAGGCTGGTGGAGCGCTTCGGGCGGATGGACGTGCAGGTCATCCCCGTGCGCTTCCAGCCCAGCTCCGAATGGTGAGCCCCGCCGCCATACCCCACAGCTGAGTGTGGTATATTGTGTACCACACTCTACATGATGTACAGGCGGAGGTATTGTTATGTCGAGCTCGGCGTACCCCGTAGGCACCATCGTGCGCGCCAGGGACCGCGACTGGATAGTCCTGCCCAGCGACCACGACGACCTGCTGATGCTCAGGCCGCTGGTGGGCAGCGATGAGGAGTCCATCGGGGTGTTCCTGCCGCTGGAGGGGGATGATGTCAGGCAGTCCAGCTTCCCCGCCCCCAGCCCGGAGCGCCCGGGCAACGTCTTCGCGGCGCTGGCGATCGCCGACGCCGCCCGGATGATCATCCGCTCGGGCGCCGTGCCGTTCCGGTCGCTCGGCAGGTTGTCGTTCGTCCCCAGGCCCTACCAGTTCGTACCGCTGGTGATGGCGCTCCGCCAGCGGGTGGTGCGCCTCCTGATAGCTGACGACGTGGGCGTGGGCAAGACGATCGAGGCCGCGCTCATCGCCCGCGAGCTCCTCGACAGGGGCATCATACGGCGCCTGGCGGTGCTGTGCCCCGCGCACCTCTGCAGCCAGTGGCAGACCGAGCTCGCAGAGAAGTTCTCCATCCACGCCGAGGTCGTGCAGCCCTCGACGATCGGCAGGCTGGAGCGCAACCTGCCGCGCACGGACGTGTCGATCTTCAAGCACTACCCCTTCCTGGTAGCGAGCATCGACTTCCTCAAGGGCGACCGGTACAGGGAGACCTTCGTGCGCGATGCCCCGGAGCTGATCATCGTCGACGAGGCGCACATCGCCACCCGCCCGGGGGAGCGGGGCTCCTCCCAGCAGCAACAGCGCTACAGCCTGCTGTCGGCGCTGGCCAGGCGGGCCGACCGCCACCTGGTGCTGGTGACCGCGACGCCGCACAGCGGCATAGAGGGCAGCTTCAGGTCGCTGCTGGGCCTGCTGGACCCCAGGTTCGACGCCGAGCTCGACCAGCCCCTGCCGTACGACGCGCTCCACCGCCACTTCATTCAGCGCCGTCGGGCGGACCTCAGGCAGTGGCTGGGCACGGAGACCCGCTTCCCGCAGCGGCAGAGCATCGAGAAGACCTACCTGCTCACCGAAAGGTACCTGGGGTTCTTCGACGAGGTGTGGAGCTACTGCCGGGAGCTCCTCTCCGAGCAGCCGGCCCTCGGCAGGTACCAGCAGAGGATGCGCTACTGGGGGGCTCTCTCCCTGCTGCGCTGCATCCTATCCAGCCCCAGGGCGGCGGTCGCCGCGCTGGAGGCACACCGGGAGAACAGGCTCGGGCAGCTCATGAACCAGGCCGAGGACCAGCTCGTGGAGGCGGTGGACCAGTCGTACCGGCCCGCCGTGTTCGAGAGCCTCGAGCAGGAGGAGGCCAGCGACTACCTCACGGTCGCCGGCGGTGACATGGGCACGGCCCAGGACAGCACCCTCCGGCAAAGGGTGAGCCGCTTCATCGACAGGGCCCGGAGGCTCGAGGGTCCCGAAGCCGATGCCAAGCTCGCCTGCCTGGCGGACACCCTGCGCGAGCTCCTGCGCGACGGCTTCCAGCCCATCGTGTTCTGCTACTTCATCCACACCGCCAACTACCTCAAGGAGCACCTGGAGCCCCTGCTCCGGGGGGAGTTCGAGGACCTGCAGGTGGAGGCGGTCACCGGCGAGCTCAGCGAGGACCAGCGCAAGGAGAGGATCGCCCAGCTGGCGCAGGCCCCCCGCAGGGTGCTCGTCGCCACCGACTGCCTCAGCGAGGGCATCAACCTGCAGGACCACTTCGACGCCGTCGTGCACTACGACCTGCCCTGGAACCCCAACCGCCTCGAGCAGCGGGAGGGCAGGGTCGACCGCTTCGGCCAGCAGCGCGACGAGGTGCGCGCGGTGACGATCAGCGGCGAGAACAACCCCGTCGACCTCACCGTCATGAGGGTGCTCGTCCGCAAGGCGCGGAAGATCCGGGAGCAGCTGGGCATCTCGGTGCCCGCCCCCGCCTACTCCGAGCGCCTGCTGGAGTCGCTCATCTCGCAGCTGATGTTCACCAGGCTCAACCGCCGCAGCCCCGGGCAGCTGCCCCTCAGCCTGGAGTCGGACGACGTGCAGAGCTTCCACCAGGCGTGGGACCGCTCCGCCGAGAGCCAGCGTCCCCTGTTCAGCCAGGAGACGATCCAGCCCGACGAGATCCAGCAGCAGCTGGAGGCTGTGGACTCCGTCCTGGGCACTCCCAAGACGCTCGAGCGGTTTCTCCAGACGGTGGCCCCGCGCTTCCGCGGCTACCTCCACCCCAGGGGCAGGGCCGGCGCCTTCGAGCTCGACCCCGGGGAGCTCCGCGACAGGCTGACGCCGCTGGGGTACTCCAAGTGGCCGCTGCGGGTCGTGTTCGACCGCCAGCGGGACAGCACCGCCGAGTACATCGGGCGCACCCACCCCATCATCGAGACCCTCTGCCGCGAGGTGCTGGGCCGCGCCATGCAGGACGACCACGACTTCGCGCGCACCTCCGCCGCCTACACCCGGCTGGTGGAGCGCCGCACCTTCCTGGTGATCCTCAGGGTCCGCTACCTCATGCGGGACGTGGTCGAGCAGTACGCCGAGGAGGTGCTGCCGCTGGCGATCCGGCTGCAGGGGGGGCGCCCCTCGCCCTTATCCCCACACGTGGTGGAGGGCAGGCGGCTGCTCGAGGCCTTCGCCGACCCCGAGAACTTCACCCGCCGGGAGATGCCCCTTGTCGAGCGCCAGGAACACATCGACGAGCTGCTCGAGGGCTTCCGGGCCCACCCGGACTGGTACCGCGAGGTGCTCGAGGGCCGGCGCGAGGAGATCATCCGGTCGAACAGGCGGCTGAACAGCCTGGTGGGTGGCGACACCGAGCTGCAGGTGGAGCCCCAGGAGCCGCCGGACGTCCTTGCGATCTACGCACTGGTACCAGGAGGTGATGCCTGATGGCCTACACCACGATCACGATCGAGGGCGGACTCTTCCCATCCGACCTGCTGGACCGGCTCGTGCCGCAGGCCGGCGCGACGCTCGAGGGCCAGAAGCCGGCCGACTTCGGCTGCCAAGACCTGTCGGCGCTGCTGGCCGACATGCAGGCCGCGTTCAACGACATGCGTACCTACTGGGAGTCCTTCCAGCGCAGGCTCCAGCACGCCTCCGGCACGAGCCACACCAGCGTGACCCGCGAGAGCTGGGTGCTGCCCGTCCTGGAGCTGCTGGGGTTTGCAGAGGTCAGGTACGTGCAGGCCGCCACGGCCGTCGGGCAGGAGACGTACAACATCTCCCACTTCTACGGCGACGTCCCCATCCATATAGTGGGCTGCCACCAGCAGCTGGACCAGCGCCTCGTCGGCCGCGAGCGCCGTAGCCCCCACTCCACCGTGCAGGAGTACCTCAACCGCTCGGACGCCCTCTGGGGCATCGTGACCAACGGCCTCAGGCTCCGCCTGCTGCGCGACTCCGCGCTCGTATCGCACCCCGTGTACCTGGAGTTCGACCTGGAGGCGATGGTCCGTGGAGAGCTGTACAGCGAGTTCGTCCTGCTGTACAGGCTGCTCCACAGCACGCGCTTCCCAAGGCCGGGCTCGCCTCCCAACGAGTGCCTGCTGGAGCGCTACTACCAGCAGGGCATAGAGGAGGGCGGCAGGGTCCGCGAGCGCCTGCGAGAGGGGGTGGAGCGCGCCCTGGGCATCCTGGGGCGTGCGCTCCTGGCACACCCCGAGAGCGTTGCCCTGCGAGAGGCCATGGTCTCCGGAGAGCTCTCCCCCGTGGGCTACTACCGCGAGCTGCTCAGGCTGATCTACCGGCTGCTCTTCCTCTTCGTGGTGGAGGAGAGGAGGCTCCTGCTGCCGCCGGCCGAGGACGAGCGCACCCGGCGCCTCCACGAGGTGTACCTCCAGCACTACAGCGCCTCCCGCCTGCGCGCCCGCAGCGAGGCGCACCACGCCGGCGATACCTACTGCGACCTCTGGCACGGCCTCATGCGGACCTTCGAGCTCCTGCGCGACGACGAGCGGGCGCGCAAGCTGGGCATGTCCGCCCTCAACGGCGAGCTCTTCGGTCCCAACGCCTGTGCCCACATCGAGCGGGCGGTCTGCACCAACCAGGACCTGCTGGATGCCATCGCCAGCCTCACCCTCTTCCAGGACGAGGGCACCTACCGCAGGGTCAACTTCGCTTGGCTGGACGTCGAGGAGCTGGGCTCCGTCTACGAGAGCCTGCTGGACTACCACCCCAGGGTGGAGATCACGCCCGCCGGCACGGACGCGCAGGGCGCCGTGACGCCCCCGGAGCGCAAAGCAGGCGAGTCCTCCCCCGCGAGGATCGAGGCCAGCGCAGGCGTCATCTGTAGCTTCGAGCTGGTGATGGGCTCCGAGCGCAAGCAGACCGGCTCTTACTACACACCGCCCTCTCTAGTGCGCCAGCTCATCAAGACAGCCCTCGAGCCGGTCATAGAGCAGCGACTGAAGGAAGCTGGGCATGACAGGCAGAGGCAGGAAGAGGCGCTGCTCAACTTACGCGTGTGCGACCCTGCCTCGGGCTCGGGACACTTCCTGCTAGCGGCCGCCAGGCGCATCGCCCGGGAGCTCGCGCGCGTCCGTACCGGCGAGGAAGAGCCCTCGCCACAGGCCTACCGCCAGGCCCTGCGCGACGTGATCCGCGAGTGCATCTACGCCGTCGATAAGAACCCCCTGGCGGTGGACCTCTGCAAGGTCGCGCTGTGGATCGAGGGCTACAACACCGGCATGCCCCTCAGCTTCCTGGACAACCACATCAAGTGCGGCGACTCCCTCGTGGGCATCTTCGACATTCAGGCGCTGGTCGAGGGCGTGCCCGACGGAGCCTACGAGGCCGTGGAGGGCGACAGCAAGGCCATCGCCTCCGCCATCAGGAAGCGCAACAAGGAGGAGAGGCTCCAGTCTACCCTGTGGGGGGCGAGCAGCGTGCCGGACATCACCGATATCGCCAGGGATTTTGCGCAGCTGTCGACCCTTGCCGAGAGTACGCCTGAGGAAGTGCGCCGCAAGGAGCAGTGCTACAGCAACCTCCGCAAGCCCAGCACCAGGTGGTGGGACCTGAAAGTGGCGTGCGACCTGTGGACCTACGCCTTCTTCGCGCCCCTGCGCAGCGGCGAGCCCGTGTCCACCACCACAAACGTCTGGGCGGCGCTGGAGAGGTCCGGCAAGGATCCGCAGGTGGAGGGGCAGGCCATCGCGTACTCGCAGGAGCACCCTTTCTTCCACTGGCCGCTCGAGTTCCCAGAGGTGTTCGACCGCGGCGGCTTCGACGTCGTCCTCGGTAACCCCCCGTGGGAGCGCCTCAAGCTCCAGCAGCAGGAGTTCTTCGCCTCCCGCGACCTTCAAATAGCCAAGGCGCGCAACAAGGCCGAGCGCAATAAGCTCATCAAGCAGCTGCCGCAGACCAACCCCGAGCTGGCCAGGGAGTACGATCGGGCATTGCATGCCTCCGAGGCACAGAGCAAATTCGTGCGCCTAAGCGGGCGCTTCCCCCTCTGTGGGCGCGGCGACGTCAACACCTACAGCGTCTTCGCCGAAAACTTCCTGCAACTAATGTCGCCAAAGGGTAGAGCCGGACTGATCGTGCCCACGGGCATCGCCACCGACGACACCAACAAGCACTTCTTCGCGGAGCTCGTGCGCACCGGCCGCCTCGCCAGCCTGTACGACTTCGAGAACAAGGGCATATTCCCTGCCGTAGATGATCGCTACAAGTTCTGCCTGCTCACGCTCGGGGGTGACGGGCAGCGGTCGAGCGCCGCGGAGTTCGCCTTCTTCCTGCACAGCGTCGAGGAGCTGGAGGGCGGGTCGCCCGAGGTCCTGGCCGCAAGGGGCACACCCTCGCAAGGGGCCAGCGGCGCACCGGCGGCCCCGGCGGCCGACAAGCGCTTCATCCTCACGCCCGAGGAGATCTCGCTGATCAACCCCAACACCCGCACCTGCCCTATCTTCCGCTCCCGTCGCGACGCCGAGCTCACACTCGATATCTACAGGCGCGTGCCCGTGCTCGTCAGAGAAGGCCCCCCGGAGGAGAATCCATGGGGAGTTAGCTTCCTGCGCATGTTCGACATGTCCAACGACTCCCACCTCTTCCGCACGCGGGGGGAGCTGGAGGCCGCGGGGTACACCCTCGTGGGCAACGTGTTCGTGAGAAGGGCCTCGCACCCGACCCCTCGCCCTGAGGGTGATGGCAGCGATGGCCCGGCACCCGCCTCCCCATCAGGACACGGGGATCCCGCTCGCCCGACAGCCGCCACGCAACCCATGGGGGAGGAAGGTAAAAACCAAACGTCCCCCGAGCCCAGAAGCGGACATGAGCCCCACAACCATAGCTCGCACGGCTACATCTCCGCCCGCAACGGGGGATTTGAGGGTCAAATCGCACCTCCGTCCCTCGGGAGAAGAGGCGATCGGTCCTCCCACAGCTCTTCTCATCCGATGTGGCTGGGGAGAGAGGGTGTGCCCACGCCTCGCGCCCGCGAATTCCGCCGAGCTTCTACCCGCAGCAAGGAGCTCCTTTGGCATGTGCTGCGCGGCCTGCAGGTAGACGGCTACAGGTTCCGTCGCCAGCACCCCTTTGGACCGTTTATCCTGGAGTTCTACTGCCCCGAGGCCAGGCTAGCTATCGAGGTCGATGGGCCAATACCTGGGGAGCGACGTGAGGTGGCACTGGAGCGCCAACGCTGGCTGGAGCGCCACGGGCTGCAGGTGATTCGGGTCTCCCCCGAAGAGGTCGAGCACTCCCTGCCCACGGTGGTCAGGAAGATAAGGGCAAAGCTGTCTCAACGCCTCTCACAGGCCGCACCTCTGCCTGGCCGAAGTGAGGACGGTCACACCCCCAGCCGACCAATAGCGGCCAACACAGCCGCGAGGAGTGCAGGCCCGGACACCGAGGATATCGGGAACGCATCGACCAACAACAGGCCAACCCAGCATGTCGGAAGCAACAGCGGCACCGAACCAGGCAGTACGGCCACGATGAGCGCCGCCGGTAACGAGCCCGCCCTATCCGCCCAGGCAAGCACCACCGGGACCACACAGGCTGACAACAGCCCACACGCCCCCCTCACCTCGGAGGAGGGCGGGCAAGAAGAGGAGGCAACACCCGCCCGCCCTGCCGAGAACTGGGAGAGCGACGATGTCTACCTGCCGCTCTACGAGGGCAAGATGTTACAACAGTTCAACCACCGCTGGGCCACCTACCAGCCCATGCCCGCTAGTGCTCACTCTAAGCGTATGGCCAAGACTAAAAAGGATGGCGCCGAACGAAACTCTACACCTGATGAGCTGGCTGACCCCAACTTCGTCGTCATACCTCAATACTGGGTCGCCGCCTCCGAGGTATCCAAGCGGCTCTCCGGCCGCTGGCCTTACCGCTGGCTGGTAGCATTTCGAGATATCACTAACTCTACTAACGAGCGCACCGCCATCTTCAGCTTCATCCCCCGGGTCGCAGTGGGGAACACAGCTCCCTTAGTTATGACTTCAAAAACTGAAAACACCACCAAACTAACCTCTTACCTTGCTAACACGAACAGCTTCCTGTTTGATTACGTTGCTCGACAGAAAGTTGGCGGTACACATTTGACTTTTACTTTGCTAAATCAATTCCCCGTGCTGCCGCCCTCTACCTATGAGAGGCAGGCGCCGTGGGACGGGGGGGTCACGCTGGCCGAGTGGATCACCCCCAGGGTGATGGAGCTGGTGTACACGGCGTGGGACCTGCGACCGTTCGCCCAGGACATGGGGTACGACTGCCCACCCTTCCGGTGGGACAAGGAGCGGCGCTTCATCCTGCGGTGCGAGCTCGACGCCGCCTACTTCCACCTCTACGGCATCCGGCGCGAGGACGTCGACTACATTATGGAGACCTTCCCGATCGTCAGGCGCAGGGACATGGAGCAGCACGGCGAGTACCGCACGAAGCGCGTCATCCTGGAGATCTATGACGAGATGGAGCGCTGCATGCAGACGGACGCACCCTACACCACCCGCCTCCATCCGCCACCCGCCGACCCCTCCCTCACCCACCCCTGGGATCGGCGCGCAGTCCGGGAAGGCGCTTGAGAACAGCACCACAGGTGTGCTAGTCTGCCATGGGGGCGGCCACCTTCACGCCCAGTCCCGAAAAAAGAGATCCACCGAAGGTGGCCGCCCCCTTTTGGGCACAGAGAAGCCCGGCTCAGGGATGTTTGAAATCTGTTGCGGGGAGGATAGACGCCGGGCTCTCCGTCGGGTGCGGGGATGCCACCCTTCATAGCGTTAACTACGTCCCCTCCAGGAGGGTTACGAGCGCAACGTAGAAGTGGTGCCCCTTTCCCTCAACACGACTTATATTAGCATAGTATTGCAGTATATGGCATTAGAAATAATGTGCAATTAGCAGATGAGTATCGACTTGGCCCCGGCGCTTGGGGAAGCCCTAGAGCACCGGGGCCACAGCTACGGCAGGAAAGGCTCGACGCACACCGCCTGCACGAAGTCCTTGCCGGTAGAGGTCTTGCTGTCCACCTTCTTGCCGTCCACCCACAGCTCGCAGGACACCGTCGCTCTGCCGTTCGCCATGGAGGTGACGCTCAGGCTGAGCATATTATCGGTATCGTTGGCGTCGATGGTGATCTCCTTCGTCCAGGAGTCGGTGAAGTCCTCCTCGGAATCGCCACCTGTGGGGTTGGTGTAGAGCACGCTCGCGGGCTTGTTGGACTTCGCCACGTACTTGACCGTGTGCTTGTCCGAAGGGACGTCCACCAAGGGGTTACTGTCTCCGTTGGTGTTGGTCTCCTTGGTGCCGTCGTTGCCCCCTGTGCCACCGGTCGCCAGGGCAGATATCCCCACGACCACCATACACAGCAGCACTAGGAGTATGGCCAGAGCTGATACGATCTTCTTCATGATTGCACTCCTTCCAAACGCTCGATGTGACCCATCCGGGATACAAGGGCCGGGGATAGGGGCCGCGACGGTACCCGATGGCCGGCCAGGGGATCGAGCCCGCCGCGGACCCCTCACCCAGTCCCAGTAACAACTATAGGGATGGACGTTGTCAGCTACCGTGTCACAACACGTCAAAATTCGTGGAAAATCTCTCATCTAGCCCCTTGAGCGATCGCGGGGCGCTCCGTATCTGCCCTGGCTTACGTGTAGCAGGTGGGAGCAGGCGGTCGGGAGCTGGGGTCTCGAGGGCGCGGGCAGATCACCTCTCCAGGGCAGTTGGCCACCAGGCTTCGCGGATGGGCGGGTCAGCCGCGAGGCCTGGACCCTGCCCCTACCGCATTCGGCAATCAGGGCACCTTAGACCACATCCGGCCTGCACTCACCACCCCTCGCCCGTCCGCGGAGGAGATTTTACCGAACCCTTGTCAGGAAGTGACAGGATAGCTGTCATAGTGTCAACCTATTATGGTATATAGAGGTCCCGACTACATCTGGGAGCAAAATGCAAGGGCAGGTATTTGCATGCTTTATAAATCGTGCTACAATCCAGCTCAATGGTCACGGGGTGCAGCCATGAGGATTGCAGGAGGGGGAAGGAAAGCAGCTCAGAGTGAAATCGTTATCAAGGGTGCTGATCCCGGTTCCTGGCAGCTGTTGGAAGACGGTGTATGTGTGCACATGCCGGAATGGGCACAGTTCTTCCTGGAGCTGGGGCAAGAGATCGCTTGTTACGAAGTCCGGGACCGCGTACCGGTAGTCGCGGTCTCTCTGCCTGCCAGAAGCTACGCGGCGATGTTTGCGGCCGTTGGGGTGGTGCGTTCGCGCGCCAGGATCAACACCATCGCCGACAACGAAGAGTACTTCGAGCAGCTGTGGGCCCTGGCCGGCAAAGGCGACCGGATACCTGTGGAGTACAGGGAGGCCGGGAAGCGCATCCAGGGCTACCTGACCGGGCGTAGCCAGGACGGAGAGGTGCGCCGGCTGCACATCGACCTCGGCAAGGAAGGCGTGCGCAAGATCACCCCCCAGATAGCCTCCAGGATCGTCCTCAAGGAGAAGATAGGCAAGCAGGGTCGGGGCAAAGCTAACCGTAACCCAGCTCTGAGCGCAGTACTCGATCTGCCGGACCTGACAGACTTCCTTGGGCGCGCTCGCCTGGACTGCATCATCGTTGCTCAGAAGAACGAGATCCGGCCAGAATCCGGACTCCGCATACGCCCCTACCAGTCAGCGAATATTGAGGTAGAGGTCAACGACATCCTGAGGGTAAAGGAGTGGTTAGTAGACTGGGGTGCCTATCGCACGCACATAGTCTCTGAGAGGTTGAGGGATAACGGCAGGGTTCCTCAGGAGAGCTTGCGACACGCTCCAGTCGTGATCTTTGACGGTGCCAAGGGGTTCATCCAGCGCAGGGGAGAGTTTACCGGGCTACCATGGCTGATCCTCCTGGATCGCACAGAACGAGGGTACAGAGACGCCGCCCAAGAGGTAGATGCCCTGGACAGCACCCGCGTGGGCGACGCGGAGAAGCTAAGGATACCACACATACCTCAGGGCGTGGAGCTAGTCGCTTTCGAGGTGCGAAGATGATAGCAAGGCTTACAGATGTTAACCGCGTCTACGAGCTGGCGGGACAAGCCAGGATACATCGCTACCGGATCGCCTACCAGCCGCTACGGGACTACGCACGCAGCTTGAGGCGGTTGATGCGCGCTGTGGGTGACCAGTATGACAGCTTGGCATGGAGGGAATTCGTGCGCCGGGCAAGAGGCTACTACCACAGGTGCCTCGCCTTACCCCTGCCGTTCCACCACGAGGCCCTGGGTGGGCGTGCGACGCTTGCAGCCTTGCAAGAGGCATTCGAGTCCCCCGAGATCCGCTACTCTACTCCCGCTGATATGGCGCTGGAGGTGATACAACATCTGGAAGATCTGGTAGCCCGCAGGGATAACCCCCTGCTGGAGAAGATCCTGGAGATAGCCGAGCGGGAACAGGGGGATATCGCCCTGGTTACAAGCGAGACAAAGATGCAGGACTCTATCGCTGAGGAGCTGCGCAGATATCAACAAACATCCGAGATAAGGGTCGTATCCCCGGAGAGGCTTCGAGATCCCACAGCCTTCGATGTCCTGTGCGTGCTGGGCACGGCATCCTGGTATGAGCTGAGGGAGCAGGATTATATATTCACGGCTCCGAGAGCCAGGGAGATCCATCTACTGCGCTACACCTTCCAAAGAGATAGTTGGGAGGAAGACCGATCGTTCACGCGGCTCAGCAGAGGCAGCAGGGAGAAGCCTCAACTGCTGCCGGATGAGCCCCAGGAGGAGTACGTGGAGATCGAGCCTGAGCTCCCCAGCAGAAGCGTCGTGGAAATAGCACGAAGGTCGGGCACCGACGAGCGATACGAACAAGAGGTGCCCGCGTTCGCAGTATACCTTGAAGGGGAGCGGGCAACTCTTCTGGAGGACGACGACAACGCCAGGGTGTTCATCATCGATCCCAGGGAAGAAGGGGATGAACGCGTCCAAAGGATTCCATCCACGAGCGTAGAGCCAGGAACTTTTCTCTTGCTACGCATCGACTCTAAAGAGAGGGATTATATCTTGCCCGTCGCCAATGAGCTGCTCGGCTCGGACGCCGAGGTGCTGCGGCAGGCACAGCGCAGGTGGAAGGAGAAGCTGCGCGAACGGATCAAAGTGTACGGGCACACTTGGGTCGCCGAAAGAATTAAGGAGTCGGGATGCGAGATATCCACCCCCACGAACGTCCGCAACTGGGCTTCCGAACGTTTCATACGTCACAACGACAAGCAGCACTTTGTAAGCGTGATGCGATACCTGGGGTTCGGGCCTGAGGCCGATGAGCTGTGGGAGATGATGACCAGGATCAGGCACGCTCACCAGGAGGCCGGGCACAAGCTGCGCAAGATGCTGCTTCAGCATGTGGCATCGATGGACCTGTCCGCCCTGCTGGACAAGGGCTACATGGAGTTCAATCTGCCGGAGTACCAGGACTTCCGGATGGGCGCCTTCCGGGTGATAGAGGTAGACCGGAGATCCGAGGAGGTGCCTGAAGCACAGATCGGCAGGTTGATAGATCTCGAGTAAACTAGCTGGAGGGAGCGATGGAGCCATATCAACTGTATGATCCCACACGCAACCGGCAGATGACCGGCAGGGAAGCCAGGGACAAGCTGTACGACTTCCTGCGCAGAGGGCTAATGGGACCTGCCCCCTATGGTGCTCCTCTGGACATCAACCAGCCGATCTCCTTTCAGTCCTGGGAGGAAGCCGCTGGGCCCTGGGTACAGCAGGGCACCGGCGAGGAGATCCTGTGGCGCGACCCGCCACTGGTACGCTACAGCGTGGGAGTGCTCTTCCCAAGGGACATGCCCAGGGATGAAGTAGAGCAGGAGCTGGAGGAAGCTGCGGAGGAGTGGGCTACTTCGGAGGCAACTCCTCCACAGAGCCGGAACCATGACAGCAGTAGCAGGGGAGATATGGACCAGGTGTCGAGCGACCCCCTCGAAGAGGATGAAGAAGGCGATATATCTCTCTCGAGATACAGACAACCCTCGAGCATGGGCATCAGCTTACTGGCGAGGCTCCGCCGCGGCTCCCGCCTGGTGGTCACTGTTACCGGGGGGCAGTACTCCTTCCTGGAAGCCCAAGTGATGGGCCAACAACGTGCCATGTACCTCAGGCGACCGGTCACGCTGTTGGCCGAGGCCGGACCTGAGGACATAGCTCAAAGGGGTATCCACAAATTGGTACCAGCCGCAAGCGAGACCCATGGCCTCGAGCTCGAGGTGCTCGTTACCTCGCGCCCTATGCGGGACGACCAGTACCTGCTGACCGTGTCGCTAGTCAATAACACTCCTTACGATCACCCCGGCAGCGATGAATACAGGCGCTACAAGTCCGAGAGGTGCCTCTTCCAGTCAAGCTTAGAGGTCGAGGTGCGGGGAGATGGTGATTCGGGCATACTGCCCTACCCCTCCAGAGAGCTGCAATCGATGGTCGACGATGAGGAGGAGTCCATTAGGCTACTGTACCGCAAGCACCAAATCTTCGGTGTGGGGCACGGCTGCGCTGCCGACTGGGAGCTGGACCCCTCAGGCGAGCGAGCGCGCAAGGTCATGGCCGAGTGCATGCCCAAGGTGGAGGTGCCGAGCGTCACCCCCGACATCCGGCTGGAAGACGGCTCGCTGCTGGAGATACCTATGGCGCCGCTGGCGGGACTGGTACCAGGCGACGACGGGCTGCGCTCGCTGGAGAGGATGCTCGACCTCTACGCCAGATGGATCGCAGATCGCAAGCGGGAGATCGAGACGCTGGAGGACACATACCAGGAGGCAGCCTACAGGCACATGGAGGAATGCGAGCGCTGCCTGGCTCGCATGCGAGAAGGTCTACGCTACCTGCAGGAGAACACCATGGCCAGAAGGGCCTTCCAGCTCGCCAACCGCGCCATGCTCCTCCAGCAGATAACGTCCCGCAGGCCGACTCGCGCGGCCACCATCACCGAGGATAACCGCCTGCAATTCAGGGGTGAGTACGTCCCCCCGGATCCCGCATCGCCAGGAAGGGGTATAGGGAGGTGGCGCCCCTTCCAGGCAGCTTTTATCCTGATGAATCTGCGCTCCATCGCCGAGGGGAACCACCCCGATCGCGAGACGGTGGAGCTGATATGGTTCCCCACTGGCGGAGGCAAGACCGAAGCTTACCTCGGGCTGACGGCGTTCTCGCTCTTCCTACGCCGGCTCAGGGACCCAGAGGATTGTGGGGTGCACGTGATCATGCGCTATACCCTGAGGCTGCTCACCACTCAGCAGTTCCAGCGTGCTTCGAGCCTCATCCTCGCCATGGAGAAGATCCGCAGGGAGAACCCCGCAGAGCTGGGGCAAGAACCCTTCTCCATAGGTATCTGGCTTGGCCAAAGCACAACCCCCAACACCCGTAAGGACGCCGTTAGTAGCTTAGGTCAACTGCAAAGATCTGACAAAAGCACCGAGAATCCCTTCCTCCTGCAGAAATGCCCCTGGTGCGGCGCACAAATGGGGCCCATAGATCGAGGTAACTCCAGCAGGAGGAGAGGGAATAACACCAGGCGAGTGCTGGGTTACGAGAGGATAGGCAATACCGTAGCCTTCTGCTGTCCAGATAAGAGCTGCGAGTTCTCGGACAGGCTGCCAATCTACGTCATCGATGAGGACATCTACGAGTTTCGCCCATCGCTCGTGATAGGCACAGTAGATAAGTTCGCCATGCTGGCTTGGCGCCCAGAAGCCAGGACCCTATTTGGGTTGGACGATCAAGGCCAGAGGATTCTATCTCCACCAGGGCTTATCATCCAGGACGAGCTCCACCTCATATCCGGTCCCCTCGGGTCCATGGTGGGACTCTTCGAGGCCGTGATAGAAGACCTCTGCACCGACAGGCGCGGCGCCCAACCCATCAAGCCCAAGATCATAAGCTCCACAGCGACGGTACGCCGCCACAAGGAGCAGATCAAAGCGCTGTACAACCGCGATCGGGTGACCCTGTTTCCGTCACCCGGGCTGGAGGTGAACGAGTCATTCTTCAGCAGCATAGATAGAATGGATGATGGCAGCCTGGCCCCCGGCAGGATGTACGTGGGAGTGTTCTCCCCAGGCACCAGGTCCCTGGTCACCACCAGCGTGCGAACCTTTGGCTCGCTGCTGCAGGCAAGTTACGAACTGCCTGAAGACAAGCGAGATCCCTGGTGGACCCTGATGATCTTCTACAACAGCCTAAGGGAGCTGGGAACCGGTCTGTCCCTGTTCGACTACAGGATCGGAGAGTACATGAGGGCGATGAACAGGCGCCGCGGCCGGGAAAACAGCACACGGTTCATCTACCGCAACAGAGTCATCGAGCTCACCAGCCGCATCCGTAACGACCAGGTCCCTCAAGCGCTCGAGGAGCTGGCCAGAAGATACAGTCCTGCGGACGAGAGGAGCGATGGGGTCCGTGCCCTGGATGCCTGCCTGGCCTCCAACATAATCGAGGTGGGGATCGACGTAGAGCGGCTGTCGCTCATGGCAGTGGTCTGCCAACCCAAGGCCACGGCCCAGTACATTCAGGTGACCGGACGTGTGGGGCGCCGCTGGCGAGACCAACCAGGCCTGGTCGTGATCTTATATAATCAGGCACGTCCGAGGGATCGCTCGCACTTCGAGCACTTCCGTGCCTACCACGAGCGCCTGTACGCCCAGATAGAGCCGATGACGCTCACGCCGTTCTCCCAGCCGGCGATGGAGCGGTCGCTTCACGCCGCACTCGTGGCCTATGTGCGGCAGTACAGCAGGATCGACCAGCCTCCTTCGCCTGTGCCTGAGGACCTCATAGCCAGCTTCCGGTCACTTGTGCGGGAGCGGGTTAGGTCGGTGGACCCAGATGAGCTGCCTGCCCTGGAGAAGATCCTGGAGATGCGCCTCAGGCAGTGGCGGGCCTGGGAACCCGAGCACTGGGAGGTAAAGAAGGACGATCTGGGACTCATGTACCGTGCCGGAGAGTACATCGATCCCGAGATAGCCAGCATCTCCTGGGAGGTACAGCAGTCGATGCGCAGCGTTGATGCTGAGTGTAGATTAAAGATCACATACAGCTACATCAAAGACTAAGAGCTCAGTGGATCGAACATCTTGGAGGTCAACCAGTGAACGAGGCACCCATACGAAGAAGACAACTCATCACGACTTCTGGCGTGGGCGGTATGATCACAGCCCCGGACGGTACATCCCTGCTGATCGCCGGCCTGGACCACTGGTACGAGAGCCGAGACGGCGAGCTCAAAGAGGATGAGTTCGTGGTCCGGGAGTGGAGGCTGGAGCGCTTGTTAGGGGTCAGCCACTTCCGTCTGCCCCCCGATTTTCGCAAGGGAGGGGGTGACAACCTATACATCAGCATACCGGCGCTGCGCTTCCCAAGGTGGCATAGATGCATCCTATGCAATAAGCTGGTCAAGCGCAAACTAACCGACTCCTCACGGGACAGGGATCACAAATGTCCAAAGAACAATTACGGTCCATGCCGGCTTTACCAGGTGCCAATGGTCGCCGTGTGCCCCAAAGGACATATGGAGGACTTCCCTTTCGTGGAGTGGGTGCACAGGACTTTGCATCCCACCTGCCAAGGGCCGCTTAAGATGTACGCCACTGGCACGGGGTTCTCTCTAGGTTCCATAGAGATCAGTTGCGAGGGGTGCGGCAAGAAACGCACCCTCTATGGGCTGGTGGGATCAGACGTCACCCGTCGTAGTATAAGCATCTTGGGCAGTAAGCAGGATATACAGGACACAAGCGACATGGACGTGGAACCTGGTAAAGGCTACACGTGCCGGGGTCACAAGCCATGGCTGGGGGATGGAGTCCCTACCAGTGGGTGTGGCGAAGACATGTCCCTTTCCATGCGCACCTCCACCAACGTCTACTTTCCTAACACCATCGCCTCGCTCTTCATCCCCAAGGACACGGATACAGACCATCTACGCCGGCTGCTGGAATCCCCCTCTTATATAAGGACCATAGAGACCCTGCTGCGTGCGAATCTGAGACCCAGCGCGCAGCTGCTGAGAAGGCATCACCGACCTGATCCCCTCGAACCATACACGGACGAGGATATAGACGCAGTCCTTGAGCAGATCATTCAGGAGATGAACACTGGGCAGCCGGACACCAAGCCCGAGCCCAGTGGAGAGGCAAGCCTGCTGCAGTCTGAGTACCAGGTCCTCAGCAGCGCCAAGAGCAGGAAAAACCCATCAGCAAAGGCTCAGGAGCTCATCACCGAAAAGATGGATCTGGACGCCTACGATGCGAAGGTAGCCGAGTACCTCGAGAGCGTGGTGTTGGTCAAGAAGCTCAGGGTCACCCGAGTGTTCGTAGGCTTCAGCCGCTACGAGTCCTTGGAGATCGAATTCGACCCCAGCATGCTCTGGCGCAACCCCCCTGATCCAGAGAATAGGTGGCTGCCGGCCGACGTCAGCTACGGTGAGGGCATATTCCTCGCGCTCAACAGCGGCAGGTTGCAACAGTGGGAGTCGGCAGAGACTGTCGGTCAGAGGGTAGAGCGGATCAAGGCTAACCTCCGCAGATTCCGAGGCATGTCCTTCCTCAAACGACACGCCCATCCCAGGCACGTGCTCCTGCACACCCTGGCCCATCTGCTCATGCGCCGCCTGGCATTCGAATCCGGCTACAGCCTCACATCCCTGCACGAGAGGATATACAGCGAGGGTGACATGGCTGGCATACTCATATATACCTCTGAGGGGGATGTCAAGGGAACGTTGGGAGGATTGGTGCGCATGGGACTTCCCCAGAAGCTCGAGGGAATATTCCTGCGCGCGCTGGAGGAGGCCACATGGTGCTCCTCAGATCCTGTATGCATGGAGTCGGTAGGTGGCGACGTCTTGGGGCTGCCTAGCTTCAACCTGGCGGCCTGCCACGCATGCGCCCTCCTGCCGGAGACCTCTTGCCAGGAGATGAACCACCTGCTGGATCGCGCCCTTGTGGTGGGCACGCCCGAGGATCAAGATATAGGCTTCTTCAAGGATTTGGTAAAAACCGCTATCGGCATAACCTAGAGGATGGTGCAGCCCGATAGATGGGGCTGCACCATCGCACTTCACCGGCGACATCCCAGGGGGAATAGCCTACATGAGAGGCCTGCCCCAGTAAGGCGGGACCACGCCCAGGTCACACAGCACATCGCGCAAGTACCACCAAAACTCGTCCGTGTCCACAAAATCAAAGCCCTGGGTCTCTATGGCTACCTGCTGGAGCACGCTGTAGTTACGATCGACGTTCACCTTAACGCGGATGTTGTAGTCCTTCAGGTAATCTATCACCATGTGCTGGAGCAGCAGGAGCTGGAAGTCATCGGTTATGCCTCCGATCAAGGTAAGCGTCAACACGCCCTGAGGCTCGTGCATGATCACTAGATCGTCCTCGCGCCCCCACATAACACACCTCCCTATAAAGCCCTGGGTGGAGTAACCCCTACCCTAATTTCTATTGTCCACCACCCCCGTGACAGCTATTATGTCAATGGGGCAATAGAGGCGCGAAGGCTCACCTCGTGGAAGCTAGGGAATAGAAGTACGGCGGCGTCCCTGAGCTACCTTGGGAATAGCTTCCACAGGCTGGCTGAGGACCCTGTCGTACACGGTAGCGATGCCTCCGAGGACGCAAGACTCCCTGCCCAGCGCTGCCAGCTCCAAGCGCAGGGGCTGCACCAGCCACCTGAGCCCGCGATGCTCCAAGGTCTCCCGTATGGTCGGGAGCATGAGATCTCCCCCCATGCTCAGCATCCCACCCAGCACTACGATCTCAGGATTGAGCACGTTCACCAGGTTGGCTATACCAAGCCCCACGTCCCGAGCGACCTCGTTGAGCACCCCCCGCGCCAGGCGATCGCCTGCGCGGGCGGCCTCGAGCACCGTAGGCACCGTGAGGTGATCATCCCGAGCCCAACTCGGGGTCTCGCCTGCACGCCGCAGCGCCTCAAGCATCCGGCGCACGAGAGCACTCTCGCTAGCCAGGGTCTCCCAGCAACCCCTGTTACCGCACCCACATATGGGACCGTCTTCGACCATCGTCATATGGCCGACCTCGCCCGAGAAGCCCATCGCACCGCGCATGATCTGGCCGCCAAGCACGATCCCCCCGCCCACCCCTACTCCAGCGCTTATGTAGAGCACGCAGTTGTAGCCGCGAGCGACCCCGAAGTAGCTCTCACCCAGTGCCGCCATGTTCGCCTCGTTCTCCACGTACACGGTGAACGGGAAGCGCTCCTCGAACATCGATCGAACAGGTACGTCCCGCCATCCCAAGTTGGGCGCAAATAACAGGTGGCCTCTGGGCACATCCACCAGCCCGGGCACACCCACGCCCAGCCCGAGCACCTGCCCGTATTCCTTGTCGGTAAGCTCTACACCCTCTTGTATGAGGTCCGCAGCTAGCCCGAGCACCTCCTCCGGCGACTTGCCATCTGTGAGCTCAACCCAGCGCTTCCATATGATTTGTGAGCTGAAGTCAGCAATGGCCAAAGCTATGAAATCCACCCCCACTTCCATCCCAATGATCCGTCCAGCATGCGGATCCAGCTCCAGCAGCCTGCCCGGCCGTCCCACATCATCCGTGGCCTCTATGCCCACCTCCCACACAAGTCCTGCGCGGGTGAGCTCGTTGATGAGGCTGGATACGGTGGCCCTGTTGAGGCCGGTAATGGCCGCCAAGGATGCCCTGGAGAGGGGTGAATGCTCCCGTAGGACGTTGAGGACTATCGAGAGGTTCAGCTCCCTCACCAGGGCCTGATCACCCGTATGCTTACCCGTAGGCAATATCCTCCACCCCCTTCGCTGTGTTGAGTCTGCACTCCTGCGAGCAGCTTAGGACAATTATAATGCCTGCCTACCGCAAGTCATCATCCCTTGACAGCCCCAGCTGTCAGCCCAGAGACTATGTGCCGCTCGGCGAATAGGTAGAAGATGATCGTAGGCACTAGCGACAGAGTCACGAAAGCCAGCACCATCGCCCAATCTGTGCTGTGCTGGCCCTGGAACTGCATGATCCCCAGCGGCAGGGTGTAGTTCTGCTGGCTGTTGAGCACGAGCAGAGGCAGGAAGAAGTTGTTCCAGCTAGCAACCAACGTCAGCACGAACACTGCAGCCAGGGCCGGCCGCACCAGCGGGAGGAGGATGCGCAAGAAGAAGCCTACATACCCCACACCGTCGATAAAGGCCGCCTCCTCGAGCTCCTTGGGTACAGCGGCAAAAAACCCTCGCAGGATGACTATGTTGCTGGGCAACCCGAACGCTACCTGGGGCAACACCACCGCCCACAGGGTGTCTATCAAGTGAAACTGACGAAGGGTGATGTAGAGAGGCAGGATCGCCACGGCTATAGGGAAGAGCAAGCCCAAGGTGAAGAACCCAAACAGCAGCTCCCTGCCTGGAAACTGGAGACGCGAGAAGACGAAAGCTGGCATGCTGGACAGCACCAGCACACCGATGGCCGTCAGCAGCATGACGATCGTGCTATTGCGCAGCTCCTGCCAGAAGGTGGGCTCGGAAAGCACCGAACGGTAGTTGGACCATTGGGGAGTGGACGGTAGCCCGAACGGGTTGGCGAACAACTCAGCGTTCGTCTTGAGACCCCCTAGTGCCGCGGTCACCAGCGGGACCAGCACCAGTAATGCAACGAACAAGCAGAGCCCGAACCTGATGAACTTGAGCGCCTGCCTGGAAGCAGGCGGGGAATAGCTAACACTTGCCACCACACACCTCCTTAGGAGTAATCCCTGCTCATTATCTGGCGCTGATAGAAGATCGCGAACGCCAGACAGATCACGAACAGCACCACGGCCACAGCCGAGCCGTAACCTATGGCAAATCTCTGGAAGCCAAACTTATATAGATAAGTGGCCATCGTCTCGCTGGCGTTGACGGGACCGCCTGTCGTCATCACCCATATAAGGTCGAATATCTGCAGCGAGCCCAGCACCGAGAGGAAAACGCTCAGGCGGATCGTCCTACCCAGCAGCGGGATGGTGACATAGCGCAGCTTCCGCCAGGTGCTGGCGCCATCGATCTCAGCTGCCTCCTCCAGCTCCGAGGGTATGTCCTGCAGTCCGGCCGTGTACAGGATGAAGTGCAGACCAAAGTACTTCCAGGTGATCACCACGAACAGGGCGTAGAGGACGATACCTGGATCTCCTAACCATCCTATGGGCTTGAAGCCCGGGATCACCGCCCCTAGCAGGGCGTTCATCAACCCGTTCTGAGGGTTATAGATGAAGGACCATATCACGCCGGTGACGACCTCCGAGAGGACGTAAGGCAGGAAGAATATCATTCGGAAGGCTGCCCTACCTGGCACCCCACCCCGGAGCAGCAGCGCCAGCGCCAGCGCCAAGGGCAGCTGGATACATATCGATAGCGCGACTATGATCAGGTTATGCCCCAAGGCAGATATGAATACCCTGTCCCGCAGGATAAGCTCATAGTTGCCCAGCCCCACGAAGTGTTGCAAAGGGCCCAGGCCGTTCCACCTGTACAGGCTATAGAACACCGCCTGGGCCATGGGCAAAAGAACCAGCCAGATGTATATAACGGCCGGTGGCACCAGAAAACCCAGCACTACTAACAGCTTGCTCCACCGAATACTCCTAGCACGCACACCGTAGGCCACAGCGGACTTGGTAGCTCCTGAGCTCATGTAATCTCCTCCCAAAAGGGCGCCCGGGAGTTCCCGGGCGCCTATCTTAAGATCTAACCCAGCTCCGTGGCAGCGACCTGCTCTATGGCCTTGGCCACGTCCTCCGGAGAGGCTGTGCCAGCGAACAACCGCTGCGTGTTATCGTTAACCGCCGCTCCGGTAGCTGGCGGCAGGAACTGATCGTAGTACAGCTGGTAGTAGGTAGCCTTGCTCAGGGCCTGCTGGATCTTCCTCAGAGCCGGCTGCTTGACAGACGATGCCGCCGCTTTGACCGTGGGAAGCGAGGCCAGACCGGTAGCACCCATCTGCTTCTGCAGCTCAGGCCTGGTCAGGAAACGAACGAAATCGATCGTCTCCGGAGGAGCATCCTTGCCAATAGCGAAGCCATCGGCCCCTCCCAGCGCATCGGTGGGTTTGCCAGCGCCTCCCTTGACCTCCGGGAACGGGAACCAATCCAGCTTCTTCTCGAACTCCTCCGGCTTCTTCGCCAGCCCTGAGTCGACTATCAAAGCCCACTGCCCCATCAGCTCCATTGCGGCCTTTTCGTTGGCCATCAACGCCTGATGGTCGCTGTAGCTAGCACCCAGGAAGCCCGTCTGGAACGGCTTGAGGTCGACCAGCTGCTTGAGCAACTTGCCCGCCTCAACGAACGGCTCATCGGCAAACGACCCCTGGCGGTTATATGCCTTCTCGAACGCTTCCTTACCACCCACGCGCAGTGCCAGGTACTCCCACCAGAAGGCACCAGTCCAGCTATCCTTCTCGCCCAAAGCTATCGGCGTAATGCCCGCAGCCTTCAGCTGCTTGACCACGTCCAGGAGCTCGTCCCAGGTGGTGGGCAGCTGCTTGATACCCGCCTTGTCGAACAGCTCCTTGTTGTACCAGAAGCCCACCATGCCAGCCTGCCAGGGGACGCCGTAGTACTTGCCATCGATCTTGTACAGGTCCAGCGGCCCCTGCAGGAAGGAGTCGCCCCAGCCATTTTGCTGGAGATCGGCGGTGATGTCCTTGACGAGGCCAGCGCGAGCATACTCGCCCAGCACTCCACCACCCCAGCTCTGGAAGACGTCTGGCGGGCTGCCGGACTGCATCACGGTGGCCAACTTGTTCTTGAAGGCCTGGTTCTCGAGGATCGTGATCTTGATGGAGACGTTGGGATGCTGCTTGGTAAACAGCTGCGCCTGCTTGGTCCAGTTATCCTTGCCCTCGCCAGAGGTCGTGATATGCCACCAGTCGATCTGCACTGAGCCACTACCTGTAGTGATCTCAGCAGGCGTCGGCGAGGCAGCTGGCTTGGATGGTGAAGGCGAGGGGCTGGCTGATGCCGCCGCTTGCGTAGGTGACGGGCTAGCTGATGCCGCCGCCTGGGAGGGCGATGGTGAGGGTGAGGCTCCACCCACGGCAGCCGTGGGGGTGGAGCCAGCGGACTGCCCACATGCAGCCAGCACGCTGGCCAGGGGCCCCGCTACGACCGCCGCCACGGAAGCTCTACGTAGCAGCTCCCGTCTAGTTAGCTTGGGATTTCTATTATCCTCCTGCATCTATATCTACCTCCTGTTTGCTGATCGTATCTATCTCAAAGCTACCGGGTACAAAGCCGAGCCACGACAGCCCCTAGTCACCACCTCCCTTATGTGAATAAGTTAATCACTATTAATAAGTTAGTGAGGAAAACGCTATTTGTTTGGTTATGCAACAAACAATTTACGTGGAGAATTATATCTACCCCTACGGGATTGTCAATACCCAAAATCCTTGTGTCTTACATCTACGAGCCGCATCCACGCCATCAGCAGGCTGGTATTTTGTGACATTAAGTGACAACCCAGTAGAGGAAACCCCAATCCTTACCTGGACAAGCACCACAGACAAGCTCGAACATAGCCTGCTCGCCTATCTATTATGTTTTATGCAAAGCCTTAGTTCTCCGTCCCCACCGTTTCTGGAAAGTGTCTCTGCCTACAAGGCAAAAACCAGTCATAAATCGCTATGCCTTGGAGCACGCACCCAGGACGCAAGGCATAGACCACCCAAAACCCAGCAACAACTTGGCATATAGGAGAGAAAACCCTACGGGCTTACTTGGGCCTGCCAGCAAAATCTATCTGCGTGGTGACAGGAGTAAAGGCTACTGTTGCCAGGATTTGGCACTTAGTTGTTACGTTCCCTAAATGTAGAAGCAGTTACGGTATAGTCATGGTTAACTCACCTCGAGCGGGTCGGAGAAGTGGGTGATGAGGCGGCCGTCCTCGACGACAGCTACTCTCCCGAAGCCTATCCCGCGCCACAGCTCGAAAGGGTCTGTCCCGTCCAGGGCCGCAAGATACAGCGTCAGGAGCAGCCCGTGGGAGACCACGGCCACGCGCTGCCCCGAGCACTCGATCTCCTGGATACACTCAAGCACCCTCTCTCTGGCAGCCTCCACGGGCTCCCACCGCTCCGGACCATTTCCTGAAAGGTACTCCCGCACGGCACCTTCGTAGTCCTCGATCCACTCAGAGCCACGCCGGACCTCTGCAAGCCGCGGGTCTGTGTGGAGCTTGAGTCCGTAGCGCTCGACCGCTGGCTGCACCGTCCACAGCGCCTTCTCCTCCGGGCTGGACCAGACGCAGCCTACCGACTCCCAGAACGGAGCAAGGGCGAGCCGCCCAGCCTGATCCCGCCCTCTCGCCGATAGACCCCAGGTAGCGGCATCAGGGCCAGAGGGCTCTGTATGGCCGTGGCGGATCAGGTAAAGAATAGCCATAAATGAAAGAACTCAATCCTCGATCGGCACGAGCCTGGCGCGGATGCGCTCGAGCTCCTCTTCGGAGACGCCCGCACGCCGCAGGTACTCTATCGGCCCGCCGTAGCGCTCGTCCAGATACTCCAGGACCTCGAGCATGACCTCCTTGGTGGGCATGTACTTGGCCAGCTCGCGCTCCCGCTCCTCCCGCTTGTCGGGCTCGCTCTCCAGCCACGCCTCCCACTCCGGCCTGAGGCACTCCTGCGTGAGTGCGTAGTCGGCGGCTATCGTCTCTCGGTCCACGCCCGCCACCTCCAGCAGGAGCGCGGAGATCAGGCCTGTGCGGTCCTTACCGCCCATGCAGTGGAACAGCACGGCCCCTTCGGGCGCAGAGGCGATCACCCTCATCACCTCGGCGACCGAGGCGCTGAAGGTGTCCAGCATCCACTTGTAGTCGTTGGCTAACGTGGTGAAGTCCTCCTTGGGCACCGCGGGATCCAGGAAGGATATGTTGTGGTACCTCACCCCGTGCTCGCCTTCCTTGGCGAACGGGTTGGGGTGTAGCCTGACCTCCTCGGGCATGCGCAGATCTATCACCGTGCGCACCCCGTGTGCTAGCAGGTCCCTCCTGCCCGCCTCCGTCAGGCGAGCGAGGTTGTCCGCCCTGATCACGGCTCCCCAACGGGTCTCCCCGCCATAGCGGCTGGCGTAACCTCCCAGATCCCTGACGTTGAGGCAACCCTCCCATCCAAGCACTCGGACTCTCTCCTCACCTATCGCCATACGCAACCCCCTTCACAGCTTACAACTCCCACGATTCCATGATATCATGACCTACAATCTTCATCGGTAAGGAGACCTAGGCAGATGGCAGATATCCAGCCCATAACCCCATACCTGGACTACAGAGGCAGGGACGACGTCCTCTCCGGGGGCGTCAGGTTGATTCCCATAGACACCCCCAAGGGCAGCTTCAAGGTCTGGACCAAGCGGGTCGGCAACTCCCCCTCGATGCGCCTGCTCCTGCTCCACGGGGGGCCAGGAGCTACGCACGAGTACTTCGAGGCTTTCGACTCCTACCTGCCCGCCGCCGGCATCGAGTACTACTACTACGATCAACTGGGATCTTTCTACAGCGACCAGCCGGACGACCCCGATCTGTGGGAGATCCCTCGCTTCGTGGAGGAGGTGGAGCAGGTGAGGAGGGCCCTCGGGCTGGACAGGGACAACTTCTACCTTTTGGGGCACTCCTGGGGAGGCATCCTCGCTATGGAGTACGCCCTCCGCTACCAGCAACACATCAAAGGGCTCATCATCTCCAACATGATGGCCTCCATCCCTGCGTACAACGATTACGCCCACAACGTGCTCATGCCGGCGATGGATCAGGAGGCGCTGGCAGAGATCCAACGTTACGAGTCGGAGGGAGACTACGAGAACCCGCGGTACATGGAGCTGTTGATGCAGCATCACTACGTGTACCACATCCTCCGCATGCCCCTGGAGGATTGGCCCGACCCTGTCAACCGGGCGTTCGCGCACATCAACCCCAAGATATACGTGCCTATGCAGGGCCCGAGCGAGCTGGGGGCTAGCGGCAAGCTCGAGAGGTGGGACCGCACGGCGGATCTGGGGAGGATAGAGGTGCCCACGCTCGTCATAGGCGCCGAGCACGACACGATGGATCCCAAGCACATGAGGTGGATGGCCGACCAAATCCCCCGCGCACGGTACCTGCACTGCCCTAACGGCAGCCACATGGCGATGTACGACGATCAGGAGACCTACTGCTACGGGCTGATAGCGTTCATCCTGGACGTCGATGCCGGCAGGATATAGCGCATAGGTGCAGCGGCTACGGGGGACAAGCTAGGACACACCCAGCAAGTGGGTGGCCAGCCCCACCAAGCCACCACCCAACACCAGCCACGCGGAGTTCACCCGCCAGCGGATCAGCAGCAGCGCGGCCACCAGCGCCAGCAAGGCAGTCAAGGGGTCGATCACGGCGGACCTCCCAAGCTCCCAGGCAACGGCCGCCATCAAGCCCACGGCAGCTACGTTCACCCCATCGAGCAGCCCCTGCATCCAAGGAGAGCTGCGCAGCTTGGGAATGACCGGGTTGGTCAGGGCCACGAACACGAACCCCGGTAGGAATATGCCCACGGTGGCCAACAACGCCCCAGGCACTCCTCCCAGCACGTAGCCGATGAAGGTGGCGGTGGTGAACACCGGGCCTGGAGTTACCTGTCCCACGGCCACGGCATCCAGCAGCTGAGCGTTGGTGAGCCAACCCAGGCGCTCCACGAAGTCGTTACGCAGGAAAGCCAGCAGCACGTAGCCGCTGCCGTAGAGCACAGCACCTATCTTGAGGAAGGTGAGGAACAATCCCGCCAAGCTGAAGGCCGTTGCCTGGGAGGCAACCGTTGGCAGCCAGACGAGAGGTATCACCCCGAGCGTCGCCCCGCGCATGCTCCACAGCCGCCGGGAGTTCTCGATCACCATCACGAGCAAGCCCGCGCCAAACATGAGGGCTATCTCGTTGCCCCCCAGCATGTACAGCGCTACCACCGCGGCGCCCAACACTGCCAGCAGAGGGCTCCTGATTGCTGTACGTGCGAGCCCCCACAGCGCCTGCAGCACCACAGCGATGATCACCGGCTTGATGCCGTACAGCAACCATGTTGCTTGCGGGGTGCTGCCCCAGCGCACGTAGGCCCAGGCTATCGCCAGCACCATCAGCATCGCCGGGAGTATGAAGGCCGCTCCCCCTACTATCAGCCCCGGCCAGCCGGCTCGCCTGTACCCCAGGTGGATCGCCATCTCCGTGGAGTTGGGGCCAGGTATGAGGTTGGTGGCCCCCAGCAGGTCCAAGAACTCTTGATCGGTCAGCCACCTTCGCCGCACCACCACCTCGTCCCGCATCATCGCTATGTGGGCCGCAGGCCCCCCGAACGCGATGCACCCCAGCTTGAAGAACAGGCGGGCGACCTCCCGCAGGTGCCCCCGCCGGCCGCTCATCACCTCGGTCATACCCACCGCACGCCTCCAAACATCTCAACAAGAGGATTACATTGATTATCCCATAAGGAGTACTCAATCCACAAATCTCAGTGTCTTTGCAGGGCCATGGCAACCCGTAAATTACATCCCGTGAACTTCACTCTTGAGCACAATGCTATGTCATGCTGTGCATACTAAACCCTAATAAGGTACATGCTGATGGTGGGAATCAAGTCTCTGTCTATTTAGCCCGAAAACCATCGCAACAGCTTGACATCTTGGACGCTACTGTAGATAATAGTATCGTCTATGCCAATAGACAGACATTTATTATTGCCCTGATAGGAGAACAGATACTCTTGTACCGCTATTGTCATGGTCGTTTGCCCTATGTGTTAGCTGGGGGATTACTTTTAGCTGCGATCGTGCTCTTAGCGCTCCTCAGCAACCACCAGGTAACGCATGCTGCGGACTGCAGCCAGCCCCTACAAGAGCTGATAGATCGTGCCGCGCCAGGAGCTGTAGTACACGTACCCCCGTGCATCTACCGGGAGACTGTGGTGATCGATAAACCTTTAACTCTAGAGGCAGAGCCTGGGGCCGAGATCAGGGGTAGCGATGTCTGGACTGGATGGCAGAGGGTAGGCTCACTATGGGTACACGGTGGGGCCCCAGATTTTCCACAGGAAGGCTGGTGCAGTCCCGGCTACCAAAGATGCGCCTGGCCACACCAGGTATTCTATGACGGCAAGCCTCTCCTTCAAGTAGCACCAACGCAGACTCCTCAGAAGGGGCAGTTCAAGGTCAGCGGTGGCAAGATATTCATAGCGGATGATCCAGTAGGACACACGATAGAGGTAACCACACGCACACAGTGGGTCGTGGGTAAGGCCGATCATGTCACCATCCGTGGGTTCGTAATGCGCCACTCTGCCTCAAACGATGGTCTGGGGGCAATAGCCAACAACTCACACTCTTGGTGGACCCTAGAGAACAATAAGCTGCTGTATGCCCACAATGCAGCCGTCATGCTATATAGGGGCTCGGGCCACAGGGTGGTGAACAACGAGATCGCCTTCTGTGGCAAGATGGGACTGGGAGCCAGACAGATCTCTAACTCGACAATAGAGGGTAACCGCATCCACGACAATAACACCGAGATGTTCCATCCTCAACAGGTCGCTGCTGGGATGAAGACGGTGATCCTGTTGAACTCAGTCATCCGTAACAACAACGTGTACTCCAACAACTCCCCTGGTATATGGTGTGATCTGGACTGCCAGAACGTGACTATAGTCGGCAATCGCGTGCACGATAATAAGTGGCAAGGTATATGGTATGAGCTGAGTTCCTCGGCCAAGATCTACGACAACGTGGTGTGGAGCAATGGCTGGAGCCACATAGGGTGGGGATGGGGAGCAGGCATATTGGTACATAACAGCAAGCGGGTGGAGGTATACCACAATACCGTGGCGTGGAACAGGGCTGGTATATGGGTAAAGCGGCAGGATCGTCGAGGCTCCGCATGGCACGATCCCAACTGGAACCATATGTTCGACATATACATCCACGACAACTGGATCATATCAGACTCCAACAAGAACAATCCCACAGCCTCGGGATGGAGCGATTCCTTCGATGGCGACCTATTCAACCCAGCCAACAACAACCGTGGCTACCACAACCTCTACTGGTACCCCACCCGGGAAGGTCTAGGACCCAGGTTCGCATGGAAGGCACCTCTGGCCACGCTGGCAAGCTACAATCGTACCCCCGGCGAGGAAAGTGCCAGATACATGTCCGATAGCGAGAAAGCACAAGTGCTCGACAGCGCTCACATTCCTGCCCCTCCAGACAGAACTGCTCCCATAGGGCGAGTAGTTATAGCCGACGGACGAGGTTACACCAAATTTACAACCGTATCCATCGCCCTGGCCGCCACTGACCCAGCAGGAGTGGCGCTTGTCAGGGTCTCTAATATCCCAGACTCCAAGAACGGCTTGCTTGCCTATGCCAAAACCTCTGGGTACTCTCCCAACATGCAATGGTCATTGACCAATACAGCTTATGGAGGGTCCAATATCAATGGTAAGCGTACAGTGTACGTGCAATGGATGGACAAACTAGGCAATTGGTCCAACATTTACAGTGATCAGATATTCCTGGACACAAAGGCGCCCATCGGCGCTATCCATATCAACTCGGGAGATAAGTACACCAAGAGCAGGTATGTCCTCTTATCAGCTACTGCCCGAGATCCCTCCCCAGGATCTGGAGCATACAGAGTACGCTTCTCCAACAACGCACGCACATGGTCCAAGTGGAGGCAGTTCTCAGGATCAATGAGCATTAAGTGGACACTTATCAAGGGGCAGGGGACTAGGACTGTCTACGTCCAGTATCGGGATCGTGCGGGTAATGTCCTTACAACCAAGGACAGTATACTCCTAGACAGCATGCCTCCCTATACCTATCGTCCGTGGGTGGGATTTGTGCGCAACACGCCAGCTGCCAGTGGCGTGCCGTTCAAGGTTGGATGGAGAGAGGCTACCGACCCTGCACCCGCAAGCGGGGTCGATAGATACATCGTGCAGGTGAGCGTCAACGACGGTAAGTGGCAGAGCGTGGACACAACCAGTGGCCGGAGCCTACCATTTACCGGGTCCAGCGGAAAGCACTACAGGTTTAGAGTACGGGCTATAGATCACGCAGGCAACGCAGGAGCTTATGCCTACGGCACTACGTTTATGGCACGAAGGATAGAGGATGGCAGTGCCAACATCAGATATATCCGAACCTGGAGCAAGGGCAGCACCTCGAGATATGCGAGCACTAGAGGTGCTGCTATGGTGATGCGCTTTTGGGGTACGGATGTTGCCTGGATAGCAACTAAGGGGCCAAACAGGGGGAAGGCGGCTGTGTACCTGGACGGAGTAAGAGTAGCAGTTGTGAACCTCTACTCAAGCCAGCTGCGTGGCCCTTCTATAGTCTACGCATGGAGCTGGGACGAACTAGGCAGCCATTCGATCGAGATCAGGGTACTTGGAACACATGATATACGCTCTAAGGGGAACAGGGTGGATATCGATGCCCTGCTGACATTGAAGTAGTTCCTTCCCCAACGTACTTCTTTGATCCCAATAGAGGTCTTATAATGAGTAATCATCTGCTCTAAGCTTGGGGGAAGGTGCATGGACATCTTTGCGCTAAGGGACCAGATAGTCGATGACTACCAGCGCTACTACAGAAGCCTGATCAAGATCCACGACGCGGGGATCGAGCAGTTCGTCCAGCAGGAGCTCGACAAGGGACTGGTGTGGCCCGATGCGGTCCTGCAGCTCAATCCCTCGTACGAGCCTGCCCACACCCTGGAGGAGCTGGCCCAGCAGGGGGTCATCACCTGGGAGACGGCACGATTCTTTGGTCCCCAACTCAGGCTGTATCACCATCAGGAGGCAGCGGTCCACAAAGCAGCCAGGGGGGAGTCCTACGTGGTGAGCACCGGCACGGGCTCCGGGAAGTCCATGACCTACCTCGTGCCCATAGTGGACCACATCTTCAGGCACGATCCCCAGGAGCGCTCGGTGAGAGCCGTGATCGTCTATCCCATAAACGCCCTGGTGAACAGCCAGCTGGAGGCTCTCAGGCGCTTCCAGGAGCGTTGGCAAGGATGCCCCGTGACCTTCGCCAGGTATACGGGGCAGGAGAGCGATGAGGACCGCAACAACATCATCAACGACCCGCCCCACATCCTGCTGACCAACTACGTGATGCTGGAGTACATGCTGCTGCGGCCGCAGGAGAGGCCCATGCTCAAGCAAGCCACATCTCGATTGCGGTTTATAGTGGTGGATGAGCTCCACTACTACCGCGGTAGACAGGGGGCGGACGTGGCTATGCTGCTGCGACGGCTGAGGTCCAAGAGCGCGAGGGACATCACGTTCATAGGCACCTCCGCCACGCTGACCACCAGCGGCAGCCGCGCCGAGCGCAGGGAACAGATAGCCAGGACAGGGGCCCGCATCTTCGGCGTCGAACTAGGGCAGGACGCGGTGATAGAAGAGAGGCTGCAGCGCATAGCCCTCTCTTCGGTACCTCGCACCCAGCAGGAGCTGGCAGATGCGGTGCTGTCCCCCACCCCCTCGGCGGAAGAGAGCGCCGTGCGCGCCCATCCCCTCACCGCCTGGGTGGAGCACGCCTTCGGCATCAGGGAGGAAGAGGACGGCTGGCTCGTACGGCGCGAGCCCAGGAGCTATCAGGATGGCCTACAGGAGCTGAGCAGGAGCTCGGGGCTGCCCGAAGATCAGTGCAACAGGCAGCTCAAGGCGCTGCTGGACGCCGGCAGCAGCGCGCAGACCCCGTCGGGCGACCCCGTGCTCGCGTTTCGCCTACACCAGTTCATATCATCCGGCAAGACGCTCTACGGCCCTATAATGCCTCCCAGCACCAGGCTGCAGCACCTCACTTTCGATGGCCAGCAAAGATCCCCGAGGGACCCGCAGGTGGCCCTGTTCCCCATGGTCTTCTGCCGGGAGTGCGGCCAGGAGTACTACATGGTCACCAAGCTGTCCTCGAGCGCCGATGGTGAGCTCGAGCTCAGGCAGCGCTCGCCGAGGCTGCTGCCGATCACCAGCGAGGAGGAAGAGGACAGCGAGGAAGGTTATGTCGCCATAGCGGATGCAGAGCTGTGGAACGGGCGTGAGGAGGATCTGCCCGATGAGTGGCTCGAGGAAGAGACCCGCGGGGTACGGCTCAAACCCAGCTACAAAAAATACCGGCCTCGGGAGATATGGGTGCACCCCAGCGGCATGGCCCACGAGTGGGAAAGGATCGATGATGCTATAGCCTGCTGGTACGTGCCCAGACCATTCGTCCTGTGCCTGCGCTGCATGACCACGTTCGACCCCAGGGAGGGCGACTTCGCGAAGCTGTCCACCCTGAGCCAGGTGGGGAGGTCCACAGCCACCACCATCCTCACGAGCGACGCCGTGCTCGACATGGCCGACCTGGGAGAGGCTCCAGAGGCTCGCAAGATCCTCAGCTTCACAGACGTCCGTCAGGATGCTTCGCTGCAGGCAGGTCACCTCAACGACTTCGCCCAGCTGGTCACAGTGCGCGGGGCCTTGCTGAGGGCGCTGGAGCAGCATGGGCGTCTGGAGGCTTGGGAGCTTGGTAAGCAGATCTTCGAGGCCCTGGACCTCCAGCCGGAGGAGTTCATGAGGAGCGAGACCCAAACGACGGTTCCCTACTACAGGGCTCGCGAGGCGATGACCGACCTGCTGCAGTACCTGGCGCTCACCGACCTGCGATCAGGTTGGCGCTTGTCCCTGCCCAACCTGGAGCAGTGCGGGCTAGCTAAGGTCACCTACAGAGACCTCGAGGCCCTCAGCTTGGATGAACCAACTTGGAAGGGTCTACCCTTCTTCGAGGAAGCGACACCCGAGCGCCGGCAGGAGGTGCTGCGCCACGTCCTGGATTACCTGCGCCAGAGGTTGGTCATCCGCTCCGAACACCTCCAACGTGAATGGCTGCGCAGCAATCTCTGCCGCCGCACCGCGGAGTACCTCAAGGACAACTGGGCGCTGACCCCCGAGGATATTTACCTTACATCCAGGACTGCCCTGCTGCCAGGGGCCCAGGTACCCAGGTTCGAGGAAGACGGCAGGACAACCATAGGCCTGGGCGCGCGCTCTAAGGTGGGCAGGTACCTCCGCAGCACGCTGGGCAATCACCTGGGGATCGGGGAGCTCGATGAGATAATCAAACAGCTGTGCCTCCGGCTGGACGGCAGCCTGTTTTACGTCCTCAAGTCAGGGGGTGAGCCCTGGGGCATCATGCTCAACCTAGACCAGCTCGTGTGGGAGCCCGGCGATGGCACCCCACCGGCACCCAATCCCATCAACCAGAAATCCGTGCACAAGGTGCGCACGGAGCACCTCAAGGAGCGCTCCTCCGACTACTTCACCTACATGTACAGGCAGCGCGCCAGGCACATGAAGAACATCCGTGCCGGCGAACATACCGGCCAGGTGGATCTGGAGCGGAGGCGCCAGAGGGAGGACCAGTTCCGGAAGGGAGAGCTGCCCATCCTGTACTGCTCGCCCACCATGGAGCTGGGTATAGATATAGCGGACCTGTCGGCGGTGCACATGCGCAACGTGCCCCCCACCCCCGCCAACTACGCCCAGCGCAGCGGACGCGCCGGTCGGGGCGGCAAGCCAGCCCTCATCCTCACGTTCAGCAGCGAGGGCAATCCGCACGATGCCTTCTTCTTCCGTAGGAAGGACAGGATGATCCACGGCGCGGTGCTGCCCCCGAGGATCGACCTCTCGAACCAGAAGCTTATCGAGGCGCACATCCATTCCATATGGCTGAGCACGATACAGGTGGGCTTGGGCAGGAGCATAGGCGACGTGCTCAGTATAGAGCAGGAGGGTTATCCCATCCAAGCGCAGCTGTGGGCGGACATAGAGCGTCTCACGAGGAACCTCCTGGAGGAGATAGTGCGCACAGCCAAGGACGTGGTGGAGCGCACTCCGGATGCACCTCCGGAGTGGTTCGGAGAGGACTGGATACGGAACATCGTGATCAACTCCCCCCAGGCGTTCGACAGGGCTTTCGACCGCTGGAGGGAGCTGTACGGCGCGGCCCAGAGACAGCTGCAGGAGGCTCTCACCAAACAAAGCGTCCCAAGGCTCAGCAAGGAGGAGAGGGATAAGCTGACCAGGCAGCAGACCGAGGCCGCTCGCGAGATCGACCTACTGCTCGGGGAGACCGAAGAGGAAGGCATGTCCGAGTTCTACCCCTACAGATACCTGGCCTCCGAGGGCTTCATCCCATCCTACAGCTTCCCCAACCTGCCGCTGCGGGCCATCGTACGCACCGAGGACAAGGTCCAGGTCATAGAGAGGCGCAAGAGCCTGGGGATCACCGAGTTTGGACCGCTCACCTTCATCTACCATGAGGGGAAGAAGCACAGGGTGAGATACTGCTTTGTACCTGCAGGAGGCATAGAGAGGTACATCAGCAGGGCCCTGGTCTGCAAGGCCTGTGGCTACCTGTACGACACGGAGGTGGAAACCAGGCAGGTGTGCCAGCAATGCGACAACCTCCTGGACGGCACCAGCTCGCAGCTCATCGATCGCTTCATGGAGCAGCCCGCCGTGCGCACGGTGCCCGAGGGCCGCATAAGCTCCTCAGAGGAGTACAGGGTCAGGCGAAACTTCCACATGGAGACCTACTACCAGGTCGCCGAGGGCAAACGACCGCAGAGGTTCATCGTGAAGGACAGGGACGGCAATACCCTCCTGGAGCTACAGCACATCCCGCAGGGCGAGATCTACAGAGTCAATATGGGATCCACCCCGCGGAGAAGGGAGCAGGGCTTCAGGATAGATAGCCTCTCCGGTGAGTGGCAGCCACCCGACGACAACGGTCACCAGAGCAAGCAGAGGGGCAACTTGATCACCGGCGTGCACCCGTATGTGCGCAGCACCAGCGACATCCTCCTGGTGGCTCCCTCGGCACAGGAGGACGCGAACGAGGTCTGGATGTACACGCTGGGCACGGTCCTTCACCGAGCCATACAGATCCACTACGAGCTGGAGGAGGACGAGCTAGGGCTGAGCTTCATTGGGCAGCAGGAGCACTCCAAGATCCTGCTGTACGACCCCTCCGACGTTGGAGCATGTGTGTGGGAGCGCCTGCTGAGCTCGCAGGAGGATCTGCAAGCGGTTGCCAGGCTGGCGCTGGAGATATGCCACTACGACCCAGATACGGGAGATGAGAAGCCGGAGTGGGTCGAGCGCTGTGCCCTGGCGTGCTACGACTGCCTGCTGAGCTACGGCAACCAGCAGTATCACCACCTGCTGGACCGTAGGGAGGTGCGCCAGACCCTCCTGGCGCTCGCGGGCAGCACGGTCGAGCCCGTGGGCGCCGTGTCCCGGGAAGAGCAGTACAGGCAGCTGCTGCAGGTAGCGGACTCCGAGCTGGAGGAGGAGTTCCTTACCTACCTGTACGAACATGGCTTCAGGCTGCCCAACCACGCGCAGTACAGGCCTCCCGGCGACGTCTACGTCCAGGCGGACTTCTACTACGACCGCGAGGGGATACCTGGGATATGCGTGTTCGTTGATGGGCCACATCATGACGAGCCCCAGCAGGCCCACAAGGACGCCCAAGTAAGGGCCCAGCTGCGGGACCTGGGCTACGCAGTGGTGACCATCAGGTACGATCGTCCCCTCGAGCAGCAGCTCAGTTGCTACGCAGAGCTGCTCGGCAGACAATAAACACCTTGGGAGGTCAAGCTGTTGATCAGAGTAAGTCACAACCACAGGTTCCTGGTGCACCCAGACAGCACACCCTTCTTCTACCTGGGAGATACCGCCTGGGAACTCTTCCACCGCTGCACACTGCATGAGGCCGAGATGTACCTACGGGACCGAGCGGCCAAGGGCTTCACCGTCATCCAGGCAGTGGTCCTCGCCGAGCTGGATGGACTCACCGTCCCCAACCCCAACGGCGACCTGCCCCTGATCGATCACGATCCCTCACGCCCTAACGAGGCCTACTTCAAGCACGTGGACGCGATAGTAGACCTGGCCGCCTCGCTGGGCATCCATATAGGCATGTTGCCCACCTGGGGAGATAAGTGGAACAGGAAGTGGGGGGTAGGCCCGGAGATCTTTACCCCAGAGAACGCGCGCAATTATGGCAAGTGGCTCGGACAGCGCTACAAGGACGCCCCCATCATCTGGATCCTGGGAGGCGATCGCCCCGTGGAGTCGGAGACTCACAGGCTGATCCTGCGCGCCATGGCGCAGGGGCTGCGGGAGGGCGATGGGGGCAACCACCTGATGGGCTTCCACACCTGGGGACAGCACTCCTCCTCCGACTACCTGCACGAGGAAGAGTGGCTCGACCTGCACATGTGCCAGAGCGGCCACATCCGCAACATCGGCAACTGGCGCTGGATCGAGCGCGACTACGCCCTCTCCCCCACCAGACCCTGCATGGATGCCGAGCCAGGCTACGAGGACATGGCCTCCCAGTTCAAGCTGGAGGAGGGCTACCTGGACGACTACGATGTGCGCAAGTCCCTCTACTGGGCGCTGTTTGCAGGAGCTCACGGCCACACCTACGGCTGCAACCCCGTGTGGCAGATGTGGCTGCCGGGAAGAAACCCCATGCTGGCGACCAGACGCTCCTGGTACGAGGCCCTCCACCTGCCGGGAGCCTCCCAGGTGCAACATGCCCGCTGGCTCATGCTGTCCAGACCCTACCTCTCACGCATCCCGGACCAGTCCGTCATCCTCTCGGAGGTGGGCGAGGGCACCCACCATGTCAGGGCCACCCGCGATGCCCACGGCTCCTACCTCATGGTGTACATCCCCTCCGGCAGGACCGTGGACATCGATCTGAGCCCCCTGCAAGGGGAGAGGGTGAGCGCCTGGTGGTATGACCCCCGCAGGGGCACCGCCCAGCACATAGGCGTCATGCCCAAGGGCCCCCACGTGGCCTTCTCCCCACCAGGAGGGGGGCCCGACTGGGTGCTGGTGCTGGACGACGCCGATGCCCACTTCCCACGCCCCGGACAACCCAGGCTGACAGCTGAGGACTCCCCGGAAAGAGGATGACCCCACAGGCAGCCCACCTCCCACCCCAGGCTCCCCGGCAGGGCTGGGAGGTGGGCTCCTAGCCCTCCGACCCAGCCAGGAGCTCGGACTCTATCTTCTCCCTGAGCATGTCCCTGGCCAGCCTGTAGGCCCTCATCCTCTCCTGCTGGCTCCCACCAGCTTGCGAGGGATCGGGGATGGACCAGTGCAGCCTCCGCGCAGCCCCCGGAAAGAAGGGACATGCCTCCCTGGCTCGATCGCACACCGTGATCACGTAGTCCCACCTCTCCCCTAGGTAGCGATCCAGCGTCTTGCTCTCTTGTCCCGATATGTCCACTCCCACCTCCCTCATGGCCTCTATCGCCAGGGGCTGCACGCGGGTCGCCTGCGTGCCGGCACTGTGGACCTCGAACCTGTCTCCAGCCAGATGGCGCAGCCAACCCTCGGCCATCTGGGAGCGCGCCGAGTTGTGAGTGCACAGGAACAGGACCCTAGATCGACGTTCAGACATGTCTCTCCTCCTTAGCTCAGCAGCGATCGCAACACCACCAGGTACAGCCACCCTAGCACCATCGTGGCCGGCACGGTCAGCATCCAGGAGAGCATGATATTGCCCGCGAGCCCCCAACTGACCGCGGTGGTCCTGCGCGTGACGCCCACGCCGACTATCGACGAGGTGATCGCGTGCGTGGTGCTGATGGGGATGCCCAGCTCCGAGGCCACCTGGATGACGGAAGCCCCGGACACCTCCGCGGCGAAGCCCTCAACTGGTTTGAGGTCCACCATCTTGATACCGATGGTGCGTATGATGCGCCAGCCGCCATAAGCCGTACCTATCGCAGCCACCGTGGCGGCGGACGCCGCCACCCACAGCGGCACGACCAGCTCCTCCCAGCCGAAGTGCAACGTCATCGCCAGCGCGAGCACGCCCATGGGCTTCTGCGCATCGTTCCTCCCATGGCTGAAGGCCATGTACGCCGCCGATAGCCTCTGCAGATGGCCAAAGAGCCTGTTGGCCTGCCTTCTTCCCATGCCCCTGCAGAGCCAGTAGATCAGCGTGATGAGCAGCATCCCGCCGATGAAACCCAGGCTGGGGGAGGTGAAGATGGCCAGCAGCACCTTCGTCACCCCCTGCCACTGCACCACGTCCAGCCCAGCGGTCGCCACGCCGGCCCCCACCAACCCGCCAACCAGGCCGTGCGTCTCGCTCACGGGTATCCCGAAGCGATAGGTGATGAGGCTCCAGGACATAGCCCCTCCCAACGCGGCCACCACCGTCAGCAGCGTCAGCACGTCCGGATCCACTATACCCCTACCTATAGTCACCGCCACGGCCGTGCCGGTCATGCCTCCCAGCAGGTTGCAGACGCCAGCCATGATGACCGCGGCCCTGGGAGAGAGCACCCTGGTGCCCACCGACGTCGCGATCGCGTTGGCGGCATCGGTGAACCCCCCGACGAAGGCATACACGTAACCCAGGAACATCGCAAGCAGAAATAGTACTACACCTTCGCCCAAGAGCACCCTCCTAATCTATCTTCTCACTGCTCCCAGCACCCACAGGGTCACCAGCAAGCAGGTGATGATGACGGTCACGAGCTCCCCTCCCCCGGACCTGATGCCCGGATACCACTTGCTGAGCCCTAGAGAGATGGTTATCCCCAGCAGGGCTCCAAGGCCCACTATCAGGACCAGGAGTCCGATCGCCCCCCTCAGCCCTCCCAACCGGTCTATGAAGCCAGGATCCATCCAACGACCCTCCTATCACAGGACGCACCTTCTCTAGATGATAGCAGGAAAACCCCCCGTCCAGCAGCTAAGGCCCGCGGACGCTTTTCCTCTAATGGCGCGCGTCCGCGGGCCCGGCAGCGAGCGCGTGCCTAGCAGCAGGGCGGGCAGCATCCGCCGCAACAGCCGTCGTCACAACAGCTATCGTACATGGCGCACCTCCTTTCAGTAGTAGTCACGGGAGCTCCAAACACGGACACTATATCGATAAACATCGATATAGGGAGCCACAAAATGCGCCTCACTCGTCCACGGATACGAGCTCCCCCAGGCATGCGAGGGCGTCCCTCACCCTGGACCGCTGGATCTGGTAGTACATCCACGTGCCCTGCCTGTAGGCGCTCACGAGCCCGGCCTTGCGCAGCACGCCCAGGTGGTGCGAGATGGTGGGCTGCCCTAAGGGGAACCTGTCGACCAGCTCGCAGACGCACACCGGTCGGTCGCTTGCCGCCAAGAGCTTGAGTATGCCCAGGCGGGTGGGGTCGGCCAGGGCGCGCAGCAGGGATGCCTCCTGCTCGAGCTCCTCCCGCTCCAGCAAGCTCTGGGGATCACCCCCCACGCAGATGCACTCCCGATCGTCCTGCCCAGTAGCCGCGTGCTCCATAACGTCCTCGCTTAGGTCATGCTAGCCCAAATATCGACGTTTGTCAATATATTGGCGCGCGATGCCGAGGCCGTCTTGTAGGTGGCCGCTTACAGCGCAGCGGCCACCTCCGCCTGTCGCCTCATGTAGCGCACGGCGGCCACCCCGAACAATAGGGCAAACCCCAGCGAGATCAGGAGATCCACCACCAGGCGGGCGCCCCCCGACGGACTCTGCAGCACGGAGGCCGAGATGCCGTCCGTCAGCCAGTAGGTTGGCAGTACCCGGATCCAGCGCCCGAGGTCCCCCTGAGCTGTGGGTAGCAGCGGGTTGGCCAGGAACACCGGTAGCATGTAGGCGAAGACGCTCATCCCGGAGAACGCCTGCACCGCCCCTTGCGAGCGCAGGATGCCGCCTATCAGCAGCCCAAGGGCCACGCTGAAGAGCGTGCCACCCAGGATGAACAGCAGCAACCACGGCAGGTGCGCGACCTCCTGCCACATGATGACCGGCACCAGGAGGGACATGGCCAACTGGTAGGTGCCCGCCACGAGCGCCTTGGCCAGCACTATATCCCACCACGAAGCCGGTGATACCATCAGCACCTTGATGGTCTTCTTCTCGACCTCCTCCACCAGCAGCCAGGGCGCCAGCATGGACCCCAGCACGAAGGAGAAGGCAAGGGCGGTGACCAGGTAGAACTTGTTGATGTCCGCCACGGGGCTGGAGCGCGGAGGGTTGACCACCTGAGCCTCTATCCGGACGGGATCCGGCGCCAGCAGACCCCTCGCGTAGTTCACTAGGGCGGCCTGCAGGAGCTGTGCCCGGGACTCCCCCACCTCATCCCCGTTCAGGTAGAGACGGACGATCGGGCGCTCTCCGGCGCGCAGGGACTCCTCAAAGCCCCCTGGCACCACCAGGCCGACCGCGTAGGAGCCGTCGCGGTCCGGGCCAAACGCCCTGGCGACATCCTCTGGCGAGTCCGCGAGCGTCACCTTGACGTCGCCAAACCCCTGAGACACCACGCCCACGAGGCCCGCATCGGCACCCTTGTAATCCGGGTCGTACACCAGCAAGTTAGTCACAGTCTCCCGACCTATAATCCTGCCCATGAACAGGAAGAAGGCCGACATGATCGGTATCATCAGCACCACTATCAGCAGCTGCTTGTTGAGCAGCACCTCCAGGACGTCCTTTCTGGCTATCGCCAGGATCGCGCGCGAGTTCATACCCACACCTCCGGATCGATCATTCTAGCTTAGCACCAGCCACCCGCAGGAACACATCCGCCATGGAGTCCTCCATCGTGTGCGCCGACCGCACGCGCCCCCCAGCTATCCAGCTCATCAGCTGGCCCACCTGCCCTGGATTGTCCAGGTCCAACACCCGCTCCTTGAGGTCCTCGTCCAGCAGCACCCGCATCCGAGGCTGTGCGTGCCGCAGGCGCAGCTCGAGGGGCGTGCCGACGGCCACCACGCGCCCCCTCACTATGAACCCCAGGCGATCGCACAGCTTCTCGGCTTCCTCCATGTAGTGAGTGGTGAGCAGGATGGTGGTGCCCGACCTTTTGAGCTCGAGCACGGCTGCGTGCACCACCGCGGCCGCAGCTGGATCCAAACCCCTGCTGGGCTCGTCCAGGAAGAGTACCTCCGGACGATGGATCAGCGCCCGCGCTATCATCAGCCTCTGCCTCATGCCGCTGGAGAAGCTCGAGACCTTATCCTTGGCGCGGTCCCTCAGGCCCACCAGCTCCAGCACCTCGTCCACCCTGCTGGGATCGACCCCGTACAGGCCGCAGGCGAACTCGAGGTTCATCCGAGCCGACAGGCGCTCGTAGAGCAGCTGCTCCTCGAACACCACCCCTATCCGACGCTGCAGCAGTGTCCGGTCGCGCACTACGTCACAACCGGCCACCAGCGCCTCCCCGGCTTGCGGAGCTATCTGGCCGGTGAGCACCCGGATGGTGGTGGTCTTGCCGGCCCCGTTCGGGCCCAATAGACCGAATATCTCCCCCCGACGCACCTCGAAGCTGACGCCGTCCAGGGCGCGATTTGTGCCGAAGCAGCGCACCACGCCCCTTACACGTATAGCGAGATCTGCCTCCATTAGCCACCTCCCAACGCTGTTACTACCGCTAGTGTAGGACTCCCAAGATGCTGGAGCCACAAAGGAGCGCCGAAAGGCTCTATCCGGGGCACGAGAGGCTCACGTAGGACGGTGAGAGGAGCGGCTCCGAGGCTGTGCTAGAATAATGCACTAACGCCCTGGGGAAGCAGATGCTCTGCGTGGCACAGCTCGAGAAGATAGATGGAGGCCGCACCGTGCTGGCGATCGACTCCCTGCAGCTCGCCGACGGTGAGGTGCTGGCCGTGACCGGGCCCGGAGGCAGCGGCAAGACCCTGCTCATACACCTGCTGGGGGGGCTGGTGCCCCCCAGCAGGGGCAAGGTATTGCTCGATGGCGAGGACGTGCACCGCTCCCCGAGCGCCCGGTCCAAGATCGGCATCGTGTTCGAGGAAGACCTCCTGTACGATCGCCTGAGCGTGAGGGCCAACGTGCTCATGACCTGCAGGCTGCACGCTGCCCCGCCCCGGCAGGCGATGGAGGCCATAGGGCTGCTGGGGCTGGACGACCAGGCCAACACACAGGTGGGCAAACTCCCCGCCAGCCGCAGGCGGCGCGTGGCGATCGCCCGCGCCCTGTCGATAAGGCCGAAGCTGCTGCTCCTGGACCAGCCCTCGCTGCGCACCGACTTCGACACCAGGGAGTTGCTGTCCCAGCTGCTGAGGCAGCGAGCCGCAGAGGGGGGCATAACGGTCATAGCGGAGGAGGACGTCTCCTGGGCGGGCAAGCTCTGCACCCAGGTGGTGGAGCTCGCGGGCGGCAGGGTGGTGGCCCGAGCCAACGCCTCGAACGCGGTCGGTGAGCAGCACGTCCCCTACAGGATACCTGGGCGCAGGGGCGACCACATCGTCTTCTTGGACCCCGCGGACGTGCTGTACATCACCACGCAGGAGGGGCAGACCATCCTGCGCACGGACACCGACGAGGCGTACACCCAGATGACGCTGCAGGAGCTGGAGCGGCGCCTGGCCGGCAGAGGCTTCTTCAGGGCCCACAGGGCCTACCTGGTGAACCTGCAGCGGGTCAGGTCCGTCGTGCAGTACACCCGCAACAGCTTCACCCTGCAGCTGGACGACCCGGCGGGCACGATGGTGCCCCTCAGCAAGCAGTCCGAGAGGGAGCTACAGGATCTCCTGGGGTACTAGCCTCCGCCATCCTGGACAGCTCTTGACACCATACCGATGCATCTCTATCATGCCCTCTAGCATCAACACCTTCTAGGAGGATGGTATGTCCTTACTGCAACAGCTTGTCGATAGCCTGTCAGGGGGGAGCGTGGAGGTGATCGATCTCACCTCGCCCCTCTCGGAGAACACACCGGTCATCCAGCTGCCCCCACCTTTTGCCAACACCCAGAGCTTCACACGACGGGTGGTCAGCAGGTACGATGACAAGGGCCCGGCATGGTTCTGGCACGACCTCTCGCTGGGGGAGCACGTGGGCACGCACTTCGACGCGCCCATACACTGGATCACCGGCAAGGACGGCCTGGACGTGTCGCAGGTGCCGGTACACCACCTGGTGGCTCCTGCCGTGGTGATAGATAAGAGCAAGGAGTGCGCCGAGAACCCCGACTTCCTCCTTGAGGTAGAGCACATCCAACAGTGGCAGCAGGAGCACGGCCCCATACCCCGGGGCTCCTGGTTACTGTTCCGCACCGGCTGGGACGCCAGGGCAGGAGACCCCAAGGCGTTCCTCAACGTCGATGAGAGCGGCTCCCACACCCCCGGGGTATCGGTGGAGTGCGCCAAGTGGCTCGCGGAGGAGGTGCCGATCGTGGGCATAGGCGTGGAGACCGTGGGCACCGACGCGGGCCTGGCGGGGTCGTTCGACCCGCCTTTCCCCTGCCACGCCTTCCTGTTGGGCGCGGGCAAGTACGGCCTCACACAGCTGGCCAACCTGTCCAAGCTGCCCCCGAAGGGCGCGCTGCTGATCGTCGCACCGCTGCCGATAGTAGGTGGGACCGGAAGCCCTGCTCGAGTGCTTGCGCTGGTGGAGAGGTAGTCAGGTGGAGAGAAAGATCTACGACGCGGTAGCTGAGACACTGACCTATCTAGGAGTGAAGGTCTTTTTCGGTCTCATCGGCAGCGGGAACTTCCACGTGAGCAACGCCCTCTGCGAGTGGGGTGCCCAGTTCATCCCGGCCCGCCACGAGGGTGGCGCCATCACCATGGCCGACGCCTGGGCCCGCCTCACAGGACTGGTGGGAGTGTGCACCGTCCACCAGGGTCCCGGGCTGACCAACACGATGACGGGCCTGACCGAGGCCGTCAAGAGCCGCACCCCCCTGCTGCTGCTCGCGGCGGACACGGCGGGAGCGGCCGTCCACTCGAATTTCAAGATAGATCAGGAGGGTCTCGTGCGCTCCGTGGGCGCCATCGCTGAGCGGGTGCACGGCCCCGCCACGGTGGTGGAGGACACGGTGCGCGCCTGGTGGAGGGCACAGGTGGAGAGGCGCCCTGTGGTGCTCATGCTGCCCCTGGACGTGCAGTCAGCCCCCTTCGAGGGGAAGGTGAGCATCCCACCGATCGCGCCGATCTATCCGGCCCGACCCTCAGGGGAGGCCGTGACGAGGACCCTCTACGCGCTGGAGGCCGCCCAGAGGCCGCTGATCATCGCCGGCCGAGGGGCCGTGATCTCCGGAGCGAGGGACGCGCTGGAGGCGCTTGGAGAGCAGGTGGGGGCATTAATGGCTACGTCCGCGGCGGCCAACGGCCTGTTCGCCGGCAACCCCTGGTACGTGGGCATCTCGGGAGGCTTCGCCTCGCCAGCTGCCGCCGAGCTCATCGCTAGCGCCGACCTCGTGCTGGCCTTCGGCGCCTCGCTCAACATGTGGACCACCCGGCACGGCAAGCTCATCAACCCGGGAGCTACGGTCGTGCAGGTCGACCATGAACCCCAGGCACTGGGCTACCACCACAGGGTGGACATCGCAGTGCTGGGCGACGCCCGCCAGACCGCCCTCGAGCTCCTGCGAGAGCTCCTGGGGCACGACATCTCTCGCCAGGGATGGAGGACCGATGAGGTCGCCAGGAAGCTGGCCGAGGGCTGCTGGCAGCGGGCCCCGTACGAGGACCGCAGCAGCGAGCTGCAGATCGACCCTCGCACCCTATCCCGCGCGCTCGACGAGATGCTGCCCGAGGAGAAGGTGCTGGTCACCGACTCCGGCCACTTCATGGGCTACCCCGCGATGTACATCCGGGTGCCGGACGCCCAGGGCTTCGTGTTCACCCAAGCCTACCAATCCGTCGGCCTGGGCCTGGCTACGGCGATAGGCGCCGCCATCGCCCGTCCCGACAGGCTCACCGTGGCCGCTCTGGGGGACGGCGGCGCGCTGATGGGGCTCTCCGAGCTGGAGACCGTCGCGCGCCTGGGGCTGCACATGTTGATCGTGATCTACAACGACTCCGCCTACGGCGCCGAGGTGCACCACTTCGGTCCCGAGGGCGCGCCGCTGGACATCGTCCGCTTCCCGGACTTCGACTTCGCGCCGTTGGCCGAGGCCGTGGGCATCCGAGGCGTGACCGTGCGCAAGCTCGAGGACCTGGAGGCCGTCGGGCAGTGGCTGGAAGCGGAGGCCGAGGGAGCCATGCTGGTGGACGCCAAGGTCGTCCCCGATGTGGTCGCCGAATGGCTCGAGGAGGCCTTCCGAGGCCACTAACTAGACCTACATAGCTGGGGATTAGATGCTCTAATCCCCAGCTATGTGTTGGCCAACATACTTACTTAAACCCTTCCACGCAACATACGAAAAAAGTCCCTGATCTATATGTCAGAAGTTAACTTTTTAGGATCTCGGAATGCCTTAGATACATCCTTCCTTGGCAAGGACTAGAGAATTCTTGGAATAGTCAAACTGGAGCCGGATGAACACCTTTGTGCCTAGATCAGGGGCAACTACCAAAATCAGTTCGTCCATCCCTTTATAGACAGGACTAAGTACACCTGGTACATGCTGCTGGATGTCTAGCGTGAGGACCTTGCCACAAGATGGGCAGATGTACACAGCTAGACGCCAAGGTCACACCTGGTAGAAGGCATTATGCGGGGAGATCCACAAGATACTTAGCAAGCAATTATATGTCTCGGCAGTCCTCACAGGGCTCTCACCAGCACCTATCCTCTGCCAGGATGCGTACGGCACGCGTAAGCGCCGTGTGCCTAGGTGATGTCCGTTCCACATGGTCAAGTAGTGTGCGCAGCGCAGGGCCCAAGTCCGCCTCCTGGGGAGGGGTCAGGCCCACCTTCTGAAATCCATTGGCCAATAGATGGGCTGCCTCGGAATGTCTACCTCTCAGCTCTGCCTTTATAGCCGCCACAGCGTTGGCTAGTGCACTCTCGACATAGTCCCAGTCTTCTCCCCTAGCCTCGGGGTTTCCCAGGTCGTAACTCTCATCGCCCGCAACAGAGGTCGCTCGCACCTCGAGGTCCAGCCTCCAGAAGAGCGGCAAGCCTGCAAAGCGAACGAATACTAACCGGCGCTTGCGCGAGCGCTGCAAGTCAGGATCATATCTCAGGGATTCGACCGGATGAACGCGCCACAGGATAGATGGGAGCATAGCCAAGCATTGATCGAATCTTTCATCAGGCACCACCCACAGTAGGTCTATGTCGCTATACGCATCGGCCACGCCCTGGGCAAGAGAGCCACGTAGTCTTACTTCGGAGCCTTTGCAAGCATGCAGCAGCAATGCCTCGACATCACCCCGTACCCTGTCACGCTCCATAAGATCTATTGGTGCCTGACGAGGATATTTACTCATGGGGTAGGGGCACTATGCGCGTGAGGTGGACATGATCATCGGTGGCCCATATCACCCCGTCGAAAGCCTCCTCCATGCGCAGCCTGTCCCGAGCCGGCCAGGACTCCACCACCTCCGACAGCACGGCGGTCTTGAGCACCAGCTCCCTGTTGCCGGTGGACCTGGACAGGTCCTCCTGCTGCCTGAGGGCGGTGTCGAGGTCCACATCCTCCGTCCAGTCAAAGCTGCCCCAGATGGGCATGCCCAGCTCGCTCTTCTCGTCTATCACGCGCTTGAGCGTGCTGGCCCGTCCGTGCAGCGGGTCGAGCTCCCGCACGAAGATCATCCTGCCCTCATGCTCGAGCCGACGGACGTCCAGGCCGAAGCGCGTATAGGCGGCACGGAGCTGGTCGGCGTTGATGTCCTCACCTACGTAGAACTTGGCTAGGAACGCCCCCCGAGCCTCCCCCACCTGGAAGAAGGCAGCGTCGACCCTGTGCATCAGCTCCTGGCTGCCCACCACCGCGACCAGCCTATCGGGGGTGCGGATGAAGGAGTTGAGGAATCCCGTGAGCGTGCGCGCCTGCTCCCTGCCGCGGATGAACTCCTCGAGGGAGGAGCGGCGTATGCGCCACACCTTCCCCAGCTTCACGCACGGCAGCCGCCCCTCCCTGCACCACCGGTAGATGGTCACAGGGCGCACCCCCAGGTACTGGGCCACCTCTTCTACCCCTAGCAGATCCTTCTCCGGACTCTCCATCAGCTCACTTCCAACTAATCGTGACCAAAGCGTATTGACAGGCCGCGGCCTTTCCTGTACTATTTAGAACTAGAGTGTACTTTTTTATACATTGAGTATCTCTAATACCAGGCTACTCGAGATTACACAGCAAGAACATAGCCATCAAGCTGTGTTTGTTGGTGTTGCTTTCTCCATGATATAGGATTTGCTGTTTTTCCGCGAGGGCCGTGCTGGGGGAAGGTTTTGTCCGCGAAGATAGTGCTGTTTGAGGACAACCCCGATATTCGGGAGTTCGTGAGCATGGTGCTCCGGGAGGAGGGCTACGAGGTCGTGGTCCCGGAGAGCCTAACCGAGGCGCTGGAGCACATCGAGCTCCACGGCGCCGACCTCTTCCTGCTGGATTCCGAGGGAGACGACCCCCAGGCGGCGATCGACAGCCTGCGCCTGGGATGTGAGCGCGCGGGGCCGAGGGTCACCACCGTAGTGTTCACCGCCTACACGGTCAGCAAGGAGCAGGCTCTGGAGATGGGCTGCGCCGGCGTGATCCCCAAGCCCTTCGACCTGGACTCGCTGCTCTCCCAGATACAGAAGTACCTGCAGCTCTCCAGGGGCCAGGAGGCAGCTAGCTCTCAGGAGTGAACACCTGAGGGCGCATCATAGAAGGCTCCCACCGGACGGCAAGGAGCGTCAGGATCACCGTGACTATCGCCCCGAGCACGAGCGCGATGGTGGGGGTGAGCCACGCCGCCAGCGCTCCGGCTAGCAGGTTCCCCACCGGCATCATCCCCAGGCCCGCCAGCACCCAGATGCTCATCACCCTGCCCCGCATGTCGTCGGTGACTATCGCCTGCAGCAGGGTGTTGCCCGTGGCCATGTAGGTCACCATGCCCCAGCCAGCGAAGGGCAGCGCCAGCATCGAGAGCGGTAGCCACCTGGAGACAGCAAACACCGTCACCGCGGCGGCGAACACCAGCTGCGCCGTGATCATCAACCTGCCCTTGTGGGGGGTGTCCCCGATGCTGGCCAGCATCAGCGCGGCGATGAACGCCCCCACCCCCATCGCCGTCAGGAACATGCTGTAGCCCATCGCACCCGCGTGCAGCACCTCCTTGGCGAACACCGGCAGCAGCGTGGTGTATGGGAAGAGGAATACGGTCTGCACCACAGCCAGCAGCACCACCACGCGCATCAGCCCGTGGGACCACACGTACCTCCACGCAGCCAGGAGGGAGTTGACGATCCCATCGGAGTACGCCGCCCGGTGCTGCGGTGGGTACTTCGGGCGGATGACGTACATGGCCAGGGCGAACACAAAGTAGCTGAGGGCGTTGGCGAAGTACATCGCGGCCGTGCCCAGCAGGTTCAGAAGGGCTCCCCCTATAGTGGGGCCCAGGATCCTCGTGAGGTTGAACTGCGCCGAGTTCAAGGCTATGGCGTTCATCAGGTACCGCTTGCCCACGATCTCGGGCACTATCGCCTGAAATGCGGGATTGGTCAGCGCCCCCACCACCCCCGACAGGAAGGACAGCAGCATCAGGTGCCATAGCTGGATGCGCCCCACGAATATCAGCAGGCCCAACGCCCCCGCAATCACCCCCAACAGCACCTGGCTAACGATCAGCAGCCAGCGCTTGTCCACCCTGTCCGCCAGCACACCCCCAAGCAGCGACAGGAAGAGGTTGGGTACCGTGGCGCAGAAGCCCACCAGGCCCACGTAGAACTCGGACCTCGAGAGCGTCACCACCAGCCAGCCCTGGGCCACCGACTGCATCCACATCCCCGAGTTGCTGATGAGCGCGGCGAAGAAGAACAAGCGATATTCGGGCAGATGCAGCGAAGCAAAAGTCCCCTGCGGGGCCTGTACCGTGCTGCGCTCCTCGAGCGAGGGGGAGGCAATCGCGGGCTCCGCGTAGGGAGCCTGCTCCAGGGCCGCTAAGTCCCCATCGCTGCCGGCGCGGCTGGATCGTTGACTGTGCGCAGACATAGCACCATTATATCCCAACGCCTGAGCGGGAGCTCAACACCCTACGACAGCATTAACATTCCTTCATCCTTCGATACGAGATATTAAGTCAAGTTTCATGATGTTTACGTATAGTAGTTATGTGCAGTTTGTGCGATAATGCGATATATAAGTTTTTATTTGTGCCTCGATGCACCTAAGAGGCTCGTTATACATGGAGGGATGTCTGATGATCAACAGGGTATATCTGTGCTTGTCGCTCTGCCTGGCGCTCCTGGCTCTCCTGGCACCCCGCGCCGCCCTCGCCGGGGTATCGATAGCTGACGAGCAGGCTCGGGCTGTGAGCGAGGTCAACCGCTACAGGCAATCCGTGGGGTTGCCAGCAGTCACCGCCACTACCGCCCTCAACACCGCCGCCCGCAAGCACGCGGTGTACATGCTGGAGACCGGCGAGATGGACCACTACGAGACCCAAAAGAACAGCCCTTACTACGTGGCCTACAGCCCTTACGGCCGAGCCAGGCTGTTCGGCTACAGCAACTCGTCCATCTCCGAGAACATCCGCTGGAGCTCCGAGGGAGCTGTGGGCACGCGCACGTACGTGGGGGTGGACAACGCCGTACAGTGGTGGATGGCAGCGATCTACCACCGCTTCGCGATCATCAGCCCCCGCACGGAGAACATAGGCTACGGCGTGTACTACAAGGCTGGCGAATCCGCGCAGGTGATGGACTTCGGCACCGACTACTCGCGGACGGGACCAATGGTGCGATGGCCAAGGCCCAACCAGCGGGGGGTGGGCACCTACTTGAACGGCGAGTCCCCCAACCCGGTGGCACAGTTTGGGGGAGATTTCCCCACCGGCTACCCCGTGTCGATCACCTGGTACAGGGGCACGGTGCGCTACACCTCCATCCAGATGGTGCGCGTCAGCGACGGCAAGGCCATCCCAGGCTACAGGCTGAGCCCGCAGAACGACGACTTCCACAGGTGGTCTACCAGCCTGAGCTTCATCCCCAAGGACCCGCTCGACCACAGCACCACCTACCGCGTGACCTTCAGAGGCTTCTACTCGCCCACCGGCAGCACCAGCGACGAGCGCAGCTTCAGCTACACCTGGTCGTTCACCACCCAGCCCCCTCAGGGCAACCTGAGGAGCAGCTCCCCAGCCAACGGCAGCACTGGTGTGGCGCTCACCCCCACCATCAAGCTCTACTTCGAGAGGGGGCTGCGGAGCTACACCCTGGTCCCCAACAGCGCCGTTGGCAGCTACTGGCAGGCCGTGGGGCTCGGCCTGAGGAGATCCGACGGCACCAACGTGGCGATAGACGTGGTGGAGCCCACCGATCCCTACACCACCAGCGTCTCGTTGCGACCGGTCAACGCTCTTAGCCCCAACACCTGGTACACCCTGTACTACCAGGTGTACGATCGGTGGGGCAGGCCCGTCAGGGGGCAGGTGCGCTTCACCACCGGTAGGTGAGGTGTTTTACATTGCAGCGTACAGGCTGATCAGGTTGCCGTCCGGGTCCCGGAGCACGGCGTACCTCTGGCCCCAGAAGGCATCCCATGGCTCCCTGTGACCCTCATAGCCGCCGGAGACGACGCGCTCGTAGAGCTGATCGACCTCGTCCGGGGAGGAGCACTCGAAGGCCAACTCTATCCTGTGGCCTCGAGGCTCCTCCCAGCCCTGGTAGACCTCCCGCAGGAGCTCGATCGAGTCCCAGCAGAGGTATACACCCCCTAGGTCCAGCTCCACGTGCGGCTCCAGGGGCTGCCCCTCGGGCAGGGGTAGCCCCAGCAAGCGGTAGAAAGCCAGAGAAGCAGCCATATCCCGGGTGGCTATCCCCACCACCCCAGCTTGATCGGCATATCGTACCTCCCGTCAGATTGAGATGCCATTATACCAGCCCTCAGCGTGCGCGAGAGGCGGCGAAACGGTTGAGGATGTTGGCCGTCATGCGCTCGATGCGGGGATCGGCCACCCCGGGCTTGTCCAGTCCCCAACCCCACCATATGGAGCCGGCATCGAACACCCACGCACCGCTGGGCGCCTGGTAGATGCTGGTGTTGCCGTGCCCCACCACCTTCCCATCTTTGACTATGGGAGAGTCCGCCAGCAGGGTGTACGAGCGATGAGGCGGCATGGGCGCATGGGGGTCGAAGGTGTCGTACTCGTAGCCCACGAGGCCGCGCACCCTGTCCCCGTCGTGCAAGCCGGTGCCGGCGTAAACCCAGTCGTCAGCATGAGTTACCACGTAGTCCGCTCCCCCTTTGTCCATACCACCGTAGTTGAGCCCTATGAGCGTCTGCTCGGGCTCGCTGACCGGCGGGTTGGGCCAGTTGACCGTGCTGCCCTTGCCCTTGACGGGATCTAGCCTGGCGCTCTTGTAGCACACGATTATCCTGTCGAGCACGCCGGAGCTGGAGGGAGCAAAGCGGATGTGCCTGAAGACGTCGTTGCCTCCGAAGAACGCCAGGTTCACGCCCGCATCCCTGGCCCTCTGCACGTTCTCCCGCATCCGGCGGGACCAGTACTCGTCGTGCCCTATGCTGATGAAGGCTTTGTGGTGCTCCAGCAGGTCGCCCCTCTCCTGGGTGTCCACGTCTGTGGAGTAGGTGACGTCGTATCCCATCCTCTCGACCCAGGTGATGAAGTACACGTCCCACTGCAGGAAGTGGTCGGCGCCCGTGGAATCGAACGGCCTGTCGAAAGACACCTCCACGGCCCTGGTGGTGCCGGAGATGGTGTTGGGGCCGTAGCTGTTGAACTCGTAGAGGCTCTTGCCGGTGCGATGGTCGCGAGGGTAGTCGTTGTACGCCTCGTAAGTGGTGAAGGGCGCCTGCACCAGCAGATCGGAGTGGCTGGCGTCATCCCGCACCACGAACGGTACGTAGTTATCGTAGCCCTGGGAGTTGGTGAGCTTGGCCAGGTAGTAGCCGCTCACCCAGCTGGTGGGCACGTGAAGCCTCCACGAAGGCTGCCAGTGGCACTCGATCAGCCCGGTGCGAGCATCCAAGGGGCACTCAGGCTGTGACCTCCCCTGCAGCTTGCCCGAGTGAGCTACCAACCTGCCCCCCTTGCCGTCGTACCAGCCGATCCTGTACACCGTGATGGTGAAGGGCTGCGGCGGGTTGGTGGTGACGTAGAAGGTGATGTCCTGTCCCAGGTTGACGCTGGTGGCGGAGGCGTAGCCCTTGATCTGCTTGTGGACGTCGTCGGCCACCTTGGCACTCACGGAGGGACCTATACCCAGCTCGCGCTCGCTGACGGCGTCCAGGTGCGAGAGCTTCCAGCTCTGAGTGCCGGGCAGCCTGTTCTCCCGCACTATGGGATTACTGGGGGCAGAAGCCACGGCGGTGGGAGGCTGCTCGGTGGGACGCGCGAATACCGGCTCCCTCTTCAGCTTACCTCTCCTGCCCGACCCCGCGGCTATGCCGGTGGAGATAGCCTGGGGCTCCTCCTGCTCGACCTCGCCCTCCTTCCGGGACCTGCCGTTGTTGCGGCTGACGTGGTGCCAGGGACCGCTGCAGCCGGTGATGAGCATCGAGACGACCAACAACAGCAAAACCATTCGCCGCATGCATACAACCTCCAGCGAAAAATGTCACCGATAGATACGACTCGAAACGAGGCTGAAGGTTCCATCCTAGAAGGTAAGAATTCCGTTAGAAACAGGCTTCTGCTATCATGCAATGAATCCTGCTGGGAGGTGCTTGCATGGCGAGAGGAGGGGAGAGGTGGTTGGCCACCGCCGAGGTGGCCCTGCTCTTCGCCCTGGTGGTGGCGCTAGCGTGGCTTATGAGGCGCTGGGAGGGGATCAACCTTTGGCAGGTACGCACGCTGGGATATCCGGTACTGCCGCAGCTCCTGCTGCTGGTGCTCCTGCCGGGGTTGGCGGGCGTGCTCATGGGGAGGGGTTTCCGGGTCCCTGGCGTCTCGCTCTCCCGGCCGATGCCTCAGTTGGACCTGGGGCTCACCTCGCTGCTCATCTTTGGCCCAGCCTACGGGGTGGCCTTCCCGATCATCATACTCCTGGGATCATCACCCCAGGCGTTGCTCGGATCGCTGATCCTATGCGTCACGTACGCGGTCAGCGCCCCGCTCCTGTGGCTGCTTCTGAGGGTATACAGTCCCCAGCCTCCGCTGGCAGGGAGCGCTCGGGCCCTGCTGCTCGTGGTCGGCGTCATGCTGACCTCAGCAGGGGTCATGGCGCTGGCGTGGCGCTTCACCCCCCTGGCAGGAGCGGTGCTCTACCCCCTGGCGTTCGTGGGGATCGGCGAGGAGGTGTTCTTCAGGGGCTACGTCCAGGGCAGGTTGAACGAGATCTGGGGCAGGCCCTGGTGCCTGGGGAAGGTCAGCTTTGGCCCGGGGCTGCTCGCCGCCGCGCTGCTGTTTGGGCTAGCTCACCCCCTGGTCGCCGCGGACCCATCGCGATGGGCCTGGGCGCTCTGGACCTTCGCGGCGGGGCTGCTGCTGGGGTACCTGCGCGAGCTCTCCGGCGGAGTGCTCGCGCCCATCATAGCCCACGGCGTGCCCGAGGTAGTGCCCTACGTGATCGGCGCGATCTACTCCTAGCCCTCCCCTGGGACGCCGGAGGGCTGGGCAGGGCTCTTCCCCGCCAGCTCACGGCGCACCACCGGAGCCACCTCGGTGCCCAGCAGCTCGATCGCCCGCAGCACCTGCCTGTGAGGCAGGGTGCCCACCGTGAGCTGCAGGAGAAAGCGATCGTGCCCGAAGATCTCGTGCTGGAAGAGGATCTTCTCGGCCACCTCCTGGGGGCTCCCCACGAAGTCCGCCCCGCGCAGGGACCGCGAGAACTCGAACTGCTCGCGGGTCATCGGCGGCCATCCCCTCTCACGGCCTATGCGGTCCATCTGGGCCTTGAAGGCGGGGAAGGCTATCTCCGCCGCGGCCTGCGAGCTATCCGCCAGGAAGCCGTGGGAGTTGATGCTGAGCCTGGGCGTCGGGTGCCCAGCGCGCCTGGCGGCCATCCTGTGCAGCTCCACCAGGGGCGCGAACCTCTCCGGCATGCCCCCGATGATCCCCAGCGCCATCGGCAGCCCCAGCATGCCCGCCCTCACGGCCGATTGGGGGGTGCCACCCACCGCGACCCACACGGGGATAGGATCCTGCACCGGCCTCGGGTACACCCCCAGGTCCTCCAGGGGTGGCCTGAACTTCCCGCGCCAGGTGACCCTCTCGGAGCTCCGAAGGCGCAGCAGCAGGTCCAGCTTCTCCTCAAACAGGGCATCGTAGTCCCGCAGGTCGTACCCAAACAGGGGGAAGGACTCCACGAACGAACCCCTACCCACCATGATCTCGGCCCTGCCTCCAGACACCAGGTCAAGCGTCGCGAACTGCTCGAACACCCTCACCGGATCGTCCGAGCTCAGGACGTTCACGGCGCTGGTCAGCCGGATGCGCCGGGTGCGGGCCGCCGCGGCCGCCAGCACCACCGCGGGCGCGGAGACGATGTAGTCCGGCCGATGGTGCTCCCCCACCCCGAACACGTCCAAACCCACCTGGTCAGCCAGCTCCACCTCCTCCAGCAGGCGCCGCATGCGCTCCTGGGGAGATATAAGCTGGCCCGTCTCGGGGTCAACGGTCCGCTCGCCAAAAGTGTATATCCCTATCTCCATGCCAACACTCACTTCTTATATATTAGTCACTAATTTATAGTTACTATTCCATGATACCTCAAAAAGCACGCCTGTAGTATCATGAAGCTGTAACAGCTACATGGAGCAAGAAGATGGCCAGAGACCAACTGCCCGAGCTATGGGAGCTCGCCGACACCTTAGAGTTCGCCGTGAGGGCCATCCGCCAGGGAGCGCTGCACTCCGGGGAGGTGAGCACGGACGACGGCGGCACCGCGCGCTTCGACCCCCTGGGAGCCATAGAGGAGGTGATCTTCTACCTGCGCGAGCTGGAGATGCGATCCCGCCAGCAGGGCTGATCACCTGGTGCGCGTGACCTTGGTCAGGCCCCTTGGGGAGTCCGGGTCCAGACCCTTCACCTGTGCCAGGTGCAGCGACAGCAGCTGCCCCGGCAGGATGGAGACTATCGGGCTCAGCCACTCGGGCACGCCTTCGGGCAGCGGGCAGTACACGTTGGCCAACCCCTTGGCGTCCTTCGAGTCCGAGATCACCAGCAGCTCGGCGCCGTAGGAGTGCAGGTCCCGCGCCAGCTCCAGCACATCGCCGAACGCCCGGCCAGAGGGCATGATCATTATCACCGGCAGACCCTGGTGGACGGTCGCTATCGGGCCGTGGCGGAAGTCTGCCGAGGAGTAAGCCGTGGCCATCACGTAGGTCAGCTCCTTGAGCTTGAGGGCGAGCTCGAACGCCGTAGCGTAGTTGAAGCCCCTGCCGATCACCACGCACTGCTCCATGAACCTGTAGCGCTCGGCACGGCGCGACACCTCGTCGGAGATCTCCAGCGCTCTCGCCACAGCGGCCGGTATCTGCTTGACCTCCTCCAGGTGCGTCCGGCTGCCGCTCCAGAGCGCCCCCAGCAGCGCCATCACCAGCAGTTGGGCCGTGTAGGTCTTGGTCGCCGCCACGCTCCTCTCGGGTCCGGCGTGGATGGGGATCACCCAGTCGGCAGTGTTCGCCAGCGGCGAGTCCGGGGCGTTGGTGATCGCCAGCGTGGGGCGGCCCTGCCGCCTGCCCTCCTCGAGCACCGCCACTATGTCAGGCGACTGCCCGGATTGCGACACCCCCACCACCAGCGCGCCGTCCAGCCTGGGGGGCGTCTGGTACAGCGTGTACAGGGATGGGGTGGCCAGGGCCACGGGGAAGCCCGCGAGCGAGCTCCACACGTACTGTGCGTACGTGGCGGCGTGGTCGGACGATCCCCTGGCGGCTATGACCACGTAGTTGAACTCGGGTATCTCGCCCGTGATCCCCTCGACCCTCTCCAGCTCCCACTCCAGCAGTGAGGAGAGCACCTTGGGCTGGCTGTAGATCTCCTCCTCCAGGAAGGTGTTGGTGGGCATGACTCTTGCACCTCCGACAAAGAGATAATCTATACTACACACAAACACGCACTGAGAGGAACCTGTATGCCGGAGATCGACGTGAGGTGCATCCGCCTAGGACCGCTGGACAACAACGTGTACATCGTGGTGGACCGGGAGACGCGCAGGGGCGTCGTAGTGGACGCCTCGGACGACGCCTCCCGCATAGCCCGGGAGGCTACCGGCGTACAGGTGTCCTCCATCCTCATCACCCACGGCGACCAGGACCACGTGGACGCGCTCGAGGACCTGGCTCGCCTGCTGGGCGTGCCCGTGGCCGCGCACCCCTTGGACGCCTCCCGGCTGCCGGTGAAGCCGGACATCGAGCTGCAGGACGGCATGGAGATCGAGGTGGGGGCGCTCTCGCTCAGGGTGATCCACACCCCGGGGCACACCCCGGGCAGCGTCTGCTTCTACGCGCCGGGCTACCTGCTCTCCGGCGACACCCTATTCCCCGGAGGTCCCGGCAACACCTACGGGGACAGGCGCAGGTTCGACCAGATCATCGCTTCCATCCAGGACAAGCTGTTCGTGCTGCCCGACGATACGCAGGTGCTGCCTGGCCACGGCGACCCCACCACCATAGGCAACGAGCGCCCCTACCTGGAGGAATGGATCGCGAGAGGATGGTGAAGAAGCTATGTACCTGAGAGTAGCGCTGCTGCAGATGGCATCCTGCGGGGAGGACCAGGAGGGCAACCTGCGCAAGGGCGAGGATTTCTGCCGACGGGCCGCGGCCATGGGAGCAGACCTGGCCCTCTTCCCCGAGATGTGGAACATCGGCTACACCTTCAGCCGTCCCCCGCTGCCCCAAGGCCAGCAGCAGGTCAACGTCATGCACGACGTGTGGAGGGCACCCCGCTATTGGACGGCGGGCAGCCAGGATCCCGAGGAGGCGCTGGCGGAGCACATAAGGCGCTGGCAGTCGCTGGCGGTGACGGAGGACTCCCCCTTCGTGCGGCACTTCAGGCAGTTGGCCAAGGAGCTCGACATGGCGATAGCGCTCACCTACCTGCAGGCATGGGAGCCCGCCCCCCGCAACGTCGTGTCGATCATAGACCGACGAGGCGAGATCCTGATGACCTACGCGAAGGTGCACACCTGCGACTTCGGGCTCCCCGAGTGGTGCACCACCCCTGGCGAGGGCTTCTACGCATGCGACCTCGAGACGAGGGAGGGTGAGGTCAGGCTGGGAGCCATGATCTGCTACGACCGGGAGTTTCCCGAGAGCGCGCGCATCCTGATGATCGAGGGCGCCGAGGTGATCCTCACCCCCAACGCCTGCGACCTGGAGGAGCACAGGCTGTCACAGTTCAAGGTGAGGGCGTTCGAGAACTCGGTCGCCGTGGCGATGGCCAACTACGCGGCCCCGCAGATGAACGGGCACTCGTGTGCCTACCATCCTGTGGCCTTCGATGCGCATGGGCGATCCCAGGACACGACGGTGGTCCTGGCGGGCGAGGCCGAGGGGGTGTACCTGGCGCAGTTCGACCTGGACGAGATCCGGGAGTATCGGGAGCGCGAGGTGTGGAACAACGCCTTCCGCCGCCCCCACAGGTACGGCAAGCTGGTGGAGCAGGGGGTCGAGCCCCCGTTCGTGAGGGTCAACGCCCGCGGCGAGAGGTACGACCCCAGCAAGAGGTAGGGCGGGAGCTACTCCCGCCCCCAGAGACCAAGCAGCTTCCAGCCCGCTGGCAGGGTCAGCGCCGCCAACAGGGTCTTGATGACATCGCCCGGGATGAACGGGTAGAGCCCCAGCGGCAGGGCCTTATCCCAGCCCACGAAGTGCGCCAGCCAGGACACACCGCAGGCGAAGATGATCACCTCGCCGACCAACATCGGCACCAGCGCGGTCCACATCCTGCGGTCCATCCCACGCTCGGCCATCCAGCCGATGACGTAGGCCGCCAGGACGAAGCCCACCAGGTAGCCCCCGGTCGGCCCCAGCAGCTTCGCCCAGCCCGAAGCCCCCTGAGCAAAGAAGGGCAGGCCCATGCCTCCCTCTATTATGTAGAGCAGCATGCTCAGGGCTCCCCTGCGGCTGCCCAGCAGCGTACCTATCAACAGCACGCCGTACGTCTGCCCCGTTATGGGCACGGGCGTGAAGGGCAGCGGGATCGAGACCTGCGCGAGCGCCGCCATCAACAGGCTGCCGGCCACCACCACCAACAGGTGATAGAGGAGGCTGCTGCCCTGGAGCAGGGCGTCCACGAGGGTCCTTCTGGGTGCTATAGCTTGAGACAACATGCACACCTCCTAGAGATTGATGATGAGAGACGATGAATCCCTCCAAAAGTATGGATCAAAGGGGCGGGTTTTTGCAACGGCTACCCCTGGGAAGGTACAGACGCTACGGCTATTGACAATATCCCGTGAGGTGTTATCATACCCGCCGCGAGGGGTTATAACTTCGGACGCAGAGGGAGGTAAGGCATTGAAGAAGCGCAAGCTATACGGCATCCTATGTCTGATCGCCATGCTCGTGCTGGCCGGCTGCGGAGGAGGGGTGAGCGGGACACCATCCGCGATCTCGACCACGATCACCTCCAGCACCAACACCCCGGCCAGCCAACCCAGCACGGGGAAGAGCCGCAGCAACATACGCATAGTGGTGGTCACACACGGCACGGCCGCGGACCCGTTTTGGTCGGTGGTGAAGCGAGGAGTGGACGACGCCGCCAAGGAGATGGGCGTGAAGGTGGAGTACAGGGCTCCCGAGACCTTCGACATGGTCAAGATGAGCCAGCTCATAGACGCCGTGGTGGCTTCCAAGCCCGACGGGCTGGTGGTGTCCATCCCCGACGCTGACGCGCTGCGGGACTCCATCACCAAGGCCGTCCAGGCCGGCATACCCGTGGTGTCCATCAACTCCGGAGCCGACGTCAGCAAACAGTTCGGAGCGCTGGTGCATATAGGGCAGTCGGAGTTCGAGGCGGGGGTAGGCGCCGGCGAGCAGATGAAGAAGGCAGGGGTTACATCCGCGCTCTGCATCAACCACGAGGTAGGCAACGTGGGCCTTGACCAGCGCTGCGACGGCTTCAAGAAAGGGCTCGGAGGCAACGTCAAGGTCGTCGGGGTGGAGGTGTCCAACCCCACCGATGCCCAGAACAAGATCAAGACCGCCATAGCCCAGAACCCGGGCATCAACGGCATCCTGACGCTGGGACCGCTGGGATCCACGCCCACCCTGGCCGCGCTGGGCTCCGGCGGGCCCAACGACAAGATCAAGCTGGCCACCTTCGACCTGTCACCGGATGTGCTGCAAGCGATAGCCGACGGCAAGATGCTGTTCGCGATAGATCAGCAGCAGTACCTGCAGGGGTACCTGCCGATCGTGTTCCTTACCAAGTACGCCGAGTACCAGGTAATCCCCACGGGGCAGGTGATGACCGGCCCGGCGTTCGTCACGAAGGAGAACGCCGCAAGAGTCATCGAGCTCAGCAAGCAGGGCATAAGGTAGGGGCATGGAGGCAACCACCAAGCAGGTCGAGAGATACGCTCACGGGCTACGCATCGCTCGCAGGGTCATGGCCAGGCCGGAGCTGGGAGCGGTGGCCGGCCTCGTGCTCGTGTTCGCCATCTTCTCGCTGGTGGCGGGCAACAGGGGGTTCCTCACCAGAGAGGGCACCCTCAACTACCTGGAGGTGGCAGCACAACTGGGGCTGGTGACCGTGCCCGTGGCGCTGCTGATGATCGCAGGGGAGTTCGACCTGTCCGTGGGGGCTATGGTGGGCGCATCCGGCGTGCTGCTGGCCATCCTCGTCACCAAGTACGGCTGGCCTCTGTGGGCGGCGCTGCTCGTCACCCTGGGAGTGGCCATGCTCCTCGGCTACATCAACGGCTACCTGGTGATCAGGACCGGCCTGCCGTCCTTCATCATAACCCTGGGCACCATGTTCGTGCTGAGGGGAGCTACCCTGGGCTTCACCAGGCTGCTGACGGGCGTGACCGTCGTCTCCGGCGTGTCTGCGGAGGTGGGAAGCAACTCCCTGGTCAAAGCTTTCACCGGCACGCCCTGGGGTGTACCCGCCTCGATCTTCTGGTGGCTGATCGTGACCCTCGCCGCCACCTGGGTGCTACAACGCACCCCCTTCGGTAACTGGATATTCGGCTCCGGTGGCGACCCCGTGGCTGCCCGCAACGTGGGCGTGCCCGTGGCCAGGGTCAAGATCGCTCTGTTCATGGCCACCTCGACGTCCGCGGCGCTGCTGGCTATTATCCAGGTGCTGAGGTACGGGTCGGCCGACGTCCTACGGGGCACCAGCCTGGAGTTCCAGGCGATAGCCGCCAGCGTGATAGGAGGTACCCTCCTGACGGGGGGTTATGGATCCGCGGTGGGAGCGGCGCTGGGAGCCCTCATCTTCGGGATGGTCAGCCAGGGGATATTCTTCACCGGCATCAACACCGACTGGTTCCAGGTGTTCCTAGGGGCCATGCTCGTTGGGGCCGTGCTGTTCAACCGGTTCGTGCGCAGATGGGCAGCTTCGGAGGCACACTGATGAGCTCGCAAGCCATCATGGAGGTCGACAGGGTATCCAAGTACTTCGGATCCGTGACGGCACTGCAGGAGGTCTCGATGCAGGTCGCGGCTGGAGAGGTGATGTGCCTACTGGGAGACAACGGCGCAGGCAAGTCCACCCTGATCAAGATCCTCTCGGGAGTGCACCAACCCGACGAGGGCAGGCTGCTGCTCGACGGGCAGGAAGTGCGCCTGGGCTCGCCCCGAGATGCCCTGTCCAAGGGCATAGCCACCGTGTACCAGGACCTCGCGGTGGTGCCCCTGATGAGCATCACGCGCAACTTCTTCCTGGGTAGGGAGCCCACCAAGGGCTTCGGGCCGATCAGATGGTTCGACTTCAGGTACGCCGACAGGGTCGCCCGGGAGGAGCTGGAGAAGATAGGCATAAGCATCAGAGACCCGTCCCAGCCGGTGGGCACGCTCTCTGGCGGAGAGCGGCAATCACTTGCGATAGCCCGAGCCATACACTTCGGAGCTCGGGTGCTCCTGCTGGACGAGCCCACCTCGGCGCTGGGCGTGCGCGAGGCGGAGATCGTGCTCCGCTACATAGTCCAGGCCAGGCAACGAGGGGTGGGGATAGTGTTCATCACCCACAACGTGCACCACGCCTACGCGGTTGGGGACCGCTTCACCATCCTCAACCGGGGTCGGAGCATGGGGACGTACACACGGCGAGAGGTAGACCCAGCACAGCTCGAGGCCATGATGTCCGGCGGCGAGGAGATGGCGCGCGTGAGCGCTGAGCTGGAGCGCCTCAGGAGCTTGCAGCAGTAGGCGGGCATTTGCTATCCTGAGCCGGCTCGTATAACCTCTAGGTAGTGGATGACGCAACACTTGCTACCAGGTGCATGACGCTCGCTCAAAAGCCCAGGAAGGGCTCTTGCATGGTCTACGTGATGAGCCGCGACCAGAGGGTGGATGACAACTTCGCGCTCCTGCTGGCGCAGCGGGAGGCCCTGGAGCGCAGGCTACCGCTCGTGGTGCTGTTCGTCCTGCGGGAACGCCCCGGTGGCAGGTCTCGCGAGCACTTCCTGTTCATGCTGGACGGGCTGGAGGAGGTATCTCGCAGGCTGCAGGAGCTGGGCATAGCTTGGGTACTGCGGCAGGGTTCGCCCTCCAGAACCACCCTGGCAACTCTGCGAGAGCTGGATGCCGCCAGCGTCTACCTGGACTTCAGCCCCCTGCGCGGGGCACGCGCCCGTGCCGAGCTGCTGGCAAGGGAGTTCGAGGGGTCCACACACGTCGTAGACGCCCACAACGTGATCCCCGCCTGGGAGGTGTCCGACAAGCAGGAGGTGGCCGCCCACACCATGAGGTCCAAGGTGCACAAGCTGCTGGGGCGATACCTAGAGGCTCCTCCCCGAATCGTCCGCCACCCCTACAGCCTCGCCGATCACCTGGAGACGCTGAGCTTCGAGCAGGCTAGGGACATAGTGCACGGCTTGCCGGCCTGCGGCATCCGGATAGCACACCCCCCTGGAGAGAAGGCCGCCCGGCGACACCTGCAGAAGTTCATCGACGAGAAGCTGGAGTACTACGCGCTGCTGCGCAACGACGTCGGGCGGGATTTCCAGAGCGACCTCAGTCCCTGGCTGCACCTCGGGCATATCTCCAGCCTACGGGTGGCGCTGCAGGTGATCGAGGCCGTTGGACGGCCACCCCTGTTGCTGGAGAGGGCCAAGCTGGCCGAGCACTCGGGCCAGCCCTCGGCCTACGATGGCATGAACGCGCTGCTGGAAGAGATGATAGTCCGCAAGGAGCTCTCGGACAACTTCTGCCTGCACAACCCCCACTACAAGAGCCTGCAAGGGGCTCCGGAATGGGGGCGGCAGACGCTGGAGGCGCATAGGGAAGATCCCAGAGAGTTCACCTACAGCCTCCAGGAATGGGAGGAGGCCAGGACACACGATCGGGCATGGAACGCAGCCCAGACGCAGCTTCGAAGGGTCGGCAAGATCCACGGCTACATGCGCATGTACTGGGCGAAGAAGATGCTAGAGTGGTCCCGCTCCCCTGAGGAGGCGGTGGAGATGTGCGTGTACCTCAACGATAAGTACTCCGTGGACGGCGGGGACCCCAACGGCTACGCGGGCATACTCTGGTCCATCGGCGGCCTGCACGACCACCCATGGAAGGAGCGTCCGGTCTTTGGGAAGATACGCTACATGAGCGCCGAGGGTATACGCAGGAAGTACGACCTGGATAGCTACTGTAAGCGTTGGTTGGGGTCGTGATGCGCCGCATCCCCGCAGGCTGCTACAATGCTACATATGCAGCTAGGCAGGGCGCAGGATCTCACCATATCTAGAGAGGACATCACCCCGGAGCTGGCTCAGAAGCTGGTGCGCTCACAGTTCCCGCAGTGGGCGGAGCTACCGGTGCGGCCGGTGAGGCAGAGTGGCTGGGACAACCGCACGTTCCGGCTGGGAGATGACCTACTCATCCGCATGCCCAGCGGCGAGGGCTACGCACCCCAGGTGCCCAAGGAGCAGGAGTGGTTGCCCAAGCTGGCACCCCAGCTGCCGCTGGAGATACCTCAGCCCGTGGCCATGGGCGCGCCCGGCGAGGGCTACCCCTGGCACTGGTCAATCTACCGCTGGATAGCGGGCGAGCCCGCCACCACTGGGAAGGTAGCGAGCATGGCGCAGCTCGCGCTCGACCTGGCCGGTTTCCTCCGAGCGCTGCAGGCGGCGGACACCACCGGCGGCCCGCTGGCCGGACCCCATAGCTGGTATCGGGGCGGACACCTGGAGGTGTACGGTCACGAGACACGGCGGGCAGTAGCCGCCCTGGGCAACTTGGTGGAGGGCCAACTAGTGACCGAGATCTGGGAGGCAGCGGTCGCTACCCGCTGGCCACACGAGCCGGTATGGGTGCACGGCGACGTGACGGCCCAGAACCTGATCGTCAGGCACGGCGTGCTGCACGCCGTCATAGACTTCGGCTGCTCAGCGGTAGGGGATCCGGCCTGCGACCTGGCCGTAGCCTGGACCTTATTCTCCGGGGACAGCCGGGAGGCCTTTGTCTCCGCCATGGGGTTGGACGACGGCACCTGGCTAAGGGGCATGGGATGGACGCTGTGGAAGGCCCTCATCACCATAGAGGGCAGCCCCAGCCCACGGCACCCGTGGGCCACCGAGTCGATGAGGGTCATTGGGGAGGTTGTGAGGGACTACCTCGTCTGGCGCTCCTAGGCCCCCCGAGCTGGCAGGTTCGACCTCACCTTCCTGATCCTGGCTACGAAGAATCCCTCCATGAGGCGCGAGGGCAATATCCTGGCGGTGAGAGACACCCTGGGATCGAAGCTTCTCCCCTGCCAACTCGCCAGCCCCGGCCACAGCTCCAGCCCCGGCAGCTCCACGGGCTCCAGCTCGACCGCGTCTCCCTCCTTGTGGAGCAGCCAATCCACTACCCCCTCGTTCTCCTCCGGGGAGAGGGTGCAGGTGGAGTAGACTATCACCCCTCCCACCCTGGTGGCAGAGACGGCGGACCTGAGCAGGTGCGCCTGCCTTCGGGCCAGCACCTTGACCTTGCGGGGCGACCAGTGCTCGTAGGTGGCAGGATCCGAGCAATTGAACATCCCCTCCATGCTGCAGGGAGCATCGAGCAGCGTGCGATCGAACTCCTCGGGATACGACCGCCACAGCACCTCCCCCCGGATGGCTGTCACCCTGGCTATGCTCACGCCCTGTTGCCGCAGGTTGGCCACCAGCTTGAACCTCCGAGCGGGGCTCACGTCGTTGGCCACGATCTCCCCAGAGTTGCCCATCAGCGCGGCCATCTGGGTGGTCTTGCTCCCGGGAGCCGCAGCCAGATCCAGCACCCTTTCCCCTGGCCTGGGAGCGAGCACCAGCACGGGCACCATGCTCGCGAGGTCCTGCAGGTAGATCTTCCCCTCGGCGTAGGCCGCGGTGGCCATCAGCTCGCGCTTAGTCCCGGTCCTGAGGATGAAGGCGTCCGCGTACCAGCTCACCGGCTCGAGGGCGAATCCCTCGGCCTCAAGCTCCGCCACCACTTCCCGTCGATCCGCCCTGAGAGGATTGACTCGCAGGGCAACCACCCTGGGCTCGCACAGGGCCTCCAGCACCTCCGGGTATCGGTGGTCGGGCACTATCCGCTCGAGCCTGCGCAGGAACTCAGCTGGCAGGGATTTGCAGGGGTCTTCCATGGTCCCTCCATTATACGTCACGCCGTCGGTGGGGTTATACTAAGGGCGTACGAGGCGAGCTGGAGGTCTTATGGTCATCGGTGAGGATCCCAGGCCCATCAGGTCGCTGACCGTGGACGCCCTGCGGGTCCTGGTGTACAAGGACGAGAGGCAGCTGGGGATAGCGGCCGGCAGGGCGGTGGCGAGCGAGCTGAGAGCGCTGCTCGCCCGCCAGGCCAGGGCGAGGGTGGTGTTCGCGTCCGCCCCGTCGCAGCGGGAGATGTGGAGGGAGCTCTCGCGGGCCCAGGGGATAGACTGGGACAGGGTGGTGGCCTTCCACATGGACGAGTACGTGGGGCTGTCCGCGGGATCGCCGGGCAGCCTCGGAGGGCTGCTGTGCCGGGAGCTGCTGGCGATCGTGCGGCCCGGCGAGGTCCACCTGATAGACGGCTCAGCTCACCCCGCGGAGGAATGCCGCCGCTACTCCCAGCTCATCGCCGAGTCCCCCATAGATATAGCCTGCATGGGGATAGGGGAGAACGGGCACATCGCCTTCAACGAGCCGGGCGAGGCCGACTTCCAGGACTCGCGGCTGATGAAGGTGGTGCGTCTCGACCCCGAGAGCAGGCAGCAGCAGGTCAACGACGGCACGTTCGCCAGCCTCCCGGAGGTCCCCGAGAGGGCGCTCACGCTCACGGTACCGGCGCTGATGGCCGCCCGCAGGATCTTCTGCGTGGTGCCGGGCCACAGGAAGAGGCAAGCGGTCCAGAGGGCGCTGTGGGGGGAGGTGTCTCCCAGCTGCCCCGCATCGATCCTGCGGCGGCATCCGAACAGCATCCTGTACCTGGACACAGGCTCGTGGGGAGGCTGAGGGGATGCGGGTAGACAGGCTGCGCGGTGTGCACCTGCTGTGGGGACGGGGAGTGGAGCTCGAGATCGCGCATGGCAGGATCGTTGCCCTCTCCCCCACGGAGGGGGCGCCCGAGGAGCTGCTCATCGCGCCCGGGCTGGTGGACCTGCAGGTCAACGGCTACGGGGGGATCGACCTCAACTCCCCCGACCTCACCCCCGACGACCTGCACGCCCTGGCTGGGCAGCTGGCGGCTTGGGGCGTAACGTCCTTCCTGCCCACGGTCATCACGAACTCGGACGACGCGCTGGAGCAACTGCTGGCGGTGATAGCCAGGGCCAGGGCGACTCCCGGGCCGTTCGCGGGAGCCCTCATCGGGGTGCACCTGGAGGGCCCGTTCATATCTCCCGAGGAGGGACCAAGGGGGGCCCACGACCCTCGCTGGGTCCGCCCTCCCGACTGGGAGGCGTTCGCCCGCTGGCAGCGGGCCGCCGAGGGAGCCATCAGGCTCCACACCCTCTCCCCGGAGTGGCCGGGCTCCCAGGAGTTCATAGCCAGGTGCGCCGCTGATGGGGTAATCGTGGCCATAGGGCACACCTCGGCCTCCCCCGAGCAGATCCAGCGGGCGGTCGCGGCTGGCGCTCGCCTGTCGACCCACCTGGGCAACGGCGCTCACCCGATGCTCCCTAGGCACCCGAACTACATCTGGGAGCAGCTGGCCTGCGACGAGCTGTGGGCCAGCTTCATAGCAGATGGCCTCCACCTGCCGGACGCCTTCATCAAGGTGTTGCTGAGGGCGAAGGGCCGCAGGGCCGTGCTCGTGAGCGACCTCGCCCCGCTGGCCGGCCTGCCGCCCGGCAGGTACACGAGCAGCGTGGGAGGAGATGTGCTCCTGACGCCCGACGGGAGGCTGCAGCTGGCGAGCAACCCCTCGCTCCTGGCGGGGGCGACCCGCACGCAGCTGCAGGCGATCAACCACCTGGTGGCCGTCGGCCTGTGCGCCCGTGCGGACGCCTGGCGCAGGGCCTCCACCCTGCCCGCCGAGCTGCTCGGCCTCTGGCCCCTGGGCACGCTGCGCCCGGGAGCTCCTGCCGACCTGGTGGTGCTGCGCGAGGGGAGCGAAGGCCTCCGGGTGTTGGCCACGATCAAGGGTGGAGAGCTCGTGCACGGCGACCCCAAGATAATTGCCTGCAACAGATAGGAGCAGCGAGCAGACGTTGGCGCGATAATTGCTGCCAGTCAACCGCGAACCCAAGGGAGGCAAGGCGATGATGAACAGGAAGATCGGCAGGAGAGAGTTCATCGCGGGAGCTGCGTTCCTGGGAGCCGGCGCGCTGCTCCCGGTCGGGAGCGGCCGGGCCAGGCGAGGCCACCAACTGGGTAGGGGTAGAGGCTTCGTGCGGGTGGTTGGCGACCGCTTCTTCCTTGGAGGCAGGCCCTTCTACTTCGCCGGCACCAACAACTACTACATGCATTACAAGAGCCACCGGATGATAGACGACGTCCTGCACGATGCCGCCGCCATGGGGCTCAGCTTGCTGAGGTGCTGGGGGTTCATCGACGGCCAGCCCGCGGACGGCTTCGTCCTGCAACCCGAGCCCTACACCTACCCGGAGGAAGGCTACGAGCGCATAGACTACACGGTGTGGCGGGCGCGGCGCTATGGCCTCAAGCTGGTGATAGCCCTCACCAACAACTGGCCCGACTTCGGGGGCATGGAGCAGTACGTACGATGGTTCGGTGGCTCCAGCCACGACGAGTTCTACACCAACCCAGAGATCAGGATAGCCTACAAGGCCTACGTCGAGCACTTCCTGCGGAGGCGCAACCGCTACACGGGCGTGCGCTACATGGACGACCCTACGATCATGGCCTGGGAGCTGGCCAACGAGCCGCGCTGCCAGTCCGACGTCTCAGGGCTGACTCTCCGCAAGTGGGTCGATGAGATGAGCACCTTCATCAAGCGCCTGGACAGGCACCACCTAGTGGCGGTAGGCGATGAGGGCTTCTACCGGCAGACCGGCAGGACGGACTGGACGCGCAACGGCTCCCAGGGAGTAGACTGGGAGTCCCTCCTGGAGCTGCCGAACGTGGACTACGCCACGTTCCACCTCTACCCCGACCACTGGGGGAAGGACCTAGACTGGTGCTCCGACTGGATACGCGACCACATCAGGGACGCGCGCGGCAGGAAGCCGGTGGTGCTGGAGGAGTTCGGCTACCGCGACAAGGCCACGCGCGACGAGGTGTACCGCACATGGACCCAGATAGTGTACGAGGAAGCGGGCAGCGGCGATCAGTTCTGGCTGCTCACGGGCATCCAGGACGACGGCACCCTGTACCCCGACTACGACGGCTTCAGGGTGGTCTACCCCAGCAGCACCGCGGCGGTCCTGTCCGAGCACGCCCGGGCGATGCGGGCGAGGGGACGCCTCCCTTAGTCGAGCCGCCGGCAGCTCTCGCGCTCCACCAGCTCGGTGGGTAGCAGGACCTGGCGAGGCTCCATCTCCGGATGCTCTATCCTCTCCAGCAACAGGCGCACGCATTCGTGTCCTATCCGAGCTATGGGCTGGGCTACCGTCGTGATGGCCGGGGTGGTGGCCTCCGAGTACACGATGTTGTCGAAGCCCACCACCGATACATCCCCAGGAACCGACAGCCCCCTGGCCTGCAGCTCCTTGATCACCCCCATCGCCATCAGGTCGTCGAACACGAACACCGCGGTCATCTGCACTCCCCTGCCCAGGAGCTCCGCCGCCGCAGCCCTGCCGTCCTGGTACCTGCCCCTGCCGTAGGCGATGCGCGAGGAGGCCAGCTCGATCCCCGCCTCCGACAGGGCACGCATGAACCCCTGAGCCCTCGCGGTGTGCCCCCTTACCTGCTCGGAGAAGAACCCTATGTAAGCTATCGACCTGTGACCAAGATCCAGCAGGTACCTGCCGGCGGTGTAGCCGCCCTCGTGGAAGGCGACCTGCACCTCATCCACTCCCAGGTCGGGCACCTCGTTGTTGGCGATCACCAGGGGGATGTCGGCGTGGGAGATGCGCTCCACCAGCGCCTTCACGTCGGAACCGGGAGCCGACATCAGCACTATGCCGTCCACCCGCCTGGAGATCAGCACGTCTATGTACCTCTCCTGCTTCTCGGTTGACAGGTCGGAGTTACACAGGATCACGCTGTAGCCCGCCTCGTAGCCCGCATCCTCCACGGCGCGGGCGACCTCGGCGAAGAACGGGTTGGAGTTGTCCGACACGATGAGGCCGAGGCTGCGGGTGCTCCTCCTCCGCAGGCCCCGCGCCACGTAGTTCGGGTGGTAGTCCAGCTCCTCGATCGCTGCCCTCACCCTCTGTGCCGTCTCGGGATCTATCGGCTGCACATTATTGATGACCCTGGAGACGGTAGCTATCGATACTCCTGCCCTTCGGGCGACGTCGTGAATCGTAGTCAAAGCCCACACCCCGCATATATGATCTCTAGCAAATATACAGGATGTGGAGCTAGCAAGCGCCTCCCTGCCTTATGGCCTGGATGATCTGCTGGAAGAGTTGCAGGTCCTGGCAGAAGTCCTCTGGAGAGGTCTTGGGGGTCTCGTTGCGCCTGACCACCTCATAGAAGTACTCCATCTCACAGGTGTAAGGGTCCTTGAAGGTGGGCCTTACCACCTCCTCCCTGTACTCATCCCCCTCCGTCTTGCAGAGGATCAGCCTGGTGGGCAGGTGACGGATGTAGGGCGTGTCGTACTGCACCCTGATGCTCTCCCTTGGCCCGTACACCTCGAGGTGGGCGTCGAACCTCCTCTGCTCGTCCACCATGGTCTCGAACATGCCCACGTAGCCCTCGAACTCCAGCGTCGCCACTATCCTCCGGCCGCCTCTCCAGCTGGCGGCGCCAACGACCCTCTTGGGCATCCCCACCAGCTCCCTCATCGCCGAGAGATCGTGGCTGGACAGCCCGCAGAGCAGCCTGTAGGTGCCGTACAGCTCCCGCCAGCCCTCGCCCACGGCCTCGCTCACCATCTCCTCGCCCCTGCGTCTCCGATCCTCCACCAGCTCGCGGGGCACGTCATCGTACCTGAGGACCCTGGAGGACTGCTCGATGATCAACCTGTTCTCACCTATGATGTCCCTCACCCGTACGTACTCTATGCTATCCAGCTGCCTCACCCTCTGGCAGCCCTCCAGGAAGGCCGGGGCGTACCTGCGCATGTACCCCACCATGACCTGCCTGCTGCTGCGGTCCCTCTCCTGGATGATCTGCTCAGCCTCCCGCAGCGTCAGGCACATCGGCTTCTCCACGAACACGTGCTTGCCCTCGCGCAGCGCCGCGAGCACCGCATCCGTGTGGTACTCATCGCTGCTGAGCACCATCACCGCATCCAGGTCATCCCGCCGCACCAGCTCTCTGTAGTCGGTGTACCTCCCCTCCACGCCGTACCTGTCTCCCATAGCCTTCACCAAGCCCTGGGACACATCGCAGATCGCCCGCACCTCGTACCTGTCCGCCAGGCTCTCCAGCACGGGCAGGTGGATGATCTGGGCCACCTCCCCCAGGCCTATCAAACCAACCCTCACCTTGCTCATACCCAACTCATCTCCTTTCTACGTAGACTTCGGATCACCCCTTCACGGAGCCAGCCACCGCCCCGTATATCATATACCTCTGCACGAACGGGAAGAGCACGAGGGTGGGCAGCATGGCCAGGGTGGCCGACGCCATCAGGCTCCCCCAGTCAGAAGTATACTGCTGCTGGAACAGCTGGATGCCGACCGGGATGGTCATCTTCGACGTGTCCCGGAGGAATATACTGGCTATAAGGTACTCGTTATAAGAGAACAGGAACGTGAATATAGCCACCGCAGCCGTCCCAGGTCCCGAGAGCGGCAGCACCACCCTGGTAAACACCCCCATCCTCGAGCAGCCGTCCACCTGTGCGGCTTCCTCGAGCTCCCTAGGAATCGAATCAAAGAACGCTCTGAACATCCAAGTAGCGAACGGCAGGTTGGCTGTAGTATACAACAGAATCACCGACCAGTAGGTATCTACCAACCCCAGGTTTCGAAACAGTATGAAGAGGGGGATAAGGGCCATAATGAGGGGAAACATCTGGGCCATCAGCAACAAGCGAGAATACCCCCGGAGGATGGGAGAGCGAAACCTGGACAGGGCGTAGCCGGCCATGGAGGCCAAAATGATGCTCAGCACGGTCTGCACGCCCGCCACAATCAGGCTGTTCCGGAAGAACGTCCAGTAACTGGTACGGGAGTTCAGGTTGATGTAGTTCTGTAGCGTTACGTGCTCCGGTATTATGCTGCTTGAGGACAGGATCTCGTCCGTTGTTCGCAGCGAGTTCAGCACCATAGTGATGATCGGATAGTTCACCACGAACGTTATCAACACCAGCAAGGCTACCGTAAGCCACCTGCTGCGGTTCTTGTGCCTCATCATCAATCCTCCCTCTCCTGATATCTCAGTATCAGGATGGATAGTACAGCCAATATCACCAGCATGGTGAACGCTATCGCTGTGCCTATACCCACCATATTGCCCGCGAACGTATAGCGATAGGCCAGGACTATCAAGTTCTCTGTCGCGTTGGAAGGACCTCCCTGAGTGAGCAGCCAGGGGGTATCGAAGTCGTTCACGCTCCAGATGGTCATGAGGATCCACATCACGACGGATATGGTCTTGATGTGCGGCAGAGTGACGTACCTGAAGGTGGCCCACCTACCTGCACCGTCTATCGCCGCGGCCTCGTACAGAGATTGATCTATCGTCTGCAGAGCAGCTATCAGTGACACCATCATGAAAGGAAAGCTCCGCCAGATCTTGATGACGATCACCGAGAGCATCGCCAGGTGCTCAGAGCTCAGGAAGTAGTAGGGGCCCAGACCAAACCACAACAAGAAGACGTTCACGGACCCATGCTGGTCCTGTATTAGCCAGCGCCAGCTCGTGATCGATACTATCGATGGGATGATCCATGGTATGAGCAAGGCCACCCTGAAGAAGCCCTTACCGGGCACGTCGCGAGCAAGCACCAGCGCCAGGCCCAGGCCCACCAGGTAGCTACCGAAGACCGCAAAGAAAGCAAACAGGGCGCTGAAGTACAAAGCGTGTATGAAGTCGGGCATGGACCACAGCCTGATGTAGTTTCCTAGCCCAACGAACTCACCGGTGTTCAACAAAGAGCCGCTCTTCAAGCTGTAGTAGAACCCGGTGACGAACGGGTATAGCTCTATAAGGCAGATCAGAGCTAACGAAGGCAACACCAGCAGGTAGGGCAAAGACTCCAACCTGCCTCGCCTTCTGGAAGATAGGAGGGTGGAAACCTCCTGCTTGGTAACTGAGGTACTCATAGCCTGCACTCCCCTGAAGCTCTAGTAACCTGTAGGGAGGGGCAAGGTTGCCCCTCCCCTGCTGAGCTAGGACTCTCCCATTATCGCCTTGAGCTGAGGCTCGGCTTTCTGCATGGACTCGACGGGGTCCTTCCCCTGCAAGATGTCCTGTATCAGCGTCTGCATGACCCCCTGACCCTCCACAGCGTTGAGCTGGGGGAAGATGGAAGGAGCATGGGTGGCGACGGTCTTGCCGACCGGCACCCATTTATCGTTGATGAAGCTAAGCCTGGGATCGTTCTTGAAGTAGGGATCCGAGGCAAACGACTTGCGGGCCGGCAGCTGTCCGTTGTGGCCCTTAGTCCACAGCGGCTTCTGATTCTTGGACCACCACTTGAGGAACTCCATGGTGGCCTCTGGATCCTTAGTTTGCTTGTACAGCATGATGTTGTTGATCCAGTAAACCGTACCCAGGTCACCGTGAGGACCCTTGATAGGAGGTAGGATGGCCATCTTCTTAGCGGTGTCGGCTGGGAACCCCTGGTCAAAGCCCGGACCATCGATCTTGAGAGCGGCCTCCCCCCTACCGAACGCCTTACTGGCATCGTCTCCGGAGTAGCCCGCACTCGCAGGCGACACCGAGCCATCCTTGACAAGCGATGACAGATACTTGATCGCCTCCACGTTGCGGGGGTTCATCCAGTCTAGCTTCCTGTCCTTCGTGAATATCCCACCCCCATTGTTCAGGATGAAGAAGTACAGGTAATGCGTGCCGCCTGTATCGTTGGATGCCACCATGCCGTACTTGCCGTTACCGGTAAGCTGCTTGAGAGCGGCGCGGAGCTCATCCCAGTTAGTGGGCTCCTTCACGCCAGCTTTCTCAAACATATCCGTGCGGTACCAAGGGATACGGATATCGATCGCCCAAGGCAACGCCACGTAGTGGCCATCGTACTTGAGGATATCCACGGAGCCGGGAACGAAGTCCTCAAGCTCACCGCTCTTGCGCCACTCCTCGATCACCTCATCCACGGGGAGAATAGCTCCCGAGTCATAGAACTGCACTGCCTGATAACCAGCGCCGGTGCTGATATCCGGGGCTGTGCCAGCACCGATGGCAGTGGTAAAGGTCTGATACCAGTTGTTCCAGGGGATCGAGCGGTAATTTACCTGGATGCTCTTGTGTTCATCGTTGAACTGCTTGACGAGATCCTTCGCCGTCTGGATGTACTCGGGCGGTCCCCAGACCATGTCCCAGAAGTCGAGCCTGACGGGGCTGGATCCACCCGAGGTAGCCCCTCCACCCACCTGTGTGGCGCTGGGAGTGGGCGCGCTCGGAGATCCACAGGCTGACAACCCACCGCCCAAGGCGATCGCCAACCCTACGGCCGAGGACATCTTGAGAAACTTCCTGCGCGAGACACCATTGTACGTCGACATCTACCTTTCCTCCTGCACTGTAAACGTTTTCATGAAAAGGTTTACACAGATAATAACCACTCTGCTCGCCCTTGTCAATACCTTTTTGCTGCGATCTTGACGCTGCCTTGCGGGCGCGGATAAACTTGAAGGCCATGGTATCGGAGCAAGCACGACAAGACCTGTTGCAGCTGACGCTGACGGATATGGGCGCCGAGGGGTCCGCGGTGGGCCACCAGGACTCCCGCACGTGGTTCGTGGACTTCGGCATCCCCGGCGAGGAGGTGCTGGTCCAGCCGGAGCAGAAGAAGCGCAGGTACTCCACCGGCAGCGTGCGGGAGGTGCTCACGGCCTCCCCCAACAGGGTGGACCCTCCATGCCCCTACTTCGGCACCTGCGGTGGATGCCAATGGCAGCATATAGCTTACGAGCACCAGCTGGAGCTCAAGAGGAAGTTGGTCATCGACCAGCTCGCCAAGCGCGGTGGGTTCGAATCTCCCCCAGTGACGGCCACATTGCCCTCGCCCCAGCCCTACGGCTACAGGAACCACGCGCGCTTCTCGATCGATGAGGAGGGCAGGCTGGGCTATGTGTCCAGGCCCGGTAGCGGTCGAAGGTTCATGCAGATAGAGCGGTGCCTCATCCTGCACCCCTGGATCAACGAGGCGCTCCGAACCTTCCAGGGCAAGGCGGCGGGGCACCATCAGGTGCAGGTGCGCTACGGAGTCCACACGGGCGAATACCTGGTGTTCCCCGACCTCAACGCCGTGGAGCCCTCCATCCCCTCCGGCCAGCGGTTCTACCACGAGGAGCTGCTGGGGCACAGGTTCCGCATATCCGACTCCTCCTTCTTCCAGACCAACACGCTGCAGGCGGAGAGGATGGCCCAGCTAGTGATCGAGAGGTGCCAGCTGAGGGGAGAAGAGGTCGTGGTGGATGCCTATGCCGGCGTGGGCACGTTCGCCGTGCTGCTCGCACCCAGGGCGCGCCGGGTGATCGCCATAGAGGAGTCGGCCGCGGCCGTGGCGGACGCCATGGTCAACATCGAGGGCGTGCCCAACATAGAGTACGTCCGGGGCAAGACCGAGGAGGTGCTCGGGGAGATGGCCGAGCAGCCGGAGGTGCTGATCCTGGACCCCCCCAGAGTGGGGTGCCACCCCAAGGCTCTCCAGGCCGTGGTGTCGCTGGCCCCAGCTAGGGTGGTCTACGTCTCCTGCGATCCGGGCAGCCTGGCGCGCGACCTGCGCAAGCTGTGCGATGGTGGCTACCAGCTGGTAGAGGTCACCCCGGTGGACATGTTCCCCCAGACCCACCACATCGAGTGCGTGGCGACCCTGGTCCACAGCTAACATAAGCTGGTTTATAATATGGAGTAAACCTGTCTACAGGCGGTGAACATGAGGCTATTGGGGGCTTCGCCCCGTTCCTGGCAAGAGATAGAGGGGATAGCCACGCAGATCCTGCGCGAGTGTTGCCCAGAGAGGCTCGTCGTCCCGGGCAGGGTGAACGTGCTCAAGATAGCGCAGGAGTACCTGCCCCGAGCTCAGGGCGTGCTCTTCGCCGTGGGGGACACCCCTCCCGGGATCGAGGCCTACGTGCTGTTCGACACCCCCCTGTCTCCGCCCAGGCTGGTGCTCTCCCCCAAGACGTACGCCAGCCTGTTGGAGGAGGGCCCGAGGGCGCGATTCACCACCGCCCACGAGATAGGTCACGCTGTGATGCACCTGGCGGACTACCGACGGCTCGGCAACGTGCTGACCAGGAGGATGCGGCTGGAGCCCTATCGGTCGGCCGAGAGGCAGGCGGACGTGTTCGCCTCCAGACTGCTCATGCCCACGCGCGCCTTCCTGCTTGCCGTGAGGGAGCACGGCCCAGATCTCGGGGTGCTGACCGACATCTTCGGGACATCCCTGTCCACGACGCGCATACGCCTGCGGGAGCTGGGAGTGCTCAGCTAGCCTCCTACGTGTGCAGGTGCTGATACGCCGCCGGGTAGTAGTCGATGGTGGGGTCGGGGTCGCTCGCAAGCAGCTCCTGTAGCTCCCGGTAAGCTAGCACCTGGCGCTGCGGGGAGAAGTACACCCAGTGCCAGCAGGTCACCAGCTTCTCCAGGTCCACGTAGCGGGCTGCCAGCTCCTCCGGGATCTCCCTCTGCTCGGGCCCTGGCGCCCACTCGTCCGGATGCACCCGCAGGATTATCGCCTCGCCGCTGGATTCTATAGAGTACCTCATAGGGCCCTCCGTAGCTTTAGGGGACAGTTCGAGTATACCACCCCCGCCAGGCCGCTACCATACTCGGCTATCACGAATTCTCATAAACCTCGGGACATGTATAAGGCAAAGCACGGCAGAAGCCGTTGCTTCGGCTACGAGGCGGGTGCTAACCTGCGATTGTCTACTTTTTTAGTAGTAATTATCTAATCTCTAGTGTATTTGACAAGGAGGCACGGCATGTCAACTCTGGCGCGTAAGGGGCTTTCCGAGGACTGGTGGTCCGTTATCCTGGGGTTATTCCTGGTGGTGATCGTGTGGCTAGCGTACGTCTTAGGCCGGCCACTGGACTTCCTGCAGCACGCTATCCCACAGCCTTGGCCACAAAACCCGCTGCTGTCGAACCTGGCAAGCCACTGGGGGGAGTACCTGCTGCTGTGGGCGTCATTATTAGTGCTTACCGGGATAGCTGTGCACAGCTTGGGAGGGGATCTAGGTCGCTACATCGCTGGCTTCACGCTGCTGTTCCTGCTGGCCCTCATCGTGCTGGTGGTGGGCAGCCAGCAAGCGCTCAAGAAATATGGGCTCGAGTATCCATTCTGGGCGCTCGTGATAGGACTTGTCCTGGGCAACGTCCTGCAGCTGCCGGGCTGGCTGCGGGCGGCATCGGGGCGCACCGAGCTGTTCATCAAGACCTCGATCGTGCTGCTCGGCGCCAACCTGCCCTTCTCGATCGTCGCCAAGAGCGGGCCCAAGGCTTTCCTGGAGGCGCTGCTGATAGTAGCTGCCGGCTTCCTGGTGACCTTCCTGGTGGGGTCGCGCCTGGGGGTCGATCCCATATACTTGTCGGTGATCGGCGCGGGGGCATCCGTGTGCGGGGTTTCCGCGGCGATAGCGGTGGGCAACACCGTGCGGGCGAAATCACGACAGGTGGGATATGTGGTGTCGCTCGTGGTGCTGTACGGCCTGGTGCTGATCTTCGTGCTGCCCCTGCTGGTGCACTTCTTGGGGCTCTCGCAGACCGTGGGCGGCGCGTGGATAGGGGGCTCGGAGCTGGCTGATGCTTCGGGCGCAGCCGCGGCAGCGATCCTGGGCGAGGAGGCCGTGAAGGCTTTCTCCCTGGTGAAGCTCAGCAGGGATGTGCTCATCAGCGTGGTCTGCCTCCTGCTGGGCGGGATAGCTGTGACCCGCTGGAGCGCCGAGGAGCAGGGAGGCTCGGCTTTCTCCAGGCTGTGGGCCAGGTTCCCCAAGTTCGTGCTGGCGTTCCTGGTGGCCTCCCTGCTGTCCACTTGGTGGCAGGGCAGGTACGGGCAGGAGTTCGCCGCCGACTTCACAGGCAACCTCAACGCCGCCCGTACCTGGCTATTCACCTTGACGTTCCTGGGTATAGGGCTGGGCACCCGCTTCCAGGAGATGCGAGAGGTGGGTGGGCCCGCCATCCGCATCTTCACGGTCACCGTACTGGCCAACGTGCTGATTGGGGGGCTGCTTGCGGTCTGGCTGTTCTCCTAGGCAGCCCCTCTAGTAGCCGCGCTCGCTGTTGAGCCTGGCCAGCTCCCTCTCCAGGCGCTGGAGCCTGTCGCCGAACGCCAGGGCACTGGCCAGCAAGTCCCTCAAGCTCCCCATCCTCTCCAGCCTCCTGGCGGGCATCGACAGCAGCTCGGGCAGGTATCGAGTGACCACCTCCCAGGCCTCCTCGTCCTCCCTCACCTCCCTCACAGCACTGTCCAGCGTCACCCTGGGCCCACGAGGCAACCGGTAGCTGTACCTCCACACATGCTCCCCGCTGCCCACCTCCTGCTCCCCTCCCCCGGGCAGGCTCACCCTCGCCCTGCACCCGGCAGGCACCACCACCCTCACCTCCAGCTCCTCCCCCTCCAACTTCCACCCGCTCTCCGCCAGCCCGTACGGCGTCATGTGCCGGGCCCACGCGTACTCCAAGCCCCTCCACACCACCGGCCTCACCTCCAGCACACGGTACCC